>JBKGHI010000038.1:0-53844 GCA_046520405.1 Myxococcus sp. 1LA
CCCGCGTCGGAGTCGGCTCCGTCCCGCGTCAGTGCCCGGCTCCGTCCCCGCGTCGGTGTCGGGCTCGGTGCCCGCGTCGGGCTCCGTCCCGGAGTCGAGCTCCGTCCCCGAGTCGAGTTGAATGCCCGAGTCGGGCTGGATACCCGCGTCCGGCGTTGGATCGCCGTCCTCCGAGCCACAGCCGGGGAGTATGGGAACGACCGCGAGGGAGACAACGAGCAAGGAGCGAATCGAGCGTCGCAGGTTCATTCCGTGGATTGTCACGGGTTCGCTGCGGAGATGCGAGCGGAACCAAAATTTTCCGTCACAGCGTTATGTCGGCGGGCCCCCCGTATCCGTAAATCGCGAACTTCGCTCCTAACAGGCCCTGGTGACTCAAACCGCCTTCGGACTCAAATCATGCCGTCCCAGCCGGCATCACACCGCCGGAACGCTTCGCGGATGGCCGTCACGAAATCCGCGGGCAGCGGCCCCTCCTCCAGCGTCCGGATGTTCCGCTGAAGGTGCTTCAATCGCCCGGTGCCCACGATGCAGGTGGACACGCCAGGGACGTGTGCGGCGAAGCGCAACGCGACATCGCTCCAGTCCAGCCCCCGTGCGTCGAGCGCCATCGTCCGCATCCGATGCCAGTACTCACCGATGTCATGGGCACTGGGGCGCTCCGGGAAGCGCCACGGAGCGTTCCCCAGGGGCCGCTTGGCGATGACCCCCAGGCCCTTCGCTCGTGCCCACGCGACACTCCGGTCGATGGCGCGTTGGTCGAACAGGTTGACGGACGTCTGGACCACGGCGAAGGCGCCTGTCTCAATCGCGTACTCCATCGCGGCGTTATCACCGGAGTATGCGGCGGCGCGGACCTTTCCCGCCTCCACGGCACGGACCAGGGCGTCCACCAGCCCGGGCCGCTGGAGCACCTCCAGCGGGCACGAGTGGAAATGCACCACGTCGAGCACGTCGGTGCGCAGGCGCTCGAGCGCCTGGTCCACGCCACGGGTGATGCACTCAGGCGTCCAGTCCTCCACGCCCGGCACGCCGTAGCCGCACTTGCTGGAGAGGACGAACTCGGAGCGGCGCTCCCGCAGGTGTCGTCCGATGCGCTCTTCCGATGCTCCATAGCCAGGCGCCGTGTCGATGAAGTTGATGCCGGCATCCAGGACGCCTTTCAGCAGCGCGGAGGCTTCCGTCTCCGTGAGCTCCGGGCCCCCGACATGTCCGGCTCCAAAGCCGAGCACCGACACCTGCAGTCCCGTCCTTCCCAAGGGGCGACGCTCCACGGAACCTCCTCGCGCGGCGGGGTGGCGCCACAGGTCAACTGGAGTTCACAGCATGTCACAGGAATGACGGCGCGGACGCGCGATGCGTCTTCGTCCGAGGGCGAGCAAGCACATCTCAACGACGGTTGTTGCGTGCACTCGCTCCCGAGAATGGTTAAAGCCCGTGGCGCATCATGATTCCGCTCCTCGTGCAACGCGCCTCGTGCCTCCTCTGTGTGTTCGCGCTCGTCTCGGGAGGAGAGGCAGGCGCAGCACCCGCGGACGCGCCCCTCGCGTCCGAGGAGTGTGTCGAGGTCGCTCCCTTGGAGCCCCGGCTCCTGCTCCCGCAGTTGGTGCACCCGCCGCGCCGGGCACTCTGGAACGCGCCTGACGGTGGTGGCCGCAACTTCGTGGTGCCCATCGTGGAGATGGCGGCCTTCCACGGCATCTTCTGGGGGACGGCGAAGATTCTCGGCAAGCCCTACGCGAACATCTCGCTTGAGACCATGCGCCGCAACCTCTCCGACGGCTGGGTCTGGGATGAGGATGCATTCGCGACCAACGCGTTGGGACACCCCTATCAGGGCTCGCTGGCCTACACCGCGGCGCGCTCGAGCGGCTTCGGCTTCTGGGGCTCCGTCCCCTTCACGGTGGCGTCGAGCGTGTTGTGGGAGCTGTTCATGGAGTCGGAGTCCCCGTCCACGAACGACTTCATCACGACGTCCATTGGAGGCGTCGTGCTGGGGGAGGTGCTGCATCGCACCGCGCTCGCCATCCTGGATGAGGGTGAACCCACGCTGATGCGCTCGGTGGTCTCACTGCTCATCGAGCCCGTGGGAGGCATCAACCGCTTCCTCTTCGGTCGCCGGAAGAACGACTTCTTCCCCGTGCCGGGCAACTTCCTCCAGTTGATGGCCGGCGTGACGAGCAACGTCGACAACTACAACGACATCGACGGCACGCGCTTCGATGTGCCCAACAAGTTGGAGGGACACCTCGGCGTCGAAATCGTCTACGGGTCGCCGCAGCTCACCGCGGGGGACTACAACCAGCCCTTCGATTACTTCACCCTCACCGCGCGCCTGGGCTTCTCACGCGACACGCTGATGATGGCGCTCTTCAGCCGCGGGCTCCTCTATGGAGATCGCTTCCGATTCCGTTCCTTGTCGGGGCTCTGGGGACTGATGGCGGGCTACGACTTCGCCAATCCGAACACGCTGCGCGTGTCCACGGTCAGCCTCGGCATCGGTGGGGTGGTGCAGGTTCCGCTCACGTCGCAGCTCACCCTGGATTCGTCGGCGACCATGGCCGGCGTGCCATTTGGCCATGGCGGAGGGCTCACCTCGCCGGAGTCCGCCCGTGACTACCACTACGGGCCTGGAGCGCAGTCGGTGTTCGAATTGGGGCTGGTGCGGCGCGGCGTAGGGCGCGTTGGCGTGTCCGTGCGCAACTACCTCATTTCGGGCGCCTTCCTTGGAGAGGGCGTGGAGCTCATCACCTACGCCACCGCGCGCGCCGAGCTCCTGCTCGCGGACCAGCACGGCGTGGCGCTCGAGGCCTTCGTCGCCAACCGCGCCGGCCAGTTTGGTGTCGACTCCGACACGCTGCGCCAGCGCGCGACGCAGATCCGCCTGCTGTGGACGTTCTCGAAGGGGCCGGGCTTCGGAACACGCTGAGGCATCCGCCGCAGGTGTAGCCTCGGGAGGCTCCTGTCTGCCGAACCAGGCGTGGCATCATGGGGCGCCCATGGACAAGAGCGCATTTGCCGAGCGGCTGTGCCGTGCTGCCGAACGCACCCGAGACTTCACGCGCACGTTCATCATCGAAACGCTGCCGGACACCATTCGCTTCGACGTCCAGCTCAACGTTTCCTACGATGGCCACCCGCTGCACCCGGATGAGCGTGTCTACCCGGAGGACTCCGAGCGCATCCCCGTCACCCTTCGCTCGCGGCTCACGCAGGAGGATGTCGTCGAGTTGCTGTGGCGTGACGGAGCCGTTCCTGAGTGGATCGACCTCAAGGTGGGACGGGAGGACGGCGAGCACACGCTCATCGTGGTGTCCTGCTGCGGGCGCTTCACCGCCAACGAGCAACTCCTCTATCACGAGCACGAAGGGTATCCGCCTTTTCACGTCCACGGCCCATCCTTGCCGCCGCCGTACGAACGAGAGAATCAGGCGCGCTTCAGCTTCTACTGGCAGGCGGAGGCCCGCGACGGGCGGGCGTTGGTCAGGCTCTCTGAGCGGTCCTTGCACATGGAAACCCTGGTGCTTTCCGGGCCGGACCTGGATGACGCAGCCCTGGAGGTCCTCCCGCCGCCGCCGTTGCCGGCACTGCGCCACCTGCGGCTGGACAAGACCCGCATTCAGGGACCAGGTCTTCGCTGCTTCGCGAACGCAGTGCTGCGCAGTCTCGCTTGGCTCTCGGACCCCGACTTGCCGATCGACCTTCAATCCCTTGAACGGTTCTCCCGGTTGGAGGAACTTGAAGTGGAGGGCCACGTCTCCTACCAGGGGCTCTCTTCGCTGCGGGGACTGACGTCGCTGAGCCTCCGCGCACCTGCATCGACCGACCTCGGTGCTCTTCGCTCACTCGATACGCTCGTGGCGCTCGACCTGGGGGGGCTCGCCGGTCAAGTCACTGGACGCGCTCGTTCAGTTCCGACTGCTGGACAAACTCGTGCTCTGGAATACGCAGGTGTCGGATGAAAACCTGCGTGCGCTGGTGGGGCTTACGGGGCTTCGCGTCCTCAATCTGAGAGAGACTGCGGTGAGCGATTCGGGGCTCGCGCACTTGCGGAACCTTCCGGCTCTTCGGCGCCTTGACCTCGACGAGACGCGTGTCGGAGATGGTGGCCTGCGGCACCTGCCTCATCTGAATCTCAATGCCGTGAGCTTGCGCCGCACCCAGGTGACGGAGGAGGGCGTCGCCTGGCTCCGGCGCGAATGTCCCGAGCTGCGCATCTCTTCTGCGTTCAAGCAGTACTCCGTCCCCGAGAGCGAAAAGCGGGCTGACGAGGATTATCTGCGCCAACTTCACTCTTCGCTGAAGCGCGAGTGAGTTCCAAGGAATGGACCGTGGTCAGCGGAACATCCATCACGCCGAGATACCTCATGCGTCACTTGCCTGTCCTCGTTGCCTGCATCGGGTTGTTCCTGACGCCTCGCGCGGACGCACAGCCTCCTCCCTCACCCGTGGGCCCCGTGTCACCGACGACGGGCCTGGTGCTTCGGGACGACGTGGTCCGTGCGCTCATCCACGAGAGCTCCGGGGACCGCATCCATGACGGTGTGCAGCGCCTCTCGCTGCTCGCTCGGGACGTCCATGCGGGCTATTCCGAGGCCGCGGACTGGGTGCGGAGTGCCGCCGAGGCCGCGGGCCTTCAGGACGTCCGCCTGGAGGCCATGAAGACCGGGCCGCAGTGGCGCGCCATTCGTGGCGAGTTGTGGGTGGCCGGGCCGCAGCGCTACCGGGTGACGTCCCACGCGGACCTGGCCATGTCGTTGGCGGTGGGGAGCGGCAGCTTCGAGGGGACGGACCTGGAGCTGGTCGACGTGGGGCTCGGGGCCCAGGATTCGGACTACGCGGGCAAGGTGTTGAAGGGGAAGGTCGCGTTCACGCGAGGGCACCCCAGTGCCGTGCTGCGCCGGGCCGTGGTGGCGCATGGCGCGGTGGGGGTGGTCTCCTCGTACTCGACGCCGCCCTGGAACCTGCCGAACCGCATGGACGGTGACTTTCCGGACCAGGTGGGCTGGGCCATGGTTCCCCAGAAGCTGGTGCCACCGGGAGCACGCGTGCCCTTCCTCTTCATGGTCTCCGACCGGGTGGGGCGCGAGCTGCGCGCTCAACTCCAGGGCGGCCCCGTGAAGGTGGACGTGAGCGTCGCCACCGAACTCAGCCCGGGGCACTTCAGCATCGTCAGTGGCGTCATTCCCGGGCGCAACGCGGGGGAGGAGGTCGTCCTCACCGCGCACCTGGACCACTACAAGCCCGGGGCGGATGACAATGCCTCCGGGGCGGCGACCCTGCTGGAGATGGTTCGCACCTATACCTCGCTCATCCAGCGTGGCGTGCTGCCGCCGCCGGTGCGCTCGCTCCGGGTGCTGTGGCTGCCAGAGTTCGAGGGGACGCGGGAGTGGTTCTCCCATCACGCGAACGACCCGGTGCGGCGCGTGGCCCAGTTCAACTTCGACATGCTGGGGGCCAGCTTGTCCCGGGCGCACTCCCGTTTCATGGTCACCTACACGCCCGACTGGAATGGCAGCTTCGTGAACGCGGTGTCGGAGTCCACGGTGGCCTTCATGAACCGCTTCAACGGCGTGGCCTATCCTCCGCGGAAGGACTTCCGCATCGGCTCGGTGACGGGCTCGAGGGACCCGCTGGACATCCACATGGACCGTTACAGCCGGGGCTCGGACCACCAGCTGTTCAATGACCATGGCATTCCGGGTGTGGCGTTCGGCACGTGGCCGGATGACGGCTACCACACCAGCGCGGACCGGCCGAGCCACGTGGACCCGACGCAACTGCACCGGGCCGCCTTCGCGGGGCTGGCCACAGTCACCGTCGCTGCCTGGGCCCAGGGGCCTGACGCCGTGGAGCTGGCGCGGCTGGTGGCGGTGCATGGAACGCGGCGGGTGGCGGAGGACGAGTTCCGGGCTCGCCGCGACCTGGCCTCGGCGGGGCGGGACGAACTGCCCGTCAGCTACCGGTTGGCGCGAGCGGTGGTTCGCGCCGCCTACCAGCGCGAGCGCGATGCCCTTCGCTCATGCCTTCCCCTGGGCGCGCCTGAATCGCTGGTGAAGGCCCAGGTGAAGACCTTGGACACCGCCGAGGCTCAGGCCCTGGGGCGTATCGAAGCGGACGTCAAGCTTCGCGGGTCGGTCCCCAAGGAGCCCGCGCACTCCACCGCCGAGCGGCAGGCACGGGCATTCATCCCGCGCAGGGTGAAGGGCCACGAGCTCGCCGCCTTTGACGAGGTCGTTGGCAAGGCGAGCCCCGAGGACCAACCTCGAGTGGCGGCGGTCAAGGCGGCTTTGGATGCGGCCACCCGGGCCCTGCGCGAGAGCGGCGAGGGAGAGCTGCGCTTCTACCAACTGGCGGACGCTGTCGCGAGCTACGCCAATGGCCAGCGGTCCGTGGCGGACATTCGCGACGCGGCTTATGCCGAGTACGGCCATGTCTTCCCTGTCGAGGCGTTGGTGGACCTCTTCACGCTGCTCGAGCGTGGCGGCGTCATGACGCGCGTCCGTTGACGGCGCCGCATCGCGCCGGCTCAGCCGCGGCGTGAGGTGTTCCCCCCTGCGTGGTTTCCGCGCGCGCGTCGAAAGCACGACGCCGACTCCCAGGTGGGGCCGAGAGCCGGCGACGCTTTCAGACGTTCAGCGAATCTCGAACTCGTAGATTCGCGTGGCCGGGTCGCCGTTCTGGGTGGGCGTCGTCACGTTGAGCCGGATGTAACGCGCCGACGTCGGCGTGATGGCATGCGTCGAGCTGTTGCTGGTGTTGTTGCTCACCGTGACGGGCGTCGTCCAGGTGGACCCGTTGCTCGAAGTCTGGATGGTGAAGGCCCTGCTATTCCAGCCGGTCGATTCACCGCCCGCCCCCGCGTGCTGGACGGTGAAGTTGCTGACCGTCTGCGCGGCCCCCAGGTCGACCTGCATCCACGCCGGTGAGGCCAGCGAGCAGAACTTGTCGGTGGTGCCGCCCGAGACGCTGCCGTTGACCGCCTTGGCCGCGGACTCGCTGCTGTTGCATGGGGCCGAACTGGTGGTGGGCTTGTTCAGCGCCAGATTGACGTAGCCCGAGCCGACCGACACCGCCTGGGACTTCGTGTGGCTCGCGCCGCCGTTGTCGGTGACGGTCAGGCTGACGGTGTAGTGGCCAGCACTGGCATAGGTGCGGGAAGGGTTGGTCGCGGTGGCCGTGCTGCCGTCACCGAAGCTCCAACTGCGCGAGGCGATGGTTCCGTCGGCATCGGTGGAGGCGTCGCTGAAGGTCGCGGTGAGGCCGCTGACGGTGACGTTGAAGTTCGCCACCGGCGGGGTGTTGCCGCTGACGGCGGTGTTGATTGCCGCCGCGTACTGCGCGGACGTGCCCTGCGCGGAGCACCGCTGGATGTCGTCGTACAACCACATGAAGCCGCCGCTGATGCCTGCGTTGGCCTTCCAGTTGCTCATCTTGGATTGTACCGTGGACGGGCTGTCGCCCGACGCGCAGTTGGTCCCATTCCTGGACCACAGGCCCGGGGCGACGGTCATTCCCATCGCGGTGTTCCAAGTGGCCGGGTTGTTGCCGGCGCCGCCGGCGTAGACCTGCAGGTAGATTCTGTCGACGGCGCTGCCGAGGTTGTTCTTGAGGTTCCGCCAGAACGTCTGCTGCGTGTATGGCGCGAAGGAAATCTTGTAACCCATCCCGATGAGCATCTGGCTGAAGGTCGTGGTCGGGACCAGGTCATAGGCGCTTTCGTCGTCGTAGTTCACCGCGTCGGCGCCGGTGATGGTCTTCAGCACCTGGAAGTTCCTGTACAGGATGCTGTTGCTGCCGGTGCCGCAGACGATGGTGGTGCCGCAGCCGGGAGCGGTGCCGTTGACCAGTCTGATCATGCGCTCGAAGTCCGGGACACCCCAGGCGCCAATCGACACCTCGATGCGGTTGACCGATGTCGGCGCGGCCTTGAGCGTGGCGAGGCGGGTAGGCCACCCGGCGTCACCGATGTACGCACCATTCCTGACCACTGGAATGTCGTTGTAGATCAGGTCGCCGTTCTCCTCGATGTGGAAGCTCCACAGGATGATGGTGGTGAACCCCGAGCCGCGCAGGTCGTTCATCACCGGTGTTCCACCGGAATAGAACGGGCCGCCGCCGTAGATCGCCGAGTACGCCTGGGCGTCAGGCGCGGCGAAAACCAGAGCGAGCGCGGTGAGTACTGGCAAAGCGCTGCGGCGATAGACCATTGGCACACGTTGATTGGATTCGGGCATGGCAGGGTCCTCTGGGGTGAGCGTTGCGAACGATGCGGTGGCCGTGGAGCGCGTCCGCATGTGAGAGCGGTTGTGCTCGCTCACGCCGCGACGCGCTCCGGGTCGCCAGCAAAGGCGACAGCCCAACATTGGGAGCGCCGATTCTGCCGTGTCAATCTTTGGCGTGATTTAAGTGGGATGGAACGTTCCCGCAGAGGTGTTGGTATTGACGCGCAAGAGAGGGCGCGGGGAGTGCCGTGCAGGACGTGAGTGTCAATTAGTGTGGGTTGGGGCCTGCTGGCTTTGCGAAACCGTAGCGGCTTGCGTACGGTGCCGTCTGTCTCTGGTCTGGAGGGGCAATGGCTACACTGTCTGCTGTGCTGTTGACGTCGATGGGCGTCTTGTTGGGGGCCGGTGAACGCATTGCGGAGGCGACCCCAGCCGCGGAACCCCAGGTCGAGAAGTCGGATGTGGACTATCTCTGCCTTGAGAACGCTCGGTACATCTATTATAGCGATTCGACTTATACGACGGCGGTGGGTGAGGAGTATTGTGAGTGTCGTCGGCTGGCGGTGCGCACGGGACTGCGCACCCCATATGTTGATGTCCTGTATGCCGAGCCTTGTGATTTCGTGACGCAGGATGCTGCGTCATCGGATGAGTAGCAGAGGCGGCTGCGTGGCCGAGCGCGGATGGCTTGACGGGCATGGACATGCGTCCGTTCCCGTCTTGCCGCAGTGCTCAATCAGTGTGATTGCCCCCAGCCTTGGGCACGCGTCTCAACGCTCGGTCACGAACGTGAAGGTCTCAGGTGCGATGGCTGTGGGAACACCACACGCGGTGCTGCATTGGTCCAGAACATAGAAGTCCCCATCCACGTTCAGGGGATGGGGAGCATTGTTGTTCGACATGCGATTCTCCTCGTGCTCAGCCTGCGGACGCGTTACGGGAGAGCGGCTCCGAACGAAGCCACGTTCAAAGTCGCGACGCAGGACGAGGAGCGTCGTTGAGAAGCCGCCTCACGGGTCCGTGCCGATGTCCCCCGTGTCGATGCAATTCATCCAGGGGCATTCCGCCAGACAGGCCTGATACGCCGCCTGATGCGTATTGATGCCAATGGCGCAAGTCGAAGGCCACGCGTAGGAGTACTGCGGGCCGCGATAGCCACACTCGAAATAGGCATACACACAGGACTCCTCGAGCCCCTCGGCCGCCACGTCCGTTTCCGGCGCCTCCGGCGGCTGGCCGCCACAGCCCGCCCAGGACACGAGCCCGGCCACGAAGCCCACCGCGATGCGTACCTTCTTCATTTGTGCCTCCCTTGGAGAAGGCACAGGATGGCTGAGATAGAGGCTTCCGGTCTATTCCAGAGTCCATGCTCAGCCGGAAAGCTCCTGGGGCTCGGCTGGGGCTTGCTTGGGCTCACCAAAGGACATCAGCCGGCGGTGGAGCGGCGTGACCAGTCCGACGAAGACCACCAGCACGCCGGTCACCTGCAGGAGCCGCTCGATGGAGACAACTTCCGCCAGGGGCCCGAAGAGCAGCATGGCCAGCGGCATCAGCGCCGTGGAGAGCATGGCCATCACGCTGAGGACGCGGCCCAGGTAGGCCGGCTCTACGCGCTCCTGGAGCATGACCGTGGCGGGCGTGTTGTAGAGCGGCAACGCCACACCGAAGATCCCCATGGCCGCCAGGTACACTCCGAAGTGGGGCACCACGCCGAGCGCCACGGTGCACGTGCCCATGATGAGGTTGGACGTGACCATCGTTCGCATGCGGCTGCTGAATCCGCCCCATGCCGCGAGCGCGGCGCCCCCCACGATCATCCCCACCGAGAAGACCATCTCGATGGCCGTCAGCCGCCACACCTCGTCCCCGAAGCTTCTCGCTGTCTGCAGCGGGGTGAGGAACGCGGCCGGGGTGATGAGGACCAGGATGAATCCCAGGTAGCCGAAGAACGGCACCAGGTGCGTGTGGCTGCGGATGTACTGGAAGCCATCGCGAATCTCCTTCAGCTGCGAGGCCCCATCCTGCTCCGGCGCGCGGGGACGCGGTTCCACCCGGACGAAGAGCACCACCAAGGCAATGGCCAAGGCCGCGGTCGACACGTCGATGAAGAAGATGACTTGCAGGGGCGCGACGGACATGAGGAAGCCCGCGAGCGCGGGCGCCCCCAGCATGTTGACCGAGAGGAGGGTGCCCTGGATGCCGTTGACCCGCATCAACTGGTCCTGGGGCACCAATTGCGGCAGCAGCGCGCCCACCGCCGGCTGTTGCACGGCCGCCCCCACGGAGCGGACCGCCGCGGCCAGGAAGAAAAGCCCCAACTCCGGGCCACGCAGCGAGAACGCCACGGCCAGCGCCAGGGTCACCAGCGCGATCATCGCGTCGGCGAGGACGATGAGCTTGCGGCGGTCGTACCGGTCCGCCCAGACGCCCGCGAAGGGTGACAGGAGGAACGTGGGCAGGAAGCCCGCCACGATGTAGAGCGTCATCATGACGCTCGAGCGCGTCTGCAAGGTGACGTGCCACAGGAGCGCGTACTGCACCAGGGATGAGCCGAGCAGGGAGAGGGCCTGGCTGCCCAGGAAGAGGGCCGTGTTGCGCTTCCAGGAGGCTTGCATGGCGCGCACTGTACCCATTGGGAATCAACAACCGCAGCGGTTTGACCGGGCCTCTTCCGGCCGTACGCTTCGCCCCGACGTCGAGTGAAGTCCGTTCAATCGGCAGGTTCATCGGGGTCGCCTGCCGAGGCATTGCAAGGCGTTGGGGGCAGGGACCCATCGATGATGCGCCGCGATGGAGGCGGTTGGCAGCGGCTCTCAGTCCTTGTCAGTGCCTCGCAACCTGCGGAAAGGACTGAGCGTCACCCACTGAAGCCGCCCCAGCGTGCCCACGCAGGGCCTGGTCTTGACGGACATATGCACCAATGCGTATATACATGTGCATGCAACTCGACGTCTTCCAAGTGCTCGCCGATCCAACGCGCCGTCGCATCGTCGAGGTCCTCCTGCATGGGGAGCAGCAGGTCGGTGACGTCGTCGAGAAGGCCGGCATCCATCAGTCCGGCGTCTCCCGGCATCTGCGCATCCTTTCCGAATCCGGCTTCGTCTCGATGAGGCCAGACGGGCAGCGTCGCCTCTACGCCTTGAAGCCCGAGCCGTTCCAGGAACTCGAAGGGTGGCTGACTCCGTACCGGGAGCTGTGGGAGGCGCGGCTCGACCGCTTCGGGGCCGCACTCGAGAAGAAGCAGCAGCAACAACAGACTCGCAGAGTCGAAGACAGGAGCCAGCGGAAATGAGCAACGAGAAGGCGAAGGTCGTCATCGAGCGCAGCTACCGAGCGGGCATTCAAGACATCTGGTCGCTCTGGACCACGAAGGAGGGTTTCGAGTCGTGGTGGGGGCCGCAGGGCTTCCGTGCCGAGGTTCACGAACTCAATGCCCGCGTGGGCGGAACCCTCCGGTACGACATGATTGCCGACTCGCCGGAGATGATCGCCGCCATGAAGCAGGCGGGGCAGCCGACCTCGCATGCGACCCAGTCCCGCTTCACCGAGGTGGCGCCGCACTCACGGCTCGTGCTCACGAACGTCATCGACTTCCTGCCGGGCGTCGCGACCTATGAGAGCAACATCGCCGTGGACTTCCTCCCGAGCGGCGACCGCATCCGAATGGTGGTCACGCTGGACGCCATGCACAGCGAGGAGTTCTCCAAGATGCAGCAGGAAGGCTTCACCAGCCAACTGACGAAGCTGGATTCTCGCTTCGCATGAGCTGAAGACTGGAGTGGCCCTGGCGCGAGGGCCACACCGGTCCAGGGAGAGGCTCACTCAGGGATTGTGTCAGCGACTGTCCGCCACTCAACATGTGGCATGCCCCTCGGGACGCACTGCGGGTGAAGTGGAAAATATAAGGAACGCGGGGATTGCCAGCTCCTCGTCCGACCCTCTTCGTCCCCATTCCAGACAGTCCTGAACGACCGAGGGAGCAATCCATGCATCATGTCTTGAAGTCCGCCGTCTGTCTTACCGCGCTGGTGACGGCGCCCGCGTGGGCCTTCAAACCCGAAGCGCCTCCCGCGGCGAACTCGCTGGCGAGCCAGGCCTTCTTCAAGCCCGAGCTCACCATTCCCAGTGGACAGGTTCCGCTCGACGAGGCGATGCCGCGGCTGAAGGGCACGAGCACCCGCGCGTGGGAGGCGTTCTTCGCGCGCAACGGGCGCGGCTTCCAGGTCTACGTCGACGCTCAGACGGGCACGGCCGCCAACGTCATCGGCGCCATTCCCCTCATCCCCGGCACGGGTGTGGGCAACAAAGTGACCCTGGACGGCGTTCGCCAGAAGCTCGGGCGAGGCATTGCCCAGGTGGACTCAAACGTCGTGGCCGACCTGGTGCTTCAGTTCATCGATGCCAACCAGGCGGCCCTGGGCGTGGACGTGCTCCAGCTCGGCGAGGCCCGCGTCGACCAGGTCGCCCCGCACCTGTGGCAGGTCTCCATCCCCCAACAGTTCAAGGGCATCCCCGTTCGCTATGGACGCGTGGCCGCCACCATCAGTCACGGCAACCTGGTGCTGCTGGGCACGGAGTCCTGGGCCAACGTGGACATCGCGCCCTTGCCGCTGGTCGACGCGGACCGGGCGATGGTGCTGGGCTACGAGCGCTTCGGCCTCCAGGAGAGCCCTGCGGCCCTCTGGAAGCAGCCGGCGCTGGAGATCGTCCCCGTGGCTCGCCAGGGCGCGGCGTTTGGCGCCACCTACGGTCACCAACTGGCGTGGAGTTACGGCTTCCAGCAGACCGGCGAGCACGAGCGCTGGAAGGTGACGGTGGAGGCCACGCGCGGTGAGGTGCTGTCGCTCGAGGACGACAACCACTATCTCGACGCGACCATCAAGGGGGGCGCCTACGTGTTGACCAACACGGAATCCTGCACGTCGACGGCCACGTGCGGGTTGATGTTCGCCAACACGCCCATGCCCTGGGCCGACACCGGCTTCGCGGCTCCGGACGACTACACGGACAGCGCTGGCGTCTTCAACCACACGGCGGGGACCACCGCCACCGCGCTCAATGGCAAGTACATCCGCATCCAGGATGGTTGTGGCGCCGTCTCCGCCTCTGCCGCGGGCACCATCGACCTGGGCGGCACCACCGGGCAACACGACTGCGCCAGCCCAGGCTTCTCGTTGGGCAACACGGCTTCGTCGCGCAGCGCCTTCTACGAGCTGAACCGGATTGCCCAACTGGCCCGAGGTTGGCTGCCCACCAACACGTGGCTCCAGGGCCAGCTCACCTCCAACATGAACATCGTCAGCACCTGCAATGCCTACTGGGGCGGGGGGACGGTCAACTTCTTCCGCAGCGGCGGCGGGTGTCGCAACACGGGGGAGATTGCCGCCGTGTTCGACCACGAGTGGGGCCACGGCCTGGACGACAATGACGTCGCTGGCACGCTGAGCAATTCCAGTGAGGCCTACGCGGACATCGCGGCCATCTATCGGCTTCCGACCTCGTGTGTGGGCCACGGCTTCTTCCAGACGGTCGATCAGGGCTGCGGCATGACGCCGGATGGCACGGGCTACAACGTGAACGAGGCCCAGGTCGGCGCGCCCTGGTGCGCCAGCCGCTGCTCGGGCGTGCGTGACGCGGACTGGGCGGCCCATGTGTCCAATACGCCCGCCACGCCGCAGAACTTCGTCTGTGGCCGGTGCGGAGGCGGCGGCGGTCCCTGCGGCCGGCAGGTCCACTGCGCGGCCTCTCCCGTCCGTCAGGCGGCGTGGGACTTCATTGCTCGCGACTTGCGCGCCGCGCCGTTCAACCTCGACGCCAACACGGCCAACATCATTGGCAACAAGCTGTTCTACCAGGGCAGTGGGAACATCGGGACTTGGCACGCCTGTGACTGCTCGCTCGGCACGTCGAGCGGCTGCGGCGCCACCAATGGCTACATGCAGTGGCTGGCCGCGGACGACAACAACGGCAGCCTCATCGATGGCACGCCGCACATGTCCGCCATCCACGCGGCCTTCGCTCGCCACAACATCGCCTGCTCCGCGCCGGCCCGCATCAACGCGGGTGCGCCGGGGGCCCCGCGTCGGCGCCTGCCCTCGCCGTGACGCCGGGCGCGGGCCTGGCCTCGCTGTCCTGGACGGCGGTGGCCGGGGCCTCTGAGTACTGGGTGATGAAGGCGGATGGCTTCGCCGCGTGCAACTACGGCAAGGCGAAGGTCGCTACCGTCACGGGCACCACCTTCACGGACACGGAGGTGATGGCGGGGCGCTCGCACTGCTATTCCATCGTCCCGGCCAGCAGCAACGCCTGCTACGCGCCCGCGAGCACCTGCACCTGCGTCACGCCGACCTGATAGCGCCGGAGCGTCCCGACGCGGCCACGGTGGCCGCGCCGGGCGTTCCAGCTCAGCTCGCTAGTAGATGAACGTCACCGTCGAATTGCACGGGTGGGTACCGTTCACGACGTCCGTCAGGGTGATGTCGCCGAAAGGAGCCACGGTGGACTTGGGGAAACCCGTGCCGCCCCACGGCGCGCCCGAGTCGAACCGGGTGAAGCCGCCCGACCCGGTGATGACGGGGTACGAGGGGTCCGTCGGGTTGGGGTTGGAGAAGATGTTCAGGGTGCCCGTGCAGTCGGGGGGCGCGCCCACCGGGAGCTCGATGCCCACCTCCTGGTCCACGAACGGGCGGTTGTTGTAGAGGACGACGAAGGGGATGCTCGGCGTCACCGTGTCCGTGAAGGGCACGAACGTGTTGCCCGCGTTCTGCATCGCGAGGTTGAGCTTGATGTCGTAGCAGTGCGGAGGGAAGCCCACGAACTCGACGATGGTGCAGGCGGGGTTGGTGAACTCCAGGTCGATGTTCCAGGTGCCGAGGCCTCCGTTGGAGGGGACGACGGAGGCGGGCGTGGACGCCGGCCCACCAATGAGCGAGAAGGTGCTGCTGACGGTGGACACGCGGAGGTTGCCCCGCTGTTCCACCCAGCGGTTGATGGTCGAGTCGAACCGCCACGGGGCGACACGGCAGGAGCCATTGAATACGCAATCCGGCATTCCGCCACCCGATTGCTCCGGGACTCGAAGGGTGACCTGGGCCACCCGGTCCCTGCCGAGGTTCACCGCTTGGCCATCCGCGGTGGTCGCGCCGATGAAGAAGGCGCCCACGGACTCGAGGGCGACCTGTTGGCCGCGCAGGTTCAGCGCCGTGTAGTCCCCTGGCATCTCCCGAGGCCCGTAGGTGGCGGCGGAGATGACCACCGAACCCGTCACCACCTGACCGTTGGCGGTGACGAGTGAGCCCCCAGGAATGTTCACCGACAGGCCGTTTATCTCGAAGGTGATGTTCTCCATCGCGTTGAACTGCCTGAGGGTGGCGCGCTGCAGGGTGTGGGTGATGTTGAGCTGGCCCGTGCTCAGGTAATCGGTCGTCGGGGCGAAGCCTTGCATGCTCGCGGTGACGATGTATCCGGCCCTGTCGCTGACGGACACGAAGTACCTGCCGTTCGCATCGGTGGTCCGGGTGATGCCGTTGATGTTCACCGTGGCGCCGGCAATGGGCCTGCGCTCGGGGGTCAGCACGGTGCCGGTGAAGGTCGCCAGGCCTTGTTCCGACGTGCCTTCGATGACCTCCCCGGGCTTCCCCTCCGTGGGGGCTCCGGCGGAGCCATCGATGCAACCGAACGAAAGCACGGCGGGCGCAAGGACTGCGAGACACCAATTCCTTATCGTCATGACACGTTCTCCTCGGCTGGGGGTGTGACGGGCCGTGGACCAGGGCTGGCGCCAACCGGCACGGCGACGCCACGGTATGAACATGTGACGATACACGCACTCTGGGTGTGTCATGTCTGACGGAGGTTGTCTGGTTCCAGACGCTCCGTCGTGGATTCCCCGTGGCGCAACGAATGCACAGGCTGTCTGAAAACTTCCTCGTTCTGTTGTCCGCGCGGTGACGCCCGTTACGCGCATGCGCAACCGCACCCGGTCGCCTTGTGATTGGGGCGACGGGATGCGGCAACCCCTTATGGGGTGCCCTGATGGGGCTGGATGTCTGCTTTTGACGTCGCCCCGGAAACGGCCACTTCCTGGGCCTCCTCAGTCCGGAACGAAGCGCTCGCCCGCGAGCCGGAACAACGAACCCTCTGGTGCCTCAAGAATGGGCTCCAGCGCCTTGAACCGGTCGACGAGGTACCTCAGCGACACCACCGCGAAGTTCGACGGTTCATCCATGTAGGCGTCATCCTCGACACCGGACGAGAAGGCCCAGCCGCTGTCCTCGGGCCTGGACGGCTCCATCCGCTCGGCGAAGCGGATGGGTTCGCCATCATCCAGGATGGTGCGGCTGACAATCGCGCCCTGCTGAAGCAGCCGTAGACGGCGCATCATCCGCTGACGCTGCTCGGTGCCCAGCTCCACCCGGACGCGGACGGTCCGCCCCTGCGCGTCCACGTCCCGGCTGACGGTGAAGACGCCATCCCCCCAGCGGTTCCCGCAGCCGACGACGCGTGCGCCTGCCAGGACCAGGGATGCGGTGTCCTCGGCGCTGTCTCGCAACCGCGCGTTCAACCGTTCGAGGTTGCAGTGCGGCCGGTAGTCGACGCCCACGGACAGGGACTCTCGTTCAATGCGCTCCTGCACCGGCGTGGCCTGCTCGCCCACGCGCTCCATGGGCAGGTCCTTCCAGCCAAACAGCCCGCCGCCCAGGTCGCTGGCGCCCACGGCCTTGGCGAGTGCCGGGGCGTCCTTGCCGGAGAAGACGTAGTCCGCCATTCCATCGAGCGGCTCCCACATCCGGAAGTGCCCCAGCGGCCCGAGTCCCGCGAACAGCAGTTGGCCATGCTCCACCATGACCCCGTCCACGGACTCCGAGC
The DNA here is from genome assembly GCA_046520405.1 of Myxococcus sp. 1LA. Classification (GTDB taxonomy): domain Bacteria; phylum Myxococcota; class Myxococcia; order Myxococcales; family Myxococcaceae; genus Myxococcus. Next base: position 17,094 of record JBKGHI010000038.1, read on the forward strand.
CCACGGGCTCCACCGTGTCGTCCACGACCAGGTCGATGGACTGCCAGCGGCCCTTGAAGCGGTGACCGGGCCTCAGTACCGGACGGTCGCGGTGTAGGCGAAGTGGTCGGAGCCGTACCTCTCCAGGCGCTCGGCGGGGCCGGTGCCGATGCCCTGGCTGACGTAGATCTGGTCGATGGGCACGCCAGAGACGCCCGCTGTGCGCAGGTGATTCATGCCGGGGATGTCCTGCGCGAGCTGGCGGTTGAAGTCGCCCACCAGCACGACGGGCAGCCCCCGTCCGAGCAGCTCCGCGACGACCTCTCGCACCACGGCATTGTGCGTCCGCCAGCGCTCCTGCCGGTCGGGATGCTGTCCGTTCCACGCGCCGGAGATGTAGTGGGTGTTGATGAAGGCCAGCTTCGCGCCTGTCTCCTTGTGCTTCAGGACGACCCAGTTCACGAAGCGCGAGGGCGTCTCCCCGGCCGTGCCACCGTGCGTGAGCCGGGAGCCGTCACCCGTCTTCTCGAACTTGTTCTTGCGCCAGGAGATGGCAATGGAGTTACGGGCGGCGAGCCGCTCCTCGCCCGGCCGGAAGTGGTTGTAGTGCTCCAGCCCCTCGAGCTTGTTGTGAGCCTCGGCGTTCTCCACCTCCTGCCAGCCGATGATGTCCGCGAGTGGCTTGAACGTCGCCTGCCCCCGAAGGGTGTTGTGGGTCGCGACCGTGGCCGTCGTCGCGGCGAGCGCCTGGGTTTCGACCTCGGTGGCAGGGAGAATCCCCAGGGTGACCAGCAGGCTGAGGACCGCCGATGACAGAAGCTTGAGCATGAATCCCTCGAATCGTGCGCCAGGTGGTTCCTGGCGAGTGGGCGCAAGCTAGCAAATGGTGATTTTCTAGAAAATCACGCGAACCGGGGCCTCCCCGTCGGCATGGCCTCGGACCCGGTGCTCATTCGGGTGGCTCTCCAAGTGCTGTTGGCTTGGGTCATCTGAAGGACATTGGCAAGGTCAAGAAGAGTCTGAATTTATAGATTTTCTAGTAATTCATGCTAGCTGGCACCCCTCCATCTGGAGGTGGTCCCATGAGGAAGTTCCCTCGCATCCTGGCGCTCACGGTGGTGTGCGCTGTTTCTACGTTCGCATCCGGCTGCGGCGACGAACGCATCGAGCCCTCGCTCGTGGAGGAGGCCCCGGCCGGCACCGTCGGCGCGTCGCTCGCGTGCAGCACGCGCATCACCTACGGCGAGAGGTGGATTCGGCCCTCGGGGCACACCGCGCAGTACGACACCGCGAGCAATCTGGTGACGTGGGATGGCACCTGTATCAACGAGGGCAGCAACTCGTACGCGGTGCTCTCCAACGGCTGGCGGCCGTACTTCACCGGCAACAACGCGTGTGTCATGGCACTCGACACGGACTGTACCGGAGCCACCGCGTGCTCGACGCGCGTCACCTATGCCGCGTCGTGGATGCATCCGTCGGGACACACCGCGCAGTATGACGACGTGAGCGGGCGCGTGTTCTGGGACCGGGCCTGCACGAACGAGGGCAGCAACTCGTTCGCGTCGCTCTCCAACGGGTGGAAGCCGTACTTCAGCGGCACGGGCGCGTGTGGCATGTCCTTCCGCTACACGGGGTGCGGCGGGCTGTACCGGAACCCGGTGGTCCCCGTGGACTGCGCGGACCCGGGCGTCATCCATGACGGGACGCGGTATGTCGCCGCGTGCACGTCCGGCGGCGCGGCGAACGCGTTCTCCCTGCGCACGTCGACGGACCTGGTGACGTGGACGAGCGCGGGCTTCATCTTCCCCTCGGCGTCGAAGCCCACCTGGGCGACGGGAGACTTCTGGGCGCCGGAAATCCACAAGGTGGGGACGCGCTACATCGCCTACTTCACCGCGCGGCACTCGGATGGGAAGCTGTCCATCGGCGCGGCGACGTCGACGAGCGCACTCGGGCCCTTCACGGACCTGGGCCGGCCGCTCGTGCATGACACGGCGATGGGCATGATTGACGCCACCTTCTTCACGAGCACCACCGGGACGCCATACCTGGTGTGGAAGGCGGACGGCAACGCGGTGGGGCGGCCAACGCCCATCTACGGGCAGGCGCTGTCGGCGGACGGCCTGTCTCTGGTGGGCGCGCGCCAGACGCTCATCAGCAACAACCTCTCGTGGGAGGGCGGCGTCGTCGAGGCGCCGTGGGTCGTCGCTCGCGGCGGCTACTACTATCTCTTCTATAGCGGCAACGCGTACTACAACAGCACCTACGCCGTGGGTGTCGCGCGGGCGACGAGCCCGCTGGGCCCGTACACCAAGCTGGGCTCGCCGATACTCAAGACGGGTGGGGGCTGGACGGGGCCAGGACACAACTCCGTCGTCACCGGGCCCCGCGGAGACATGTACATGGTCTACCACGCGTGGAACAGCGCCCACACCGCCCGGGTGATGCTCGTGGATGCCATCACGTGGCCCAATGGCTGGCCCGCGGTTCCGTCCGCGCCGTCCGCGGGCTCTCGGCCCATGCCGTAGCGGCTTCGCTGTGATGCCTGCCTCCGCGCCGTGGCCTCATCCTCCACGGCGCGGATGTGCGCGAGGCGGGCACAAACTGCTCGCAATCTCCGGACATGAGGGCGCACCGCTGCGCTCGCTCGCGTTCAATCGGCTGCCCCCTGGCTCGGTGGGCACCCGACTTCAGCTTGGGCGCGCGGGATGGCAGTCACTAGGTTGCTCTATGGATGGGGCCCCATGAGAGGAGCAAGGCATGGCTTCACTCGGTGAACTGCTCTGCAATCATACCGATGAACTCGTGCAGCGGTGGTATGAGCGGTGGCTTCGAGAGCGGCCACCGAGCCCAAGTCTGACTGAGGCTGCACTCAAGGACCACCTCGCTGTCCAACTCCGAACTATCGGTGACGCGCTGCTTAAGGGAGTTTCCTCTCGGCAATCTCCCCGGGAGCTGTGGGAGCAGCCCGGACGGCTGGACCCCGAGCAGCGCGCGATTGACGAGGTGCTCATCGCGGAAGTGGTGCGCGAGTACGCATTTGTGGTCGAGGAGGTCCGGATTTGGCTCGATGAGCGAGGCGAGCAGGTTCCCTTCCAGGATTATTCGTTTCTCTTCCTGGCCATCTTCGAACTGGCTGCTGAGTCGGCGCGCCGGTATGCGAAGTTCCGGGCAGAGCAGTTGGCCCGTGAGCGCGCGGAATATGTGGCGGGCATCGCGCACCAACTGCGCACGCCAGTCTCCACGCTGAAATTGGGTGTCCAGCAATTGGAGCGCGGGCAGGGGGCACCCGACGCTCGAACCCTGGAGCGACTCCGCCGCACGACGAGACGGCTCGGCCGTCTGGTTGATGGCATTCTACGCATGGAGCGATTCAGGCCCGAAGAGTTGCCCATCCACCCGGAGTCTCTCTCTCCGGCCCAGATTATCGACCAGATCGTCTCTGATTACGAACACGATGCCAGCAAGAAGGGCTTGAAGCTGGAAGTCTCTGCCAATCGGACCGCGCGCATGCAGGTGGACCACGACTTGCTCGTGGATGCGCTTGGCAACCTCATCCAGAATGCCATCAAATACACCACGAAGGGCTTTGTCCGCGTCACCTTGGAGGAGCGGGAGGATGCGGTGGTGTTCAAGGTGGAGGACTCCGGTCCCGGCATCAGCCCCGAGCGCCAGCGGGAGCTCTTCCGGCCCGTGGCTCCCGGTCAACCCGGAGGGGTCGGACTGGGCTTGACCATCGCCTATCGTGCGGCTGTGGCACAGGGTGGAGCGTTGGAGTTCGAGAGTGAGCCGGGGCGCGGAAGCACTTTCCTGCTGCGCCTGCCCTGGGCCGTGCGTGCGCGCGAGTAGGTCCCGGGATGGGGCGCCGGATTGCACAGCCACCCCCATGGCTCCCGGGACCGCCGCCCCCTCAACGCGTAGGAGAAAGGCTCGCGGCCCGACGGCGCCGAGACGCCGCTCCCATCCTGAACGAAAAGAAGGCGACCGCTGCCCAAACCATCGCCTCGATGAGCAGCGCACAGAGCAACCCAGGGACTGAGGAGTCCAGCGCATTGGCCTTGAGAAATCCGGGTGCACGGCTCAACGCAAGGACTGCCTCCACGGCCATTCGCAGAGAAGCCGTGAACGCCCCAACAAGCACACAGAAGCCAGGCCTTGGCGCAAGCGCTCCACCCATCAAGACGGTAAGCGGAATGAGACTCATCAGGACGACAAAAAGAAGTGGCGGAATTGCCTCGCCTTATTGGACCACGGGTACTGCGAACGTGAGGTACCCGCCGTATGTCGCAAGGACGCCAGCACCGCAGGCGCCCAGTCCAATCGATCGCGATGCGGCTCCTGAAGGTCTCATTGGAACTCCTCCCCATCAGAATCAGCAAGAAGAGCCTACCGAAGTGGGCTTCGCTTGCGGCGGGAGGCGCGCAGGGCCACTCCGAACAGCAGGGGCGCCCAAGAGGCCGCGCCGCCCTGGCTGGAGCCGCAGCCGCTGTCCGGCGGCAGGATGGGTGGGAGCTGGCCGCGGAGGGTGAGGTCGAGAACGAGCTCCGTGCTGCCCTCGTCGTCATCCGTCACCCGGATGCGCACTGGGAAGTGTCCCCGGGTGCGGGCCTCCGTCGTCCACGTATAGAGGTCCTCGGGCGTCACGATGCCCGCGGACGACTCGAGCAGTCCGGGACACCGCATGCCTCAGGTTTCTGAGCCCGCTCGTGGAAAACACCGGCACCTTTCAGCCGGCGACCCTGGGGTCATCGAATGACGCGCTCCTGGCATCGTCATTGCTTTGAAGGCGAGCTTGTACCCAGAGAGGAGTGTCACTTGAACTCGGAGCAACTGCGTCGTCTCTTCGTCCGAGCGCTGAGTGCATCACTGGCGTCCCCGTTGCTGCTCTCCGGTTGTGGCAGTGGAGAGATTTCGCTGGAAGGCTACTCACCCCCGGCCTGCGATGAAGGAAACCTGTCGGTCCGAGGGCTGGCTCCCGCGACACAGACGGACTTCGTCGAGATGAGGCTCATCGCCGACGTGTACACCTCGCCCCGGCAGCAGCCCCTCGTGTCCTCGGGGACGCCGTGCGAGACCGCCACGCAGCCGGTGGCGTGCAACTCGGAACTCGAGTCCCTCTCCTCCGAGGAGGGGTTTCGCTCCCGCTGCGAGCCGGACTGCCACGCGTACTACCTCGTGACAACGCGAGGAGATGCGGTGGATGCCTACTCCTCTCAGGAGGCGCTCCGGGCCTTCCTGGGTGACATCGACACGTCTCAGGAGGCGCTGCTCCAGGTCTTCGCGGAGGGTTACAACCTGAGCTGCACCCAGTTGGAGAAAGGCGCGGTGAAGGCCAACGCGGACGGGACCTTCAACGTCGTCGCCACGAAGGGGTTTGCGTGTGGAGAGGGCTCCAACCTGACGCAGTATCTGCTGGAGGTGACGCCCTCGGGCGAGGTGCGCGTGAAGGAGACCCACATCCTGGAGCGGGGCACCAAGGGGTGCACCGTGGGGCGCAGGCCCGCGGGACTCCGCTCGGATGGCTCGGTTGCATGCGCGGATGAGCTGGGGCAGCACTTCGCGCTCATCGCCCACCTGGAGGAGACCTCCATCACGGCCTTCCTGCGGCTGCGGGACGAGCTGGCGCTTCATGGCGCGGCGGTCGAGCTTCAGCAGGCGGCGCTGCGCAGCGCACTCGATGAGGTGGCTCACACGGAGGTGTGTGGACGACTGGCGCGTCGTCATGGCGCGACGCCTGCGCGCGCGGTGGTGGCGCCGCTCCCGCCCAGGCCGCTGCTCGAGGTGGCGCTGGACAACGCGGTGGAGGGCTGCGTGCGCGAGACGTACGGCGCGTTGCTGGCTCACCATCAGGCACTGCACGCGGAGGACGACGAGGTGCGCGAGGCGATGGTCCGTATCGCCGAGGACGAGACCCGGCACGCGGACCTGTCCTGGGCCATTGACCGTTGGGCGGTCGCGCGCCTGCCGTCCGCCGAGCGGGAGGCGGTGCGCGCGGCACGTCAGCGGGCGGTGGAGGCGCTGCGTGCGGAGGTCGCCGCGCCGACCGATGCGGCGCTCCTGCGGGCGCTGGGGCTGCCCGAGCCGGAGGCCGCCGTCGCGATGGTGGACCTGCTCTCGCGGGAACTCTGGAACTGAGAAGTCCGACGCATCGTCGGGGAGGCGCGGCTGGGCGCTACTTGTCTGCGTCCTTCGCCTCCTCGACGGGCGGGGCCAGGGGGAACGCCAGGTAGCCCTTCTCCGTGTACCAGGCCATGACCTGCACCCGCAGCCGGCCGGCCTTCACCATCGGGTCCTGTTCGGCGAGCTGCTTCGCCTCCGCCTTGGTGGCGGTGCGGTAGATGCACGCGCCGCGCATGCCCACGTCGTCCTGCTCGTCGAAGGGGCCCGCGAGCACCATCTTGCCGCTCTCCTCCATGCGCGTGAGGTGCGCGAGGTGCTCCTTCTGCAGTTGCGCCAGCGCGGCCTCCGGCAGCTTCTTGGCGCCGGGCACGCGCTCGAGCAGGACGAGGTAGTGCTTGTCGAACTCGAGCTTCTTCGCGGCGGGCTGGGCCGGCGCGGCGCTGAGAGTGAGCAGGAGCAGGGCGGTCGTGAGCATCATGGCGAGTGTCCTCGGGAAGCAGGTGCGCGGAACCCTAGAGGCAGCGGCTCTCGCGGCGCCACTCTCCGGACTGTGAGAGCGGGTGCCCGACACCAGGGGTGGCGGGCGGCTGCCGCTCCAGCTTCGCGGCGACTTCGGGCGCGGGGGAGGTCATGCCATCCGCGGGCTCAGCCCCGTGCGTGTTGCCGGGTGCGCCGAGCCCCCAGAGACATCTCGGGGACTCGGCAACGGCGAGTCCCCGAGGAGGCGAATCGCCACTAGGGAAAGACGGCGCGGATGATGCGCTCCGCGATCCATTGGCTCAGCATCGGGCTGGGACACACGACCCACACGGCCGCCGCCAGATACGTAAGCGGCAGCCGCGCAGGAGTTTTCGTGGCCTCGCCGTCAGGCGGGAGGGGCCGGAATACACGCGCCCCGACCCTCCTGATGGCGGTCATGGACAGGCCTCCCAACAGGAGCCCCAGGACCATGCCGAGCGCGTACCGGCCGATGCCGCCCCCTGCCACCTGGGCACCAGCCAGTGCCCCGCCGGCGACGGTCGCCACCGAAATCAAGCTCAGCAGGTCCCATAGACTCACCATTACGGCCTCGTTGTCGTCAGCGTTCGAGCGACATTGGCAATGACTCGTGCTGGCTCAATTACAATCACCGGCACACCCTCCTTGCCTTGCCCCGATGGCGCCCGCAGAGCCCCCGAAGCCATTGGCTGCCGCGGCGCTGCCGGGATTGAGGCCGGTTCCCAGCCACTTCGAGAAGGTCCCCATCTTTGGATTGTAGCCCTGGGCCCTGTCCGAGCTCAAACTCCACTTGGGACTCTCCACCCCATTGAATGCTCTCGTGGCCATGCGTCCGCTCGCCCCTCCGACGGCCAGACCTCCGACCGCGGAACCTACGTCATACGCCACGGCATCCCAGTGCCCCATGCTGGCCTTCGCGCCGATATCGAAGCCGAGCGCCATGCCGCCGATGACGCCCAGGGCAATCATTGTTCCCGTGACCGCGGCGACGGGAAGGACGGTCGCCGCCAACGCGCCGATTGCGACCATGGCGACGGCGCCAATCGCCCCCGCGACCAGTCCCTTGCCAAAGCACCTGGCCAGCGATGTCGCACTGAGCCCGGTCGGGTCGATGAGGTTGATGGGGTCGTTCCCCACGTACGCATAGAGGTTGGTGTCTCCGCCCGCGAAGCGGATGGGGTCCTTCGTCGTCCAGCGGCCCACCTCGGCGTCGTAGTCACGAACACCGAAGCGCGTCAGGCCCGTGGCCCCGTCATAGAGGCCCCCCGCGTAGCCGAAGGGCTGGAAGCCAGGAGCGGTATCGTTCAGCACCCGGCCCCAGACGTCGTAGTCCATCCGCTGCGCGACGGCGCCCGATGCGGCGTTGACGACGAGGCGAGGGCTCCCGTGGGCGTCGCTGAGGATGCGGTATGTCACCCCCCCCTTCACCATGGCGTCCGGAGCATGGCCCCGCGTCGCGTAGATGAAGCGGCTCACCACCTGGCCATTGCCGTCCAGCTCGGCCACGACGCGCAGTGCCCCGTCGTAGAGGAAACCCTTCGTGAGGGTGCCGTTCACCTTCCTGCCCACGCGGCGCCCGAGCGCATCCAGGACGTAGTCCACCCGGGTGTTGTCCTCGAGCACGACTCCGGTGAGTGCCCCCGTCGCATCGTAGAGGTACTCGGTGGGCCGGCTGGCTCCCGCGCGCATCTTCTGCTGGAGGTCGCCGTTCGGCCCCGACGTGTACGTCGTGTCCCCCGAGGTGAGCAGCCGGTCCTGCGCGTCGTAGGTGGCGGTTCGCGTCACGCCGCCCTCCACCACCTGCGTGCGATTCCCGTTGGCGTCATAGCCATACGTCGTGGGCGTCTGGCCATCCACGGCGACGGACTCCAGCCGCCCGGCGACGTCGTAGGTGTAGTGGTACGACTTCGTCACGCCCAGCACCATTTCGGTCCGGTCGGTGACACGGCCCAGGTCGTCGCGCGTCACGACGGCGTCGCTCAGGAGCGAGGTGCCGCTGACGGCGGCCGTCTGGGAGTCCAGCTCGCCATACGCGTTGTAGCCGTGGGACGTGGTGACGGATTGCAGCGTCGTTCCGGTAATCACGTCGGTGTCGGAAGCACGCGCCATCGCCAGCGGCCCCACGCCGGTGAGCAGGCCGTCGTCGTCATAGCGATAGTCCATTGGCGTCCCGTTCGCGTTGACGCGAAGCGAGGCCACCTGGAAATCGGCGTTGTAGGTGTAGCCGACGCTGCCCTGGATGGCGCCCGACCAGGTCACGCCGGTCAACAGGTCGCCGTCGTGCGTGAAGGCCAGGCTCGCGCCACCCACGTTCGTGATGTGGCCGAGCTGCCCGCTGCCGGGGCGGTAGCCCAGGGTTCGCGTGAAGGTGGGCGACTGGATGGTTTCGATGCGCCCCGCCGCGTCGTAGCCATACGACATGGCCGTGCCGTCCGGCAGGGTGACGCTCGTCAGCGCCTCGTCCAGGTCGTAGCCAAACACCTTCGGAGGGCTTCCTCCGGGGACCGCGGGCGACGTGTAGCTGCTGACGGCGTCCGCCGGCGAGTAGTTGAAGGCGTGGGCAGGACGGCCCGGGGGCGTCAGCGAGGTGAGGTTCCCGTGCGCGTCCATGCTCAGGCCGACCTGACGGTTGCCAGGAAGCGAGATTCCCGCGAGGCGGCCCGCCAGGTCATGGGTGTAGCTGGACGTCCTCCCGCTCGCGTCGGTGACGCTTGAGAGCAGGCCCGCCGTGTCGTACGTCATCAGCCCGATCCGCGTTCCTTGCTGGACGGACTCGAGCCGCCCGAGGGTGTCATAGTCATACAGAACGGGCAGCTCGCCCGGCACCTCCTGCCGGACCACCCGTCCCTGGGCATCGAGGCGCGTCGTGGCGGTCCGTCCCAGAGGCGTGGTCATCAGCCACTCACGCGTGCTGGCGTCGTAGTGCGAGGTGTGGACCCGGCCGTTCACCGTGAAGGTGTCCGTGAGGGTGTCGAGGTCCAGGAGGGTTCCTCCCTGCACGAGCGACACGGTGCGGGTGTGCCCCGTCTGGGAGGTCAGTCCCGACGGCGTCCTCACCGTCTGCTGGCGCATGAGGGGGCTCTGCATTCCGAAGCGCGGGTCCACCCCCGGGAGCAGGCTGACGCTCATCCCGTTCGCCGTGGTGTAGCTCATGGAGCCATCGGTTCGCAGCGTCGTGGTGTCGGAGACGCCCGAGGGGTACGTCGTCGTTCGCACCTGCGAGCCATCCCCCGCGGCCTGGACGCGGTAGCGCGTCACCCGACCCAGCCCCGTCGAAAGGGACACGTCATGGCCCGTGGCGGTCCTCGTGCGCGTCAGCTCCTTCCATCCTCCCGACGGGAAGTCATCCCGCACCAGCCGTCCGACAGTGTCGTACGTGAAGGTGTGCGCGCCCAGCCGCGCGTCGACCATCGACGTGAGGAGTCCGGACGCCGTGTACCCCAGGGTGATGGCCTCTCCCGCCGGATTCGTGACCGACGACAGGAAGCCATTCGTGTCCACGCCCAAGGTGGTCCGCTGGCCATGTGGCGCGACGATGGCGACGGGCACCCCGGCGACGTCACGCTCCACCTCGGTGAGCTGGCCATTGAGGTCCGTCACCCCCGTCAGCCGTCCCTCCGGGTCATACGTGAAGGTATGCAGCGCCGCGCGCGTCACCGTGTCCACGGTGCGCAGGTGACGGCCCTGCGAGTCGAAGACGTAGAGTTCGAGCCCCGACTCGGAAGGGACCGTGATTTCCGTCGAACGCTCCGGCAGGACGGGAACGAACCGTCTCGCACGGTCCGCCGCGTAGTCCGACACCAGGAGGGTGCCATCCGGCGCGGAGGCGACTCCGTCCGTCGAGCAGAACTGGGCGTCGCTGGCGGGGGCATAGGTCGAGGCACCACAGCCCGCGCCCTGGGCGACGTCGCGCAGCGTCCCATCCGGGAACAGCCGCCGCAGGCGCGCGTTCTCGTAGTCCATGACCAGCAAGGAGCCATCCGGCAGCGCCTCGACGGAGACGGTGTCGAAGGAGCAGCACCCGGACAGCTCGGCCACGGGAGCGCTGTCACCGTGCGCGGTGATGCGATGCACGCCATCCATGTCCGCGACGTAGAGGCTGCCATCCGGCGCCAGGGTGATGCTCTCCGGGTAGAAGAAGGTCGGCGGAAGCGAATAGATGTAGCCATCCGGTGTCACGCGCCGGATGCGGTGGTTGTTCTTGTCCGCGATGTACAGCGTGCCGTCCGGCGCCACCACCATGTCGACGGGATAAGCGAGCTGGGCCTGCTGCGCTCGCCCGCCGTCACCCGCGCCACCGTAGGAGCCCGTCCCGGCGTAGATGTCCGCCCACCCATACGGGGTGATGCGCCACACGCGGTGGTTGTCATAGTCCGCCACGAACACGTTTCCGTCCGGTCCCACCTTGAGGCTGACCGGCGTGAAGCTCGTGCCGCCGGAGAAGTGGGTGTGCATCCGTCCATCGAGGTCGATGCGGACGATGCGCCGGTTTCCGTAGTCCGCGATATACACGCGCCCATCCGCGCCCGCGGCGATGTCGGACGGCGCGTTGAGCTGGGCCGAGAGGGCGGGGGTGCCATCCGTCGACTGCCCCGGAACGCCCGTTCCCGCCAGCGCCACGAAGACGCCTTCCGCATTGTCGGCGGCGCGCCGCCCGCCATTCCCCAGGGTGAGCGTGCGGGACTCCGGGTCGTACTGATGATGGCTGTCGAGCGCCCAGCCCGCGACGGCCTGCCGCTGAGGCGGCGTCGCGGTGAGCTGCGTCTCCCAGCGCTGCCAGAGGGTGACTTCCCGGGTCTCCCGCGCGGCCGTATAGGGAGTGCCGGAGAGCGCGGCGAACGACCGGGAGAAGTCCGCGGGCTCCTGGTAGATCAACCGGTACACGTACCCCGTGGCCCCTGTGACGCGCTGACTGCCGGTGACAGGACGCCCGTAGGCATCCTTCCCATTCCAGACCAGCTCGTGGGTCAGGTTCGTCGCGGGAGCGAAGGAGCCCCCGAGCGACTGCCCCGCGACGGACGCCTGCACGACGATGCGCGCGAGGCTGCCAGGGAGCGTCGCTCCCGTCAGGGGCACGCGCAGGGTGTAGTTCTCCTGTCGGCCCGGCATCCGGTCACTCCGGTAGCTGAGCTGGTGCGGCGTGCCCGTCAGGGTGATGGACTCGCCCAGGGTCTGGTTCTGGCATTCGATGATGGAGCCGCTCTGGCAATCGGGGCGCTCCGCCGGCATCTCCGGCTTGGGCCGCGGCTGCGCCGGCGGCCTCGCATCCGGCGGAGGGCCATAGGGCCAGTTGCAATCCCACGGGGTGAAGTGCGTCAGCGCCACCCGCCAGAGCGACTTGCCCGTGTCATACAAGGCGGCAAGCTGCTCGCGCTCCTGGGCGGTGATGCCCAGCGCCTGCAGGGCGGTATTGCTGTCCGCCACACCGTCCCCGTTGATGTCCACCTGCGCGAGTCCGGCCTGCTCTCCCACGATGGCGATGATGCGCCCGTTGTTCTCCGCCACCCATCGGCCGGAGAAGCGGTTGTAGGCGCCCACCGGCACCGCGTCTCCCACGGGGAAGCCCAGGAAGTTGTCGACGTAGAAGGCGACCGGCTGGCTGAACTCGATGCTCGACGCGCCCGCCTCGATGGCCTCGTCCGCGCCCAGCTCCACCGCGTAGGTGTAACCCGTCGCGGACGGGAGCGAGCCAGGCATCGCGGCCGGCCCCGATGCGCCGACGGTGTACTCCGTGGCGCGCACGGACAGCGAGTCAAGCTCCCGCGTCCCCACGCCCGGAATCACCAGCGAGGCCTGCGTCCCGGGCGGGAAGAGCACCGTCGCCTGGCGTGTGCCGTCCGCGTCCGTGACGGGATTGCCCTGCGCCACCTGCGTCACCGTGCTCGTCCCATCCATCGCGACGTGCGTCACGCGCGAGTCGAGTGGCACGAGCACCACCTCGGGCGCCTCCCGGTATTGCTGCCAGGGCACCTCCAGCTCGCGCTGCGAGGGCAAGAAGCCCTCCTTTTCATAGGAGACGACGAGCGGCCCGCCGCCATTGACCGCCAGGTCGAAGCGGCCGTCCTCGCGTGTGAAGGTGAAGCCGACCTCCGACTGCTGAAGCGCGGAGACGCGCACTCCCGGCACCGCGGTGCCTCCCGGGTGAGCACGCGGCCACGAAGCACCGCCACGCGCTGCGAGGCGATGGCGCCAGACTGGACGCCGAACTGAACGGGATGGGGGCCAGAGAACAGGAAGGACGTGGCCTCGGAGAAGCTCGGGACGCCCGTCGTGGTCAGCGGTGGCGCCACCGTTGCCGGGTCGGGCGGAAGCGTCGCCGTCAGGACCGACGGGCCACTCTCGGAGGCATTGGCGGCGGAGTCCTCGGCCTCCACGCGGAAGGTGGCGGCCTGCCCACGCACCAGCCCCGTGACGGCATGGGAGCGGACTGAGGCGTCCGTCCGGACGACGAGCTGGTCATCCCGATACAGGGCATACCCCGTGACGCCCTGGTTGTCCTCCGCGGCGGGCCACGCGAGCGTGAGGCCCGTGGCGGCTACATCCATGACCTTGAGCCGGCTGCCGGGCTGCCAGGACGGCGGCTCCGTATCTGGAGGAGGCCCCGCGTCCGGTGCGCTGCCTCCGTCAGGCAGGGTGCTGTCCGGCGGATAGAGATACTCGGTGGGGATGGTCTCCCGCCACCAGTCCGGTGGCACCCAGTCCAAGAGGATGAAGGCATCCCCACCCGATTCGTAATACTCCAACCGGATGCTGGCGAGCTCTCCTTCCTCCAGGTCGATGGTGCCCTCGTCCTCCGTCAGGGCATGGTCGGTCCAGTTGTCGATGATGAGCGTGTCATTGACCCAGAGCCGCACGCCATCATCCGAAAGCGTGATGAAGGAATAGGTCCCTGTCATGGGCGCTTCGACCCGGCCCGTCCAGCGAACGGAATAGGTATCCGAGTCCGTCAGCGCCGTCCCGCCGGGGATGTCCACACCCCAGTCGAAGAACACCTGCGGGTCCACCCGCGTGGTGACGTGTGACCCGAACTCCAGCTCATCGAAGTAGCGCCCTTCGAGCCCCGTCCCCGTCCCCGAAACGGAGAGCCGCGCGGCGCGGGCCTTCTTCTCGCGCGCTGGCTGCGCCTTCGCATCCGGCTCCCGGCAGGCGCCCATCCCCATTCCCAGGAGACAGAACGACATCCAGCTTGCCCAGAATCTTTTCATTGCTCACCCACAAAGGAGAACGCCAGCGCGGGCCTCAAGCCCTGCCAGCGATACGGCGGTGCGGTCGACGACAGGCGTCATACGAGCGAAGCTGGGAAAGCTGGTTGTCCCCCTGACAATTCGGGGGCGAATTCCTTGCGCGTCTGGCCAAACGCAGGCGGGCCGCCCCCGTCCACACGGCGTGCGCGACTTTGGGGATGGCCAAGCGCGCTTTGGCAGCGCCGGCCTGGGTTGGCACCGGCATCCCATCCAGGACCTTCACTGGGGTGAATGGAGGTCATGGCTCCTGTTCTGCCTTGGGGCGTGGGGCTCCGTGGCGTCCTGGACCCACTGACCATCACCGCGTGGGTGCTGCTCGCGTCGGGACGTGCCCAGGCGCTGGCGCTGCTCCCCGGCGGTGGGGGCGAGGAATCAGCGGTGATGGAGGCCGTCTCCTCCGGGGACGCGGCGGGGCTCACGGCCCTGCTTGCCCGGGGGGCCACGCAACCTCCCGGGTACCTCACCGTCCACGCGCAGCGTCTCTCCACTGATGTGCGCGAGCGAGCTGGGCCGCGCGGCGCTGACCGTGCGTCACCCCGTTGCGGGCCTTCCTGGAGCGAGTGAATGAGCAAGAAACTCCTCGTCGTGTTCGCGATGCTCATGGGAACGCCGTCGGCGTCGTGGTGCTCTGGAGCGGGGCGCAGGCCGCGCTGATGGAGTGGCTGCTTCGGCAACCGCGCCCGCATGGAGGGTGTGAGGGATTGCCTTTGGAGCGCCGCGGGGAGTTCCCCGCGCACCGTCGGGAGGCGGCCTATTGCGACGGCCCCCGGTTCTGCTCGGCGTGGAGTGGCGAGGAGGCGTGTGCCGAAGAAGGAGCCATTTCGGGCCCCGCGGCCTGCTGTCCCGGATTGCTCCCTCGCTGCGGCGTCGTGTCGAAGGAGGGGACGTGGGACTCACAGCTCGGCACGGCGGCCCGGCCCGTCTGTCGCCGCTCTGGCGACGGCGTGTGTGACGCGCAGGAGACCCGCTGCAATTGTCCCGAGGACTGCGACCTCTCCCGGAGGGCGGGTGGCCTCTCTCCAGGAGGCGCGCTTCCGCAGGGGCGACGCTGAGCCCACGGGAGTCACGCCGGGCCCGGTGGCGGAGACCGGAAGCGGCTGAGCGTATGCGTTCGCCTTGTCCCGTCTGGACGCAGCGGTGGAGGGCTCAGTGGCTGGCGTGGTCGTCAGACCTGACGCTACGGGCGCGTGACGGTGCCGGGCTCTTGATTCGCGATTGATTCGGAGCACATGAGGAAATACACCCCGTGCTTCTTTGTCCCCAAGACGTTCACATCGCGCATCGGGAGAGCCCACGTGCTGAAGGCCATCAATCTGCCGGATAGACCCGCCCCTGAATTCTACAGCCAGGCTATCGAGGTCACCGACGCGAAGCGCACGCTGTACATCTCGGGCCAGGTCGGCGTCGCTCCGGACGGTAGCGTTCCTCAGGGGGTCGAGGCGCAAGCGCGACAAGCGCTCGCGAACCTCAACGCGCTGCTGCAGCAGGCCGGCATGACCCACCGGAACATCGTCAAGTCTACGATTTACCTGACGGACGCCGCGCATTTGCCGGGCTTCATGGCCGCCGGCGCAGGCGCACTTGCGTCGCCGCCGCCCGCGACCACGTTGCTCATCGTGAAGTCGCTGTCAGACCCGGCACTGCTGATCGAGATTGAAGCCATCGCGGTAGGGTGACGCGAGGGTCAGTGCGCGGTGACTGTCACCGAGATGATTTTCATCTCGAACGCCTCACCGGTCCAGGTCACCAGGTACGTGGTGCCTTCCACCGCTCCGGTGAGGCGAAGCTTCCCATCGCCCTGGGGTTCCACGCTCAGGACCGCAGGGGCGCTCACCGCGACGCGGCGGAGTCCTGGGACGATCAACTCACGCACCTCGCCCATGCGCAGGGGAGAGTGTGAGACTGTTGTGGGCGCACCGGCCGCGGAAGCCAGGGCCGCCCGCAGTTGTGCGTCAGGGTCAGACGATGTCTCGGGCGACGGAAGACGCCACAGGGCGACTCCGCCGCCTGCCATCAACGCCAGCAGGGCGAGGGCTGCTGCCACGAGCCGGATCCGGTAGTGCAGGGGTGATAATGCCGGAAGGAAGAAAGCGGTCATGAGTGCGTCCATTGAAGCAGAGCGCTGCTCCGGGGCGGGCGCGAGCCCTCGGGCCCGTGCGGCGCGGATGTGCTTCGGCGGTTTCTGAGCGCGCCTCTTGGATGGGATGCACCGCGAGCAGGTTCTCCTCCGGACACGCGGGGATGAAGGGGGGCACCTGCGTCATGGCGTGGGTCAAATCTCGGCAGCCTGGACAGGCTGCCCTGAGCGCCGGGGGCACCGCGCTCCGAGGCGCGTGCCTCAGTCCCGAACGACGATTCGGTAGCTGCGGAGCGTGTGCTCCGGGCCCGCCCAGGTGATGAGTTCCGTCTCGCCGGCCTTGCTTCCCGTCACCTTCAACACGTCTTTGCCCCCAAGCTCGATGTTCGCCACGGTGGGATCACCCACGGCGACGCGGGCGATTCCCGGTACATTCAGCAGTTGGTGTCCGCCCTTCTTCAACGTCAGGGTCGTCTGTCCAGCGGCTTCAACGGCCGGGCCCGGCTTCGCCTCCTCCGCGAACACAGGGGCTCCCACGAGCGTCAGCGCGACCAGGGCCAGCTTCATTCCGTGATGCATGGTGTGTCCTCCTCAGGGGTTTCCTTCCACCATCACAGGGGGGACACCGGCCACTTCAAGGCGTTGCAAATCGTCGCGAGAAAATCTCCGGGCCCCAGGGGGCCAGCAGGGACGGCCGCCGCAGGTTCCGCTCTCCTTGGCGCGCGCGCCATCGGAGGCAGCGGGGGCCGCCTCACTCCAAGCCCCCGCTGCTCCAGCTTGATATCGGAATCAGACTTCACACAGGCTGTTATTCGAGCGATTCCTTCCAGGCATCTGCTCGGGGCAGCGGGGTGTTTGCTGGCACTCTCGCCAATGCGGGGGCGAATTCGAAGGGAGGGGAGGGCGGCAATCCTTCCAACTCCGCGACCCTCAACAGGGCCAGTCCATCGACATAGAGCTGGCCCGTCGTGGCCCCTACCTCCGCATCGAAGTCGAGCCGTCGACGGGACTCACTGAACTCCCGCTTCCGCTCAATCACGAGCGCCTCGAACGCGGCACTGAAGCCATCGGCATCCTTTTGGAGCAGCGCCAGACAGGCCTCGCGCCGAGGATCGAGCCCTCCCTCCAGGACGGTCTCCCAATGCGCCAGCACTCCGTGGAGAGCATCCGTATCGCGGGGAACACCCAACATCTGCTGAAGGAAATGGGAGAAGAGAAAGTCCTCTTCGTACTCCAGGCCCTCCTGATAGCGGTTCGCTGAGAGCCCCGCGATGGCTCGCGCGGTGGCCATGTCCCCCGCGGTCAAGGCGTCGCTGAATCCAACGTTGTCGCTTCCCGGAAGGCGCTCAGCCGGGAGCGGCTGCGTCCGCGCGAGCGTCAGAAGGTGGTGCCGGGCCTGACCCGCTTTGCAGAGCAGCTCCGCGAACTCCTCCATGTTCGCGTCCTGTAACAGCGAGCAGATGCCGAGCACACGGTACGCCACGCAGATGTTGGCCACATGGTCGGCCTGGTACTCATCCTGGCGCGCCATCCCCTCCTGGCTGGAGCGGAGGGGGAGGGACATGTTGTACCGGGCCACCTCCACGGCATCGTGGCTCATAGCGTGATGTCCACCTCGGAGCCCACGGGATACCAGGTGGTGCCCGTGACGCCGTCCTTCTCGAGCTGCTCCTTGAGGTCCTTGCGGACAATCATCAGCCGGGGTGCGGCCGGGGTTTGGGACACTGCGCTGGGGACCCCGTGTGGATGCTTCGTTGTGTGTGCAGGTGTTTCCCTGTGATTGGTCAGCACGAGGACCGGATGATGAAGTGGGCGCACTGCTCGGGGCCCCGTCAGCAGCCCTTCTCGGCTCCTGCGCTCCAACCCTCACCCTCAACACGGCATCCATCCCGCCTATACGTCTGCGGCGACATCTGAACCTCCCACGCCCCGTCCTCACCCCACTTGGCGTTGCTGCTGGACGCTGCCGCCTCGCGGGGCCGGACGTCTTGCAAGGCCAGGACCGAACGGAACGCTTATCACCGGATTCCGAGCTCACGGCTGGATCTTGCCTCCACGCCGCAACCATCTTTCGCTTCAATAAGGGAATCAGGGCGTCAGGCCGCTTGAGTCATGCCCCCCCCACGCTCGTGGGAGGCCTTTGCTCGCGAGGTCCACGATGCCGTCCGTGTTGCGTCCGTCCCTGGTGCTGCTTTCCTCCTTCATCCTGTTGCTGTCCACGCTCTCCGCCTGTGACGACTCCGACCCTGCTCCTGATGCAGGCTCCTGGCTTCCCGAGGACTCGGGGACGTGGGACTCCGGTACTCCCGACGCGGGCACGGAGGCGCCGTGGGATGGCGGCTACACCGTGCTGGAGGAGCGCGGTGACTGGATTGACCGGGGCCGCTTCGCGCCATGCGATTTCAATCAACAGGGCGACCCCACCACCATCCGGTGTGATGACCTGTCGCGCTACGACCTTTCACAGTGCTCACCGGAGGCGCTCGCCCAGGTGGCGCCGCACGGCATCTACCTGGTCGACATGCGAGGTGAGCGCATGCTGACTGACGGAGGGACCCAGATTGCCCCCGACTTCACCAACTTCCAGCTCCTCTCCGACGGAGGGACGGATACGCTCAACAGTCAGCCGCTGCTGACGCGGAACACGGACGGCGGGAGCTTCTTCGTCGTTGGCAGCCGCGCCAATCCGTTCAACGGGGCCGTCACTGTCACCGCGCTCGCCGGCTGCCAGGTGCCCTCGCCTGGCATCGTCACGGGCTGCTACGCCCGGTGCACCAACGGACGGTTCAGCCGGGCCGGCACCTTCGAAGCGCAGCGCATGCCCTCACAGCGAGGGGAGGGCGAGTCCTCGGGAGGACTGCGCCTCATCTCCGAGTCCCCCGTCGCACTGGGAGATGCCGCGGACGTCTATGTCACGAAGAACCACGCCTACGTCGTCTCCATCAACAACTTCGCTGGCACCAGTAACGGCGGGCTCACCGTCTTCGACGTGAGTGACAGGGCGCATCCCATCTTCAAGGCCTCCATCAGTCTGCCGGGGGACTCGAGCTGGAATGGCGTGTGGGCGAAGGAGAATGCCCTCTACATCGCCGGGAACAGCGCGGGCGTCGTCGTTTATGACATCTCCAACCCCGCGCAGCCGGAGTACGTGCGCCACCTGCCCGCGGGGCAGTACGGGGCGCACACCGTGCTGGTGGATGGGAACCGGCTCTATGCCATGTCGCCGGGCGAAGTGACCTTCGTGCACGACGTCACCTCGCCGTTGGAGCCCGTTCTGCTCCAACTCATCACCGTGCCGTCCGAGTTCTCCGTGGGGGGCGCACACGACGCCTTCGTTTACGAGGGCCGACTCTACATCAGCAACGGCTTTGGGGGGTACTCCGTCATGGACGTCACCGACCTCGACAACGTGCGGCACCTGGGCCAGTACGTGCACGGCTTCGACGTCTACGCGCACCACAGCGCCGTCGGCACCTTCGCCGGCCGCACCATCGCCTTCGAGGGCACGGAGTTCAACGGCGCCCACCTGCGCGTGTTGGACGTCACGGACCCGGCGAACATCGTCAAGATTGGCGAATTCCGCCTCAGCCCCGTCACGTCCATCCACAACCTGATTCTGAAGGGCCACCTGCTCTACATCGCCTGGTACCACGAGGGCGTGCGCGTGCTGGATGTGTCCAACCCCACGAAGCCGCGCCAGGTGGCGCACTACAACACCTTCCGAGAGAGCGACCCCGGCCGCACGGACCACCTCTTCGAGGGCACCTTCGGCATCCGAGTGCCCGGTGACGGGTACGTGTACGCGGCAGACTCCGTGCGCGGCCTGCTCATCCTCAACGAACTCTGAGCGTCCACCGGCAGCCACGAGTGGGGGCGGGCACCCGGCGGCGTGCCGCCACTCCGGACGCGGCCTGACGGGTTGCTCGAACCACGTGTCCCGCCACGCAGGAGAGGAGGAGGGGAGGGGGCCCCAGGCAGCCGTGAGCAAGGAGACGAACTTGGTGGATGACGCTGATGTGGAGGCGCTTGGGGGGGCGGCCTCTCGGTGGTGACTGCCGCCATCCGCCTGGTGACTGCGGTCACCGGCCCAACGCCTCACACCAGGACGTCGAAGCCATCGCCGCCATGTGAAATCAGCACGTTACGTCGAATGCCTGGGGTGGCATGGGCGCTGCAGTGAGACAGCGCATGGGCGGGACAGACTCGCCGCAGCAATCCTCCTTCGCTGTCAGAAACCAGGTGATTCCATGATCGGCAAGGCCAAGGTTCCCTCCTTCTCCAAGCGCCCGGGCGCTGCGCAGTCCTCTCCCACGGCCCCGAAGCCGCCGCCCTCGGCGGGCCCCGTTCCGGACAAGGGCGGGCGCGTCTCCCAGAGCCCCTCGAATCAGTCCACGCGGCCCTCCGGCCCGGTGGATTCGTTCCAGTCCGCGAACGGGCCTGGACGGCCCTCTGGCCCGGCGGCGCCCCAGTCGGCGAATGGGCCTGGACGGCCCTCTGGCCCGGCCGCGGGGCCCCAGTCCGCGAACGCGCCCGGACGGCCCTCCGGCCGGGAGATGGCGCTCCAGACATTGACTGACTTGGGCCCCGCGGCGCTCCAGACCGTGGCCGACTTGGGTCCCGCGGCGCTCCAGACCGTGGGCAGCTTCGGTCCCGCGGCGCTCCAGACCGTGGGCAGCTTCGGTCCCGCGGCTGCGCTCCCTCCGGGCGGCTTCGGTCCCGCGGCTGCGCTCCCTCCGATGGGCGGCTTCGGACCGGCGGCCGGGCTCCCGCCCATGGACAGCTTCGGTCCGGTGTCCGCGCTCCCGCCCATGGGCAACTTCGGTCCTGTGTCGCCGCTCCAGGCCGGTGGCGTGCCCATGGGCCAGATGGATGGGTTCGAGACGGGCGCCATCACCCACCCGCAGGCCTTCAACGCACCGCAGCTGCCGATGACGCAGATGCCGGTCGGCGAACCCGCCACCTTCGCGCCCCGCGGGCTGCCCAAGAACCTCGAGAGCCTGCAGAACCTCAAGCCGGCGCCCGAGTCCTCCGGTTCCGGCGTCCCGAGCGCCAAGGACAAGCGCCCGGCTGGAGACAAGCGGACGGCGGCGCAGATTGTCGATGACTCCCCCGCGCTGAAGAACCTGGGCCGCCAGAAGGACATCAAGTTCGATCTGCTGTGCAAGCAGACGGGCATCGACCCCAAGCTCGACCTGAAGGATGCGAAGCAGAACCCGGACGCCGTCTACCGGCTGGCCAAGGTGCTGGAGTTCATCGACAGCGCGAAGGCCTCCACTGGCGATGACCGGTCGAACAAGGTCAAGAATGGCAAGGGCGACGGCAACATCGAGGGCATCACCAAGGATGGCGATGCGCGGCACGGCACCGAGGCTGGCATGGTGAAGGACTTCGCGGAGAAGGGGTACTCCTTCCTGGGCGAGCACCAACTGCCGACCACGAAGGACACCCACGTCAAGGCGGACGGAAGCAACAAGGACAACTTCCAGTGGTTCGCGGGTGAGGCGGGCAAGCACCTGTGGTTCCTGCCGGGCGTCAGCAACGTCCTGACGGGGATTGGCAACTCGGAGGGCGGCGTCAAGGGCGTCTTCGAGGGCGCCGCGAAGGGCTACCTCAACACCGTCAAGGGCGCCGCGGAGGGCGTCATCGGGGCCATTGGCACGGGCCGCGTCAACCCGGCATCCATGATCTTCGGAGGCGCCATGGGCGCGCTGGCGAACACCGAGGCCGCGCCGCAGCCGGTGAAGGACATCGCCAGCATGCTCTGAGCCCGTGGCGCAACCCCGCGCCAGCATCCCCTGGTTTGAAGACGTCCCTCGGAGCCCCCTTCAGATGGGCAGGCTCCGGGGGACGTCTGCTTGAGGCTCCTCAGCCGTACAGCTCGCTGAGGGGCCCGGGGCGATGCGGGTGCTGAACTCCAGCCCGAAGTGGTTGAGGTCCGGGTCGCCGAGCGCGTGGCCCAGGGAGTTGAAGAGGTTGGACACCTGCCGGTTGTTGGCGCGGCCATCCCGGGGGAAGACCACGGTCCGTCCGTCGGTCTTCAGTCCAGGCGCGTTGCCGCCGACCGGCCCCATCCTTCACAGGTTCCGGCTACGGCCCGCGCTTCGGAGGGAGAGTGGCGGCAGCGGCGGCTTCGCGCAGCTTGTCCTTCTTGCTCTTTCGCCGACCCTTCACGCCGCCGTTCGGATCCAGGGGCGGCCTGGCCGGCGAGACCTCTTCCGTCGGCTCGAAGCCCGGCACCTGCTCGCGCGGAAGGTCGAGCTGGTGGCGTTTCTCGATGAGTCGGAAGTGGGCTTCGGTGTCCGCGCTGACGAAGCTGAGCGCCACGCCCTTGTCGCCCGCGCGCCCCGTGCGGCCGATGCGATGCACGTAGTCCACCGTCGAGCGGGGCAGGTCGTAGTTCACGACCGCCGGCAGCTGCGCGATGTCCAGGCCGCGAGCGGCGACGTCCGTGGCCACGAGCACGCGCACGCGCTTCGCCTTGAAGTCCGCGAGCGCCTGCGTACGCGCGCCCTGGCTGAGCTCCCCATGCAGTGACGTCGCGACGATGCCGGCGCGGTTCAGCTTCATCGCGACATGGTCCGCCGTGTAGCGACTGGCCACGAACGTGAGTACATGGCTCCACGCATGTGTTTCCAGCAGGTGCCGCAGCAGCATCGTGCGCCGGGGCACATCCACCTGGATGGCCCGCTGGAGGATGAACTCCGTCGAGGGCAGCTCCCCGTCATCGACGTCGATGCGCGTGGGCTCGTGCAGCAGCTGCTCCGCGAACTTCCGCACCGCGGGCGGGAAGGTGGCGGAGAACAACAGGTTCTGGCGGCGCGCGGGCAGCAGCGCCAGCAGGCTGTTGAGCTCATCGGCGAAGCCCAATAAGAACAGCCGGTCGGCCTCGTCGAGCACCAGCGTCTCCACCTCGTCCAGCCGGAGCGCGTTCTGATGCACCAGGTCCAGCGCGCGGCCGGGCGTGGCCACGACGATGTCCGCGCCGCCTCGCAGCGCCAGCATCTGCGGGTTGGCGGAGACGCCACCGACCGCGAGGCAGGTCTTCAGCGGCTTCTTCAGGTGCTGGCCGTACCGCTGGATGGAATCGACAATCTGCGCGGCGAGCTCCCGCGTGGGCACCAGGATGAAGGCCCGCACCGGCCGGACCGACCCTCCGGGACGCGCCCGCAGGGCTTCCAGGATGGGCAGCAGGAACGCGGCGGTCTTCCCCGCGCCCGTCTTCGCCGAAGCCCAGACGTCGCCACCTCGCAAGGCCACGGGGATGGTCGCGCGCTGCACCGGCGTGGGTTCGTCGTATCCGAGTCCGGCCACGGCTTGGGTGAGCGCGTCCGACAGGCCGAGTGAAGCGAATGTCATGGGAAGGAAGCCTTGGGTGACGCGAGGAAGGGGAAGCCTACCCTGCCCGGGACGTCCGCCCCCGGCATTCCTGCCCCCTCCCCAGCCAGGCAAGGTGCCGCCCGGACCCGGTGGGGGGCGGAGGGCGTGGACTCGCCCCGTCACGGGACGGCCCGACGTGTTACGAGCATGCGCATGGCGATATCCACCCTCCCTGAGCGTCCGCGTGCCGTCCTCGTCGGTGTCCAGCTGCCGGGCGTCTCCGACGACGAGCACGCCGCTGACTTCGCGGAGCTGCGCCGGCTGGTGCACACGCTGGGGTATGACACCGTGGCGACCGTGTCCCAGAAGCGGACGCGGCTGGCCACGGGCACGGTGCTCGGGACGGGCAAGCTCAAGGAGCTGGCGGCCCTCACCGGAGGCTCGGGCGTGATTGCGTCCGGGGCGAGCGACCGGACGTCGAAGGCCCGCGAGAAGTGGGAGGCCGCCGCCAACACGGAGCCCGGCCCCGGGGACGAGGCCGCCGAAGAGGAGGCCGACGACGTGGAGCCGGAGGACGCGCTGCTGCCTCCGCCTTCGGAAGAAGACGACAAGGCGGGGCCCCGGCCCACCGTGGTGGTCGTGGACCACGAGCTGTCGCCCGGCCAGCTGCGCAACCTGGAGAAGGCCACCGGCGCGATGGTGCTGGACCGCGCGGGCGTGATTGTCGACATCTTCCACCGGCACGCGAAGAGCCACGAAGCGCGGATGCAGGTGGAGATTGCCCGGCTCAACTACCTGGCCCCCCGGCTGCGCGAATCCACCGGAGGCCGCGAGCGGCAGCAGGGGCGTGGTTCGGGTGATTCGGCGCTGGAGCTGGACCGCCGCAAGATTCGCGACCGGCTGGCGGAGCTGCGCGAGGGACTGGCGGCCATCCAGAAGGACCAGGACCACCGCCGCTACGCGCGAAGGGACCTGCTGCGGGTGGCGCTGGTGGGCTACACGAACGCGGGCAAGTCCTCGCTGATGCGTGCGCTGACGGGCAGCACGGTGCTGGTCGCGGACCAGCTCTTCGCCACGCTCGACACCACGGTGCGCGCGATGCAGCCGGAGACCCGCCCGCGCATCCTGGTCTCCGACACGGTGGGCTTCATCCAGAAGCTGCCGCACGACCTGGTCGCGTCCTTCCGCTCCACGCTGGACGAGGCCCTGGAAGCGTCCCTGCTGCTCTACGTGGTGGATGCGTCGGACCCCACGTGGGCCGCCCAACTGGAGGTCACCCGCACGGTGCTCCGGGATATCGGCGCGGACGCGGTACCGAGCAAGCTGCTCTTCAACAAGGCGGACCGGCTGGACGCTGCGGCGAAGGAAGCGCTGCTCGCGAAGCACCCGGACGCCCTGATGCTCTCCGCGCACCTGCCGGACGACGTGGCGATGCTGCGAAAGCGCATCATCGCCTTCTTCGAGTCCTCGATGGTGGAGGCGGACCTGGTGATTCCCTACGCCCGGCAGGGGCGCATCAGCGAGGTGTACGAGCACACCACGGTGGTGTCCCAGGCCTACGACGAGAGCGGCAGCCGGCTGCGCGTGCGGGGCCTTCCAGGTGCCATCGCGAAGCTCACCCAGTTGTTCCAGGAGTAGGCCTTCCCCGGGGCCACGCCAGCTGGCCCACCGCTCCGTGGCACGCGCAACCCCCTCCACGAAGTGGTGACGTCGATGCTCAATAGATGAAGTTCAGTCCGACGATGTCGCTCGGGGTGAACTCGCCGTCTGTATCCGGTGGGATGCAGGTGTTCATGAGCGACCCACCTGGGGTCGGCGGGGGCGTCCCGGGGATTTGGATGGCACCTACGCTCCCCACTCCTTCGGGGCCTGGGCCGATGGTACCGCAACTGATCCTCGGGTTGTAATAGTCCGTGTGGCGCAGGCCAATCGTATGGCCAAGCTCATGGGTGATGACGTGCTCAACCATATCCAGGCTGTAGCTGTTCAGGCCTGTGCCGATGTTGATGCGTCCATAGGGAAGCCCGTTCGAGGGATAGCCCGCGGAGCCGCCGGCGCCGGTCATGGTCTCTGCTGTAATCGTCGCATGGCAACCGGTGGTCGCTCCCAAGATGAAGCGAATCCGGAGCCCCAGGGCATTGTAGTTGGCGAGCGCGAGTTCGAGTCCCTGAATGAGCCGGGAGTAGCTTCGGAATGCGGCAGTGGGGTTGACGCAGATGACCGTCACGTTGGGGCCGACGATGTTGGTCGTCCTGTGAAGTTCGTGACTCCCCTCGCCAGAACTGAGCATCTCCCGTGATGCCTCGAGGGAGACGTGGGCGTCCCCTCCCACGTAGACGGCACCATCGGCGACCAGGATGTCTTCGGCAGGGAACCCCGCCTCGACCAGATTGGAGATGACTTCATCGGTGTTGGCTGACGCTGTGCTACCGCAGCCAGCCAGCAACGCGCCACAGCTCACAGCGACGACTGCCGCTCTCTTGAACATGGTGGGTCTCCCTCTCGTGTGGGGAAGAGGGAGCCTATCAAAATTGCAATGCCACCAGGCACGTTCATGCCAGCACTGCCCGATGGTGAGCGGAACGTCTGCTGAGGTGATGTCTGATTACGGCGATGGCGCGGACGTGGCCGGCGAGTTCGTCGCGGCGGGCTGCGTCGCGGACGCCCAGCGCACCGGCCCCAGGGGGACACCGGCTTCCTGGGGCCGGGGGCGAACTGGGTACAGCCCGCGGCCTCGTGCGTCGAGCCCGAGTGGTGCCTTCGTCACCATCCCCAGCACCGTGCCGGTGCCCAGGTCCACGAGCCACCCCTTGTCGTGCACGAGGTCTTCCGCGAGGTGGTCCACACGGGCGCGCGTGTTCGCCATACCGACATAGCGCTGCTCTCCGGTGGCGACGTTCCAAAGCCATACGCGCTCGGTGGAGCGGCTGTCTAGGTCGTCCGGCGGCCGCACCCACTCTGACAGGAGGACGTAGACGCTACCGGCCTGCTCTGCCCTGACTCCCCACAGGGGGGATGGCACGATGGCGCGTCGCGCCAGGTCCACGATGACGTCCTGATCGAACTGCGCGTTCCTCCTGGCGGATACCTTCAAAAGGGGGCCCTCGCCATTGATGCTGCGCACCTCATCATGTGACCCGTGCACCGACCAACCCAGGGACTGGTGGAGGGCCGGGCCATGGAGCTCGAGCGGAAGATGCTCTTGCTCCCCCTGGGCGCCACAGGCGACCAGGAGCTGTCGACGTGGTGCATCGACACTGAGCAGCAGCCCGCCGCAGCTCGCTGGAACCCATTCCTCGCGCTTGCCGTGGGCATCCTCCGCGACGATGGCGCCGGCTGGCAGCCGGCGGAGCATTTGATCACCCATGGTTTCGAGGATGTCCGGGCCCTCAAGGAGAGGACCTGCTTCCAGGTTGCGATTCCGCGGGTGGGCCTGTCCCCCTTCCACCCGAGATGCATTCTGAGCGTGGCGGGACCCCGGCACAAGGCAGGTGCAAGGTTGGTCAGGGGCTTGGGCCACGACAGTTGCCCGTCCTTGTCGGTGTCCTCGGTCATGACGTGGACGACCGCCCAGCGACCTGCGTCATCCAGGATGACCTGGCCGACCTGGCCCTCACCGGTGTCCACCACGCGCTCGGTGCCCCGCGCCATGTCGCGAAGCACAGCCACCAGCTTGCCATCCTGGGGACGCAGGTAGAGCAGCCGCGAGCCATCGCGAGAGAAGCTGGCGCGAGAAAGCGGACGCGGCGACAGGTTGGTCACGAAGGGCCCGGGGCTCAGCACCTGTTCCTGGCCCGACGAGGAATCGAGCAGCCGCAGGGTCCCCTCGCGCACGAACACGACGTGACGCCCGGAGCGGTCCCAGTCGAGCAATTCGTCGATGGCAATGCCAGGCCCTGGCTCCAGGAAGAGGTATGGGCGCAGTGTATCACCTTCGTTTCCACCGCGGGCGTCGAACTGCACGGAGATGTGGCCGTCATGATTGGTGTCCGCGCGCGCCTGGCAGGCCATGAACCAGCGGCCATTGGGCGAAACGACTTGGGTAACGAACGGGTGCGGCGTGCCGTATTCCGCGTCAGGAGGGGAGGCGGGGCGGGGGCTGGGAGGGCTCTGGGACGCGCAGGCAGTGCCAAGCAAGGACAGTAATGAGAGGAGTCGAAGGTGCATGGCCAAAGCCTGCGTGAGACCTGTCAGGGAATGCGATTTCATTCCTCATGTCGATGGTCGAATCGAGATTGAGGGCGTTCGCCCTTGGGTCTATTCATGTTTCATCATTAGGCTTTTGGGCGGGCTCTTGAGCTGTAAAACCCGGGGGCGGCCTGTTGCCTGAGTGAAGATTTGAGTCAAGTGAGGTCAATGATGCCGTCCCTTTCGAATTCACGTTCCTTCGTTCGTGCGTTTTTGCCGCCACTGGCGGTCGTCAGCTTGCTCGGGGGCGCCGCACTTGCCCGCTCGACGGAACCCCCATCTGAACAAACTGGAGAGCCGACTGAGCCCGCCACCAAGCGGCCACCCGCCATCTCCGCGTACGAACGCGGGTGCAAAAAGGGCAACGCGGAGGACTGCTATGCGCTGGCGGTCGCCTACTACGAAGGAGAAGAGGTAGATCGCGATGATGCCATCGTCATCGCGATGTTTCGCAAGGCATGCGCGCTCGGGCATCCACGTGGCTGCCTCAACACCGGAGAAGTCTTGTTCCACGGAGAACTTGGGCAATCGGTCGACAAGACCGCGGCCATTTCGTTCTTCAAAAAGGCATGTGACGGAAAACAGCCCCGGGCTTGCTTCAATCTTGGCGGTGTCTACATGAATGGCGAAGGAGCAGCGGAAGACCCGCGGAAGGGCACGGCGTACATGAAGAAAGCCTGCGCGCTCGAGGACGCGGATGCCTGCGAGATCGTCAAAGAGCTGGACTCGGCATCCGCATCAAGAGGCGGGCAGGGTGCCAATGTGCAAGTGAACTCAATGACCGTGAATGGGTTGACGGTCAAGAATCTCATCTGTCGTCTGGATGCGGGTGATGGGGTGTTCGGCGCAATCATGGGGCCGATGGTCGTGATTGGCGTGCTTGCGGAAAAGAAGGCAGCGTTTGACGAATGCGCGCCGAAGGGCGCAGCGCCCCGCGTCACCTGGTCGTTCTCCGCAGGCAAGGTGACCAAAGCCTCAGTGGAGGCACCCACACGGGCGATCAAGTCGTGTTTGGAGAAGGCCCTCCACTTGATAGCGCCCCTGGGCGGCGGCGAGTGTGAAACGACCCTGGTGCTAGGCAAGACCCCATAAACAAGCCCGTCCCAGGCGAGGGCTCTTGAAGGGCAGGTGCGCGCGCTTCAGCGGCCGCTGGGAAAAGACGCAGGAGGCGGAAACCCTTCCGGGTCGCGGTGGAGCTGGCCCGGACGCCTTCGGCTTGGCCCGGTGCATCAATTACACATGCGCCATGAATAATTACAGCAGCACGTCAAAGGGTTGTCTTTGTCGTGCGGGCTGGCAAGGCTGCGCCCCATGACACACAAACGGCTGAAGAGGGTTGGCATGGTCGGCGGGGGCGCCATGGGGTGCGGTATCGCGCTTGAGCTCGCCATCGCTGGCAAGCAGGTGGTGCTCTACAACACGCGCCCGGACAGCAGCGAGCGGGCGCGCGCGAAGCTGGAGCGAGACGCGACGCTGCTGGTGGAGACGGGCTTGCTCGCGTCGGACCTGGTGCCCTCCGCGCTGGCGCGCATCCGCCGCACCACCGTGCTCGCCGAGGCCGTCGTGGCGCAGGACCTGGTCATCGAGTCCATCCCGGAGGACCTCGCCCTCAAGCAGCAGCTCTTCCGTGAGTTGGACCGGCTCGCGGCCCCCGACACCCTGCTCGCCACCAACACCACCGCGCTGAGCGTGACGGCCATCGCCCGGGACTGCACGCTGCCCGAGCGCGTCCTCTCGGCCCACTACTACCTGCCCGCGCATCTCGTCCCGCTGGTGGACGTCATCCCGGGAGAGAAGACGTCTCCCGACGCGGTGGAGACGATGCGGCGGTTCTTCGAGGAGCTGGGCAAGTCGCCAGTTGTGTTCTCCAGGGACGTGCCGGGCTCGGTGGGCCCGCGCCTGCAGCAGGCTCTCATCGGCGAGGCCATCCGGCTGGTGCACGAGGGCGTGGCCACGCCGGAGATGGTGGACCGCGTGCTCACCCAGGGCGTCGGACGTCGCCTGGGCGCATCGGGTGTCTTCGACCGGCTGGACCTGGTGGGGCTGGACTTCATGACGGCCCTCCTGCGTGCCACGGGCCGCCCCGTGCCGCCTGTGCTCGCGCAGAAGGTGGAGCGGGGCGAACTGGGGCAGAAGACGGGCCAGGGCTTCTACGCCTGGACGCCCGAGTCCACCGCCGCCTACGAGGAGCGCATGGCCCGCCACCTCGCCACCCAGCTTCGCGAGGACCGGGCCGCGGGCCGCCTCCGTGCTCCCACGGCGGAGCTTGAAGAATGAGGACGGAGGCCGTCCTGATGGATTCGGCGGTCCTGGCGGACTTCCTGGTGGACGCCGTCCGCGAGTACACAGCGTGCACCCCGGAGCTTCCGCCCCGGAGCTGGGCCGTGCTGCTGGGGCGCGTTTCCGGCGACGCCATGCACGTGGAGCGTGTTCGCTTCGCCTCCAACATCCGCGAGACGGATGAATGCGTGCTCCAGGAGTTCGACAGCACCATCATCCCCCGGTTCGGTGCCTGCTACGCCAACGGGCGGCGTGGCTTCTGGTGCGAACCCCGGGAGTTGCTGCGCATCACCATCGAGGCCGAGGCCGAGGGGCTGGAAGTCCTTGGCTCCATCCACCTGCACCCGGACTGGCACCGAATCGGTCCGCCGCACGAGCGCGGCCTGCGCGTCAGCCAGGAGCCCACGCCCATGGACCGCCACCTCTTCCACGGCAGCGGCTGGCCGCTCAACATGATTCTCTACCTGGAGAGGCGCGAGGGCCGACTCTACCATTCGGTTGGTGCGTGGGCCCCGCCCGATGACCCGGAGGCTGCCGCGGGCTGTCGCGCGCTGGCCCTCCGCCTGGAGACTCCGGAGCGGTGAGCCGGTGCAACTCAGCTCGCCAGTGCCTCCGCTCCAGGCCGAACCTGCCTGAGATGCCGCAGGGGGGATTGCAGGGCATTACTCAGTGGAGGCCGCGGGAATCGACCCCATGGGCAGGGCGATAGAAGCCCCCAATCAGGAGGTGCTGTTCCTCGCTAACGCCTTGATTCTCTGTTGAGGCTCAAGGCAATCAACAGGCCGGCGGCCCCTGCCACGCACCTGATGGGGACGTGGCCTGGGCATGCGTGTGCCCACGGGAGCTGCACCGCGTCTCCGTCAGGACGGTGGACTCGAGCAGGAACTTGCTGTCTGCCGCGAGGCAACAATGCGCCGCGAGTCATGCGGAGCGCCGCTCTTCCTCTGCGACTTCCCCAACCTCGAGGTGCGTGCGTAGCCAGCGTGCCAGCGCCTCTGCCTGTTCCTGGCGGGGGAAACCGGTGATGGCTTCCTGGCGGACCTCGCCCTCGGCGGTGGAGTGCTCGAGCGTGAGATGGTAGCGGCTGACCTGCCCCCCCTTTTTCGTAGGCGCCTGGGGGGCGACGCGGAGCGACCGCACGTCGCGCCACCGTAAGTCGAGCCGGTGCTTTCGTTCGGAGAAGGGTGGCAGGGAGAGGCTTCGCGCCTGGGCGTGGAGACGCAGGTCGTAGTGCCCGGCCTTCTCCCGTGCATACGACCACCGCCCGGTGAGCACACCGCAGACGATGACGACTCCCCAGGCCCCCACGGCCACGGGCAGCGGTGCATGGAGGCCCACGGTGACTCCTGCGAGCGCGACGCACGCCAGGGAGGCACCCACCAGGGACAGGGCCACGAAGGTGGTCGTCCACGGCCCATCGAGCGTCACGCACTCGCTGCCGTCCTCCCGGAAGAAGGTGGACAAGAGCGGCGGTTCCGGCTTCCAGGCCCCCACCACCAGGGTGCCCAGCCAGAGCATCACCAGGTTGAAGGGCATCAGGAGCATGAGCGTGAACAGCGCCGACCCATCCATGCCCGTCTGCAACACCGCCTCCGAGGGCTGGCCGGGCCGGTAGTACACGGGGATGGTGGCCCCCAGGGGGTAGCGTGCCACCAACTCCTCCGCGAAGCCGCGGCCCCCCGAGCGCCACATGGCGGGACGGGCCCTGCTGCCCTCGTAATGCTGCCCGTCGACGGAGTAGGTGTAGGCCACCTTCAGGCCGTAGGTGGTGGACTTGTTCGAGCGCACCGCCTCCACCTCGCTGCGGGTGATGGTGCCCTGCACGGAGGGCCAGCTCTCCGTCTGCATCTGGAGGACCATGTTGGAGACGGTGACGTAGTCCGCGGCCACGGTGATGGACGTCCACAGCACCACGAACGCGAGCAACACGGCGGAAGACACCACGCGAAAAAGCATGCCCCAGTCTACAGGGATACCCTGGATTGAGAGAAACGGGCCCGGGCCGTGGCGGACGCCACCCGCGGGACGTTTCTTGCCCAGACACCCAATGGGGGAGGGGTTCCTGGGCTACCGATGGGGCGCACAAAGCCCCCAGGATGGCAACGACGTGTCCTTCAGGCTTTACGGCATGGGAGCGGCCCACCTGCCCTCTCGGTGGGCGTAACATCGGCGTCCAAGACGCGCGCCCGACAGGCGTTGGTAGCACCTGGGACTGTCCACGGCGAGTGCACCGCGGCCGACGTCAGCCGCGCATCAGTAGTTCCAGGCGACGCAGTCCGTGGTCGTGCGGGTGACGAACTCCGCCAGGGTCCGCAGGTTCCGGACGAACGTGGCCGTGTCCAGGTAGTCGCCGGGCGTCGCGCCGCTTCGTGGGCCACCGGGGCTGTACGTCGTGAGCCACTTCTCGTTGTTCACGGCCGCGTCCACCGCCTGGGCCGTGTCGGCGCGGAGTTGGTGGCACGAGCGCTTCTTGGCGCTCGTATCACTCGCCAGGCGGTTGTACTCCGCGCGAATCGCGGCGAGCTCCGAGGGGACCTCCCACGCGTAGTTCTGGTAGGTCGGCGGGGCCGCGGAGAACTGAACCGGATAGCCGGTGGGCCTCACCGTGTAGAACCCGATGTTCGAGGGCGCGGTGTCATCGAGCTCGATGTAGCGGTTGATGAGCGTGTCGTTCGCGAAGTCGACATCTTCGAGGTACGCGAGCGCCGTCCCGACCGCTTGCCGGTTCGCCGCGACGCTGGGGTCGAGTTGATAGAGGCGAAGCAACGCCCACATGACGTCCTGGCTCTCCTGCCCGGCGATGGCCGGAGCCTCCCAGTTACGCGCCCAGCGTGGCTGCATCTGGATGTCGTACTGCTGCGCCCAGGCGGGCTGGGGCTGGGGCATCTGCGCCCGGCGCAGGAAGCCGCCGAAGGCGCTGCGCATGGATTGATAGGTCGACGCCTGCGCCGGGTAGACTTCTCCTGCCCAATACAGCATCTCCACGAAGGCCGACGCGAGGTTGTCGTTCAGCGTCGGTTCGTCCCAGTACTCCGTGGTGTAGGCGTTCGCGTAGCAGTGGGCGAGACCGCATGAGGTTCCCACTGAGGGCGGATAGCTCGCGGTGAGCGCCGGCCGCGCGGCGACGGGGCCCGAGAACCCCTGGGGAAAACCGCCGTGCGTCGGGAACTGTGAGGTCTGCACTCTCGCGCGGGCGTACGCGGAGGCGCTGGAGATGGCCGGATTCGCGAAGCCGAGGAGTTGGTCGGTGCGCATCATCGCGATGAGCGCGTTCTGGGTGACCTGGTCGTCATAGACCGTGGTCGTGCAGCCGCCGCACCCGCAGCTCGCCGTGGTGTTGAGGTAGCACGCCCTCAGGACCGGCGTGGGCTTGAAGTCCGCGTACAGCCGCCAGCCCCCCGATTTGACCTGCCCGTGGCGCAGCGCCATCGCCGCGTCCTGCGCATAGGTCTTCAGCGCGGGGGTGGCCGGGTCGGCGAGGGCGGCCTCGACAAAGGCAATCGCCACGTCCGCCGTCCCCGGGGATTGAATCATGATCTGATCTTCGTCCAGTTGGATGTCGCCCCAGCGCTCGCTCAAGTCACTGGCGTTGTGATGCCACGCATACCCGCCGTGGCGCGCCACCTGGTCATGAAAATACTTCGCAGCGTTTCGCATCCGGCCGAGCGCCTTCGCGCGGAGCGGCGTCACGGCCGCCTGGGGGGATTGGCCCAGCTCGTCTTCCAAATCCATATCCGCGGGGCTGCAAGCGAGTGTCGTGACAAGCGGGATGAGAGTCCAAGCTAGGGGTTTTTCATGAAAACGCTGACTAACACGGCTGGTGTCGCCGCTGTGAACCTTCGCGTGACAACGGGGAGGGCGTACCGAGCCTCGGAGCGCGTCTTCACGCCCTTGCGCGGGCAGCGGATGAGACAGCCGCCCGACTCGACGGCGCCCCAACGCCGCTCCCGCCTTGAATGAAAAGAAGGCGACCGCTGCCCAGACCATCGACTCGATGCGCAGCGCACTGAGCAACTCAGGGGCGGAGTAGTCCCTCACGTTGGCCTTGTGAAATCCGGGGGCATGGTTGAGCGCCAAGTAGGCCTCCACGGCCATGCGCGGACACGCTGTGATCGACATCATCGGCAGCGTCGCAGGCGGCGCTTCCGCGACCTTCGTGGTCGGAGCGCGGTGCGCGCGCCGACGTCGAGAGCT
The DNA here is from genome assembly GCA_046520405.1 of Myxococcus sp. 1LA. Classification (GTDB taxonomy): domain Bacteria; phylum Myxococcota; class Myxococcia; order Myxococcales; family Myxococcaceae; genus Myxococcus. Next base: position 50,994 of record JBKGHI010000038.1, read on the forward strand.
CCGTGCTCCTCTCGTCCAGGAGGAGCGTTCCGCTGGTCGAGCCGCCGCGGCCGAAGGACTTCCCCGAGTGAGAAGCTCGGCGCGTCGGCTGTGCGGAGCACGCACGCTCCCAGGAGGTCAGCCGAACGGGCTCCGCGCATGGATCCGCGTGCTCGCCTACCCGGAGGCTCCGCTGTTCCCCCTTCGGGATGATCTCGTCACCGCACGTGGTTCGCGCCCTCCATGACGATTCCAAACTTCTTCAGAGCTTCGTTCATCTCCGCGCTCGTCATTGGCACCGCCGCTCCGGCGCTCGCCGCCCCGGCCGCTCCTCCCGCTCCCGTGGCGGAGGTCGGTCCGAACGGGGTGGGGATGCTGTTCCCCTCCGAGCCCTCCGGCAGCAGCTTCCACCTCGGCGACGGCGACCCCACTGGCTCCGAGCCATTCTTCGACATGGAAGGCGACGAGGCCACGCCAGGCCTCGAATCCGGCGTCCCCTACTGGTCGACCAACGGCCACCGCGTCACGTACGCGAGCGGCAAGCCCGCTGGAAAGACGGTGCGGCTCCACCTCCGTCCCGGCGGCGGCGAGCAGTCCTTCACCTGGCGTGACGGCGCCCTCGAGAACGGCTTCATCGGCAGCCCCGACGATCTCCTGAACTTCGAGGCCACCGTCTACGTGCGCGTCCACGAGGACAACGGCACGCACCACTCCATGTCCTGGAAGATGCGCGGCGGCCAGCACACCAAGCCCGAGGTGGCGCGCTCGAGCTGCGTCGGCATGGACGTCCCGTTCGGCGGCGTCTCGCCCCAGGCCTACCGCGAGCTCGACCACCCGACCTATGACCACCTCTCGCTCACTCCCTCCTTCGACTACCAGCTACAGGAAGGCCGCTGGCTCGGCGTGAAGGTGGTCTCGTATCTGGTCGAGGGCGGCACCCGGAACCTGCTGTTCCTCGACACCGAGCCCTTTGACGCCTCCGGTACGCCGCGTAACGAGTTCCGCCTCTTCACCGAATGGCACGACCGCGACGGCGAGAGCACCGGTCACTACGATCGGGCTGCCACGTGGGCCGGCTGGGAGACGACGTTCCGCGTGGACGGCTGGCGGCGGGTCGACTTCGCCTACCCCTCGGCACGCGAGATCGTGCCGCCGACCCCGTAAGCGCCCTGGCGCTGAGCGATGCTGGCGCACCTGGGACTGCCCACGGCGAGTGCAAGGCTGGCCCCGGTGCGAGGGCCAGCCCAGGCCGCGTGGTGTTGAGGCTCAATCCATCGCGAACAGGCCAAGGCCCCAGCCGCGCCCCTCGTGGGAGGGGGGCCTGGACAGGCGTGTACCCCAAGGGGCTGCGCGGCCATTCTGAGTGGCTCGGCGGCGCCTTCAGCGCCGCGGACCTGCTCATGGCGACGGTGCTGAGCAGTCTCACCGGTGCGCACATCCTGGAGGACGATTCGAGCCGCTCCGCGTATGTCGCCCGGGGCGAAGCGCGGCCGGCCTACCAGCGCGCCGTCGTCGATCAGCTCGCGGTCTTCACCGCTGCATCGAACGCCTGATGTCACACACGAAGCCCAGGTAGCGGCCCGCAACCTGCTCTAGAATCGCCGATATGAGCACTGCACCGTACCCCATTGGTTCCCCCGGAAGCCCCTGGGGCGAGGCGGAAGTCACGGTCTGGCGGTCCCGCCAGACCCGCAAGCGCAGCTACGCGGCCGACGTGCTGAGCGGGATAGAGCGCCTGCGCGCGCGCTTCGACGTGGTGCAGTACGGCCTGCTGGACTACCCGCCGGACACGTACCCGCTGTTCGCGCTCGCGAGCCGCGACTGGCGCGACGGGTTGCCGGTGGCGCTGGTCACGGGTGGGGTACACGGCTACGAGACGAGCGGCGTCCTCGGCGCGCTGCAGTTCGCCGAGCGGCATGTGGCTGGCTACGCGGGCCGCATCAACCTGCTCGTCGTGCCGTGCGTCAGCCCGTGGGCCTACGAGCGGATCCACCGCTGGAACATGAATGCCATCGACCCGAACCGCTCCTTCCGCGAGCCCAGTCCCGCGGAGGAGTCGGCGGCCCTCATGCGGCTGGTCGCCCCGCTGCGCGACCGCGTGCTCGTGCACGTGGACCTGCACGAGACCACCGACTCGGACGAGGCGGAGTTCCGCCCCGCTTTGGCCGCGCGCGACGGCAAGCCCTTCGAGCCCGGCCACACCCCCGACGGCTTCTACGTCGTGGGCGACACCGAGAACCCGCAGCTCGACTTCCAGCAGGCGGTCATCGCCGCGGTCGCGAAGGTCACCCACATCGCCCCGCCCGACGCCGACGGCAATATCATTGGCTCTCCCGTCGTCGCCCCGGGCGTCATCCACTACGCGCTCCGCCAGCTCGGACTGTGCGCTGGCGTCACGCGCGCCCGCTACGTGACGACCACCGAGGTCTACCCCGACAGCCCGCGCGCGACGTCCGCGCAGTGCAGCGACGCGCAGGTGGCGGCGGTCACGGCGGCGATTGATTACGCGTTGGCGCATCCGTAGGGGACGTGCCTGGCCCATCTTGAGGTCGAGCGCACGCCACGCTCGACCTCGTGGCCGTGACGGCTCACGTGGGCGAGCCGACGCAGGCGGCGCCGGTGGCAGCGGCGCAGGGCCCGCTGGAGTGGGGATAGGACTTCAGGGGGGCGTGTCGTGCCTATCTCGCCCCGGCGGCTGCATGCCGGGGGCAGGCTTCGGTGCATCGCCTGCCGCCTCGGCGATGGGCCGGGCGTACCTGACCAGCGACAGCAGCATCTTGCCCGGCTCTTCGTTCATGATTTCGTGGGCCGAGTTCTCGAACCAGACCAGGTGCTTGATGGGGGCGTGAAGGCGCTCGAACCATTCGGCCGC
>JBKGHI010000390.1:0-5913 GCA_046520405.1 Myxococcus sp. 1LA
CGTTGGAGCCCGCGTCCCGGCCCGCGGCCGCTCCCGTGGCGGCGGTGGTCCGAGAGCGTCCGTCGCGGCCCGAGCCCCGGAGCGAGGGCCGCATGGCCCGGGTGCGCTTCGTGGTGCACCCCTGGGCGGAGGTGACGTGCGGTGGCAAGCGGCTGGGCGAGACGCCCTTCGAGGCCGTGGAGCTCCGCGTCGCAGCTACGACTGCCGATTCGTCAACCCCGACCTCAAGAAGACGCTCAGTCGACGTATCGAGGTGAAGCCCATCGACCTCAACGTCGTGAGCGTGAAGTTCGAATAGCCATGCCTTGGATTCTTCCGTGACGCTCGAAGCCGGAACTCACATCGGCAAGTACGTCGTCCGCCGCAAGCTCGCCGAGGGCGGCATGGCGGAAATCTACTTGTGCACGGCGCGCGGCGCGGAGGGCTTCGAGAAGGAAGTCGTCATCAAGCGGGTGCGCGCCTTCCTCGCGAGCGACCCGGAGTTCGTGGGGATGTTCATCGCCGAGGCGCGGCTGGCCTCGCGGCTGAACCACGCGAACGTGGTGCAGATCTTCGACTTCGACAAGCACGAGGACACGTACTACCTGGCCATGGAGTACGTGCGCGGCTGCTCCCTGTGGGAGCTTCGCAAGCGTGGCAAGGAGCTGATGGAGCCGGTGCCGCCGATGCTGGTGGCCCACATTGGCGCGGAGGTCGCTCGCGGCCTGCACTACGCCCACCGCGTCCGGGTGAATGGCCAGCCGCTGGACCTGGTGCACCGGGACGTCACGCCGCACAACGTGCTGCTGTCCTTCGACGGCGCGGTGAAGCTGACGGACTTCGGCATCGCCAAGGCGGGCAACAAGCTGACGCAGCCGGACGTGCTGAAGGGCAAGTTCGCGTACATGTCGCCCGAGCAGGCCCGGGGCGAGGCCGTGGACGCGCGCACGGACATCTTCGCGCTGGGCGTGGTGCTGTGGGAGATGCTCACGGGCGGCCGCCTGTTCGACGGGGACTCCGAGGTGGCCGTGCTGCGCGCGGTGCAGCAGAGCGCCATTCCACCCCCGGCGCGGCTGAATCCCGACGTGCCGGCGGACCTGGATGCCGCCGTGGTGCGCGCGCTGGAGAGAGACCCCGCGCTCCGCTTCCAGACGGCCGCCGAGCTCGAGCGTACCCTGGCCCAGTGCGTGCTGACGCATGCGCGCTCCGTGGACGACACGGACCTGAGCGCCTTCATGCGCCGCCTGTTCCCCACCAGCCTCACCCAGGCGATTCCCACGGTGCAGGAGCGCACGCACGTCGTGGAGGGAGCGCCAGCCCCCGGCGCGGGGCCAAGCCCCCGGCCGCGCGAGCCCACCGCGGTGATGGCGCCTCACGGGCGCAGTGGCCTGGCGTTGCCGACGTCGCCGGATGAGGACGTCAACGCGTCCACCTTCGTGCTGCCACGCAGGGGAGAAGAGGCCGCGCTGGACGCGGCGCCGCTGCCGCCCATGGCCACGCCGATGATGCCGCTGCCCGCGGTGGCTTCGTCGCCCGTCCCACGCGGCGTGTCCTCGGCGCAGGGCCGCTCTGAGGGGATGGCCTCGGCTGCGGCGTCCATTGAGGAGCGGTCCTCGGCGCCCGGTCGGCAGGGGCTCTCGGAGGGGGTGGCCTCGGCGGCGTCCGTGGATGAGCGGTCGTCGGCGCAGGGCCGACAAGGTCGCTCGGAAGGGATGTCCTCGGACGCGCCCATCGAGGCACCGTCTTCAGCGTCGATTCGCCAGCGCGCCGCGGTGGAAGGGCAGCGCTCCGCTCCGGGCGAGGATTCTCATGTGTCCGCTGAGCGTGGGCCCTCCTCGGGCACGTCCTCCAATGCCCGTGCAGGGAAGACGCCGAGCCGGGGCGCTGGTGTGCCGTCGGTGGCTGGCGAGGCGCGCACCCCCAGCCGTCCCGAAGGGCTCGCCGCCGTTGCGTCTCCATCGCCCGCCACTGGGAGCCTGGGGCTGGCCAGCGCGTGGGATGACGAGGACGACGACGAAGGCACCGCGTCGACCACGGAGCCCGAGGCGCTTCCTTCGAGTGATGCGCTCGCGCCTGGAGCTGCGCAGGCGCCCGCGACCGTGGCCCGTGCGTCCGGTCCAGTGGCTCCCATGCCCCTGCCGCCCGCGCGCAAGCCGTGGGCGCTCGGGCTGTCCGTGGCGCTGGGGCTCGCCGTCATCGGGGGCGGTGTCGCCTTGATGCGCGGGCGTGACGCGACGGCTCCGTCCACCGCTTCGGCAGCGCCCGAGGCGTCCGCGCCCGCCATCGCGGAGGCCCCCGCGCCCGTACCTTCCAATGTCGTGGAGGCGCAGCGGGACGCCGGGGTGGAGCCCGTGGAGGCCCAACAGGACGCTGAGTCCGAGGTCGATGGCGTGTTGCGCGAGGAAGTGCTCGCCGCAGCCACGACCAACACCGCGAGCCCTGTGGCTGACGCCCCGCCGCCCGTGGCCGAGGCCCAGGAGGCGGAGGACACGCGCGCCGCCCCGTCGAACGGCACGCTCCAGGTCCAGGCCGCGCCCTATGCCACCGTGTTCATCAACGGGAAGCGCATGGGGGAGGTCGCGGGGCGGGCCTCGTATCGGCTGCCGGCGGGCGTCCACAAGCTCGTCTTCCAGCACCCCTCCGGCGAGCGCCGCTACGACGTCACCGTCACCGCCGGCGGCACCGTGAGCCGCGAGTTCCGCGCGCCCCGGAACCGCTGAGCCGTCCTCCAGCCCCGCGCGGCGTCACGCTCCGCCGCGCGCCGGAGCCTCCGCCGGGAGGTCCGAAGTCACCCGCCGTGCCCTTGCTCGCGCGCGCCTGCGTGCTTGAGCGCCCCCAACGTCCACTCCTGAACGCCGCGGTTTCGCGCTGACCGATGCCGCCTCGGGCCGCGACGCCTACCTCGTCCCACCTGCCGTTCCGCTTGTTCGAAGTCGCGCGATTCGTCCGCCCTCGCTCGCTTGCCTGGTGGTCTGCCTTGACACTCAAGCGTCCGTTCTGGCACTCAGTGGCCCCCACTCAGTGGATTATATTCAATGGAATCCATGGACCTGCTGGCTCCGGAGGAGATTGCTCGGATCGAGCGCGAGAACGCGGGCGGCCTGCCCGCGAGCGCCATCCTGGAAATCTTCCGGCCACGGGGCGTGCGCCTGTCGGAGGCGACGTTCCGGAAGTACGTGCAGGCGGGCCTGCTACCCAGGAGTCGCCGGGTCGGCCGGAAGGGGAAGCACCAGGGGAGCGTCGGGCTCTACCCGGTGGAAGCGGTGCGCCGCATCAATGTCATCAAGAAGATGATGGCGGAGGGGCACACCCTGGAGGACATCAAGCGGTCCTATGTCTTCCACAGCAACTACGTCGACCAGTTGGAAAGGGACCTTTCGGGCCTCCTGGACGGGTTCCAGGAGGAGCTGGGAGACCGCGCCTTTGGGGGGGAGCACCGGCGTTCGCTTGAGGCACAGCTAGCAACCTTGCGGCAAAGAGCGCAGGATCTGGTCCGGGATGTCGCCCGGCTAGGTAGCGCGGTGACCGCACGCGCAGACGAAACCATCCGTTCGCAATAGAATACCCGGGAACCGGGTAGACTGGCCTCACGTGGAGGGGACATGTCGGAAGTGAAGCAGCTACAGGAGGAGGGGGGGGACCAGGAATCGGACCAGGCGCAGGAGCGCCGCCGTTCCAAGACCATGTCGCGCAAGGAGATGGCGCGCGACCTGCGGAGGCGCCGCCTCACGGGTCAGGTGGACCCCGAAGAGGCCGACCTGCTGAAGCAGATGGACGACACGCGGCCGCGCACGCGCGCGGACTGCATCAACGGTCCCCGGCCGTGCAACTTCGTCTCCTGCAAGCACAACCTCTACCTGGACGTGAATCCGGAGACGGGGTCCATCAAGCTCAACTTCCCGGACAAGGAAATCTGGGAGCTGGAGCACACCTGCGCCCTGGACGTGGCGGAGAAGGGCGGCATCACGCTCGAGGAGGTGGGGGAGATCATGAACCTCACCCGTGAGCGCATCCGCCAGGTGGAGACGCGCGGGCTGATGAAGCTGCGCGAGGCCACCGAAGCCGAGCCCCCGGTCTCGGCGCGCAAGCCCTGATGTGCCCGCGGGTGGTTTCCACCCGCAAACGGAGGGCCGACGTGTTGCGTTGACACCCCAGGGGGTGGTTGCTACTACCGCCGCTTCCCGCACACCGAGGCCCACACGTGCTGGCTCTCCTGAGCGTATCCGATAAGCGAGGTCTGGTTCCCTTCGCCCAGGGGCTCGTCCGCCTGGGCTTCCGGTTGTTGTCCACCGGAGGCACGCTGGAGGCGCTCAAGGGCGCGGGGGTGCCCGTCACCAAGGTGTCCGAGCACACGCAGAGCCCCGAGATTCTGGGTGGCCGCGTGAAGACGCTCCACCCCCGCATCCACGGCGGCATCCTGGGGCGGCTGGAGCTGGAGGCGGACCGGGAGGAGATGAAGGCGCACGGCATCGAGCCCATCTCCCTGGTCGCGGTGAACCTGTACCCCTTCCGGCAGACGGTGGCCTCGGGCGCCGCGGAGCCGGAGGTCATCGAGCAGATTGATATCGGCGGGCCGGCCATGGTCCGCGCCTCCGCGAAGAACTTCCGCCACGTCTCGGTGGTGGTGGACCCGGACGACTATCCAGCGGTGCTGGCGGAGCTGGAGCAGCAGAAGACGGTGAGCGAGGACACGCGGCGCCGGCTGATGCGCAAGGCCTTTGCGCACACGGCGGCCTACGACGCCTCCATCTCCGCGTGGCTGTCCGCGCAGGCGGGGGAGCCGTTCCCGGGCGAGCTGTCGCTGGCGTTCCAGAAGTCGCAGGACCTGCGCTACGGGGAGAACCCGCACCAGCGCGGCGCCTTCTACCGCGAGCACGCCACGCCCCAGGAGCCGACGGTCGCCTTCGCCAAGGTGCTGCAGGGCAAGGAGCTTTCGTACAACAACCTCCTGGACCTGGACGCGGCCCTGGGCCTGCTGCTGGAGTTCCCGGAGGCCCCCGCGGCGGTCATCATCAAGCACAACACGCCGTGTGGCGTGTCGGTGGATGACGCCCTGGTGAAGGCCTACCGTACGGCCCGCGCGGTGGACGAGGTCTCCGCCTTCGGCGGCATCGTCGCGCTCAACCGCGAGGTGGACGCCGAGACGGCCCAGGCCATGGCGGAGACGTTCCTGGAGGCGGTCATCGCCCCGTCCTACTCGCCGGAGGCGCTGCAGGTGCTTTCGGCGAAGAAGAACCTGCGGCTGCTGGAGGCGGGGCCCGCGCTGGCCAGCCCCCAGGCCCGGCCCAGGGCCCAACTGGATGCCCGCAGCGTGTCCGGCGGCCTGCTGCTGATGGACCGGGACTCGGTGGAGCCGCCCCTGTCGTGGAAGGTGGTGTCCAAACGAGCCCCCACACCGGAGGAGGAGCGGGCAATGCGCTTCGCCTGGAAGGTGTGCAAGCACGTCAAGAGCAACGCCATTGTCTTCGCCTCCGGTGACCAGTTGCTGGCGCAGGGCGGCGGCCAGACGAACCGGGTGGACTCGGTCCGCATCGCGATGCAGCGCGGCGGAGCGGCCCTGAAGGGGAGCGCGGTGGCGTCGGACGCCTTCTTCCCGTTCCGGGACGGGTTGGACGAGGCCGCCCGGGCCGGGGCCACCTGTGTCGTACAACCCGGCGGTTCGGTCCGTGACGCGGAGTTGATTGCCGCCGCGGATGAACATGGGATGGCCATGGTGCTGACGGGAGTGCGACACTTCCGGCACTGAGCCATGCGCATCGTCTGTCAGAAATGCGCGGCCGCCTACGCGATCGATGACAAGCTCATCACCGCCAAGGGTGTCCGCGCGCAGTGTCCCCGCTGCCGCCACCTGCAGTTGGTCCGGCGCGATCCCTCGGCCGCGCCCGCTCCGGCGCCACAGCCCGCGGCCCCCGTCACCCTGACGCCGGTCTCCGG
>JBKGHI010000391.1:0-5808 GCA_046520405.1 Myxococcus sp. 1LA
CCGGGTGGTGGCGCGCGGCCGGCGCCCGCAGCCGGCGGAGGCCCGGTGCTGCGCGGCCTGGTGGGTCCGTGGGCGGGGCAGACGTATCCGCTCAAGGGCAAGGTGATCGTCGGGCGGCAGCCGCCGGCGGTCATCCTCCTGGATGATGACTCGGTGAGCCGCCGCCACGCGGAGCTGGAAGTGACGGCCGCGGGCGTGACGGTGAAGGACCTGGGCAGCGCCAACGGGACGCTGCTCAACGGCGAGCCGTTGGACCAGACGCCGGTGCCACTGGAGCCGGGAGATCAGCTCCAGTTCGGCGTGGTGGAGATGACCTTCGAGCCCGAGCCGTCCGCGGCGCCCGCGCGCCGGGGCGCGGCGCGTGGGGCCCCGGAGGAGGCTCCCGCCGCCAAGCGCAAGAAGCTCATCATGGTGGCGGCGGGCCTGGTGGGCGTGCTGCTGATGGTGGGCATGGTGTCCTCCATCCTGAGTCCTGCGGCGGTCGACGGCGTTCCGGGGGCGGGTGCGGGTGTGCAGGCGGACCCGTCGCAGAAGATTCAAGAGCTGCTGAGCGAGTGCCGCTCCTACGCGTCAAGTGAGCTGGGCGCCCCCAACTGGGACAAGGCCAACGAGGTCTGCACCCAAGCTCTGGACCTGGACCCCATCCACCCGGAGGCAAACATGCTCATCCGGCGCATCAAGCTGGAGAAGGAGTCCTTCGACTTCTACTCGCAGGGTGAGCGGCTCCTGCAACGCCTCAAGCCGGAAGAGGCGCTGGAGTCGTTCCGGAAAATCCAGAGGGAGAGCGAGTACTTCCGCCGCGCGCGCGCCAAGGCCCGAGAGGCCGCCGAGGCGGTGACCAAGCGCGCCCAGGAGGACTGCAAGCTGTACCTGCGGGACTCGCAGTGGAGCGCCGCCGTGTCGCGCTGCGAAGTGTACATGGCGGTGTGGTGCCAGTCGGTGTCCCGCGACGACCTGCAGCCGCCCCTGGGCTTCACACTGAAACTGGAGGGCCGGCTGCGCCGCGACGAGTGGCGGCCCAAGGATCCGCTGTTCGTGAAGTTCCTCATCGCTCGGCAGAAAATGGACGCGAACGCGGCGCCCTGGGTGTGCCCGGTGGCGGAGGTACTGGCCGGTGACGAGCGGGCCGTCGACCCGCGCACGTATGTCATGGAGTCGGCGAAGAAGCGCTTCCCCAACAAGCTGATGCAGGCCGCGCTCCTGGACTACTGGAGCGGCCGTGGCAGCGAGGCGCTGGCCACCATGCAGAAGCTGCGTGCCAACTACGAGGCCGCGCAGTTCCACGCCCAGGCGGACGAGCTGATGAAGATCATGTCCACCGTGGATCAGCTCTTCAAGGCGGGCCAGAGCTACCTGGCCGCCGAGGACCCGGAGAAGGCCGCCGAGCCCTTCCGCGAGGCGCTGGCCACGGACAAGGAGATCATGCAGGAGCTGGCGGAGTCCAAGCCGTCCTTCTACCGGCGCAACATCCTCCAGGACTTCGCGGAGAAGGCGTACCAGCGCGGCAAGCAGTGGGCCGACCGCGAGGACCACCGCCGCGCCTGCCGCGTGTGGAAGCTGGGCTTCAGCTTCTACGCGGGCAATCCGAACCTGAACAAGGCGGCGGCCTTCTGCTCCACGCGGGCCCTGGAGGCCTTCCGGGCGGCGGGGAGCTGCGGCGACATGGCGGTGGCGCTGGACTACGCCGTCAAGGGCGACGGCGTGGAGGAGATGGTCGTCGCGAAGAAGGCGGAGCTGGGCTGCAACTAGCGCCCGTCGTGGACAGGGAAGGGCGGGCGCGCTAGGCACGGGGGCATGGTCGACACCAGCCCTCCGCGCTCAGCGCCCACCCTGGTCCTCATCGACGCGTCCGGCTTCATCTTCCGCGCCTACCACGCCATCCCCCCGCTCACGACGAGCAAGGGTGTGCAGACCAACGCGGTGCTGGGCTTCACGCGCATGGTGCTCAAGGCCCTGCGCGAGCTGAAGCCCACGCACGTGGCGCTCGCCTTCGACAAGGAGAGCCGCACCGAGCGCCAGAAGATTGATCCCACCTACAAGGCGAACCGCGAAGGGCCCCCGGAGGACCTCGTCCCCCAGTTCGCCCTCATCCGCCGCGTGGTGGAAGCCATCAACGTGCCCGTGCTGGAGGTGGCCGGCTGGGAAGCCGACGACGTCATCGGCACCCTGGCCGTGAAGGCGAAGCAGGAAGGCTTCTGCGTCCAGGTCGTCACCGGCGACAAGGACTTCGTCCAGATTGTCGACGACGACGTGCGCCTGTACGACCCGATGAAGGACGTGCACACGCTGCCCGCGGACGTGAAGGCGCGGCTGGGCATCGAGCCCGGGCAGATGCGGGACTATCTGGCCCTCATCGGCGACGCGGTGGACAACGTCCCCAAGGTGCCGGGCATTGGCCCCAAGACGGCCACGGAGCTCATCCAGCAGTTCGGTGACGTGGAGACGTTGCTGTCCCGCCTGGACGAGGTGAAGAAGCCGAAGATTCGGGAGAACATCGCCTCGCACCGCGACAGCCTCCTGCGCGCCAAGCAGCTCGTCACCTTCAAGACGGACCTGGCGCTGGATGTCACCATGGCGGACCTGGCCCGCAGGCCGCTGGACGCACCGCGCTCCCGCGAGCTGTTCACCGAGCTGGAGTTCTTCGCGCTCCTCAAGGAGCTGCCGCAGCAGGACGGCGCCGCGGCGGCGCCGGAAGAGGCGAAGGAGAAGCCCGCGCCGCTGACGGTGACGCCGAAGCTCGTGGGCTCGGACGCGGAGCTCACGCAGCTCGCGGGGGCCGTGCGTGAGGCGGGCGCCGTCACGCTGATTCCCGCGTACGAGGGCGCGCCCTTCAGCGCGAAGCTGGTGGGCGTGGGCGTGGCGCTGCCGGATGGACAGACGGCGTATGTGCCGCTGCGGCACGCGCAGCTCGGCGTCACCCAGGTGCGCCCGGAGGCCTTCACCACGGCCTTCCGCGCCGTGCTGGAGGACGCGGCGGTGAAGAAGGGCGGGCACGACCTCAAGGCGCTCAGCCTGGTGCTGGCCAACGACGGCATTGCCCTGCACGGCGCGCACGACGACGTGGAGCTGCTCAGCTACCTGCTCAACCCGTCCCGCCGCGAGCACGCGCTGGTGGACTTGTCGCGTGAGCGGCTGCACACGGAGCTGCCGCCGTTGCCGCCCGCCGCGGAGGGCAAGCGCGGCAAGAAGGACCGGGCCCTGGCGGACCACACGGTGGAGGAGGTGGCCACCGGGTTCGCCATCCGCGCGGAGGCCGCGCGCCGGCTCGCCCCCGAGCTGTGGAAGGAGCTGGAGGCCGCGAAGCTGGCGGAGCTGGCCCGGGACATGGAGCTGCCGCTGCTGCCGCTGCTGGCGCAGATGGAGCGCCGGGGCGTGCTGCTGGACACCGCCGAGCTGTCGCGCACCTCGGTGAAGGTGGACGCGGCCGTCGAGGCGCAGGTGAAGGAGGTCTACCGGCACGCGGGCCGCGAGTTCAACATCGGCTCCAACCCGCAGTTGGTGGAGGTGCTCTTCACGGAGTTGAAGCTGCCCATCATCAAGCGGGGCAAGACGGGGCCCTCCGCGGACCAGGAGGTGCTGGAGAAGCTGTCCGAGGAGCACCCGCTGCCGGGCGCCATCATCGAGTACCGCAGCCTGTCCAAGCTGAAGAGCACCTACCTGGACACGCTGCCCACGCTGGTGGCCGCGGACGGGCGCATCCACACCACCTACCACCAGGCCGCCACCGCCACCGGGCGCCTGTCCTCCACCGACCCGAACCTCCAGAACATCCCCGTCCGCACGGACTTGGGCCGGGAGATTCGCCGCGCCTTCGTGGCCGCGGAGGGGCACCAGTTGGTGAGCGCGGACTACAGCCAGGTGGAGCTGCGGCTGCTGGCCCATATCGCGAATGACCCGGTGCTCATCGAGGCCTTCCTCCATGACGAGGACATCCACACCCGCACCGCGGCGGAAGTCTTCGGCGTGGCCAAGGAGCAGGTGGACCGCGAGCAGCGCCGCGTCGCGAAGATGGTGAACTTCGGCATCGCCTACGGCCTGTCACCGCACGGCCTGGGGGCGCGGCTGGGCATCGCGCAGGACGTGGCCCGCGACATCATCGAGCGCTACTTCACGCGCTACGCGGGCATCAAGCGGTACCTGGAGGAGACGGTCAACGTGGCGCGCAAGACGGGCTACGTGGAGACGCTGTACGGCCGCCGCCGCTACATGGCGGACCTGAACTCCAAGAATCGCGGCGTGGCCCAGGCCGCCGAGCGCGCCGCCATCAACATGCCCATCCAGGGCACGGCCGCGGACCTCATCAAGAAGGCCATGCTGGCGGTGGACGCGGCGCTCAAGGCCCAGAAGCTGAGCACGCGGATGCTGCTCCAGGTCCACGACGAACTCCTCTTCGAGGCGCCCGACGCGGAGGTGGAGCAGGTGAAGGCGCTGGCGGTGAAGGCCATGTCCTCGGTGGCCGACTTGAAGGTGCCCCTCAAGGTGGACGTGGGCGCGGGGCGGAGCTGGGCGGACGCGCACTGACGCGGGCAAAAAACACGGGAGGAGCGCCCACCCCCGTAGGCGCCCCTCCCGCGTGCTCCACCCGCGGCCCCCACAGCCGCTGCTGCCACATCTGCGACAAATGCGCCGACCCGTCCGACCGGCGAGTCGCGTGGACCCCCATCCACGCGTCTTGCCAGCGGCTCGCGGTGCGCGCTCACCACTCCCCAGCGGGAGCGCGCCTTCCCACAAAGCGCGCCATGGGCCCCCACCCAGGCACACTCCCTCCCGCCGGTCTCGGACGCGCCCGTTTCCGGGTGCGTCAAGTCGAACGGGCCGGCCAACCCCTACACGCCCTCAGTGCATCGCCGTACGTCCATCTCCCGTGTCCGGGGACACGCGCCGCGTCCGCGAGGGACGCTCGAAGTATTCGACGACCAACCCACCAAAGGGCACCCGCGGCCCATCCGCCCGCGGGTCCTTCATCCGTTGCAGGAGCGCCACCGCGGAATCCACGGCTTCATCCACCGCGCGGTTGATGCACTCGCGCTCCCAATCCCCGCCTCCCAGCACCTCGGAGGCATCCACCAGGCAGCGCCGCAGCGCCGCGAATTCGTCGTAGAGCGAGCGGGCGCCCCGGTGCGGCGACAGGCGCAGCACCGCGCGCGTCCGGCTCCAGGGGCTCGACTCCTCACCCGCGAGCGTCCGTCCCAGCTCGCGGATGAAGGGCTCCACCAGGTTGTCCAACTGGGTGGGCGCGCCCTGCGCCGCGTCCGAATCCGGCGCCGCCAGCACCATCCGCCGCCACAGCGCGGAGATTCGATCCGGCTGCTGACGGAAGAACCGCGCCAGCACGGCTGCCTTACGTCCACGCTCGCTCATGTCCAGTGCCTTCCGCATCGCGAACGGAAGCCAAAGCAAACCAGCGGCCAACGCCTCTGGGCTGAGTGCGCCCAGTGAAATCAGCCACTTGCCTGGAGGGGATGGGCAGGCAGAGGAGCAGGACGCCCGTAGAATCTACAGGCGTGGCCCTGTAGCCATGTCAGAACGGCGGGTGCCGCCCTCAGTGGAGGGTGGGCTTGGGCGGGCGGCCGTGGTGGCTGTCCTCGTCGTCGGCCTCACCCGGGAAGTCACTGATGGCGCCGTCCGGAGGTGCCTCGCCGTCCCGGGCCTCCAGGTGTTCCTCCGGATTCGGCGGGCCGGCGGGCCAGTCCGGCCAGGTGGCGTCTCCGGTGCTGACGTTGGGGCCCTGGGGGAGGGGGGCGGCGGCCTGGGCGGCCAGCAGGCGCAGCGCGGCGTCTTCCGCGGCCTCCTGGGCGGCCATCTCCG
>JBKGHI010000392.1:0-5783 GCA_046520405.1 Myxococcus sp. 1LA
GCCAACTGGGCCAGCAGCGCGGCCTCCACCGGCCCCACCGCGGGGGCCTTCACGCCGCCTCCGGACACGCCGCCGTCCGCCGGGAGTGGAACAGGGGTTGGCGCGGCGGCTGTGAGTGGTACATGGGGAGGACACTCCAGGAGGGGCGGACGGACGGGCAACTTACTGGAATGCGCGGCCCTCTGCGGTGTTGAGCCGGATACCCTGTAAACCCTAGGCTGCCCGCCGCCAGTCCGACACGAGGCGACATGAACACCGACATTCGCGCGCTCACCGAACGCGTGCAGCAGGAAAGCAGCTTCGTCGAGGTCCTCAACCAGGAAACCAGCAAGGTCATCGTCGGGCAGCGCTACATGCTGGAGCGCATCCTCATTGGCCTGCTGTGCAACGGGCACGTGCTGCTGGAGGGCGTGCCCGGCCTCGCCAAGACGCTCACGGTGCGCACCGTCGCTGATTCGCTCAGCGCCACCTTCATGCGCATCCAGTTCACCCCGGACCTGCTGCCCGCGGACGTGGTGGGCACCATGATCTACAACCAGCAGGCGGCGAACTTCACCGTCCGCAAGGGCCCCATCTTCGCCAACATCGTGCTCGCGGACGAAATCAACCGCGCCCCCGCGAAGGTGCAGTCCGCGCTCCTGGAGGCCATGGCCGAGCGCCAGGTCACCATCGGCGACCAGTCGTTCCCGCTGCCTTCGCCCTTCCTGGTGCTGGCCACGCAGAACCCCATCGAGCAGGAAGGCACCTACCCGCTGCCCGAGGCGCAGGTGGACCGCTTCATGCTCAAGGTGAAGGTGGGCTACCCCACGCGCGACGAAGAGAAGGTCATCATGGACCGGATGTCCGGCGGTTCATCGCCGCGCGCCCAGCGGGTCATCGACCTGCAGCACCTGGTCCGCGCGCGCGAGCTCGTCCACCACATCTACATGGACGAGAAGGTGAAGGAGTACATCCTCAACGTGGTGTTCGCCACGCGCGAGCCCAGCAAGTACGGCCTGAAGGATTTGGCGGACTACATCCAATTCGGCGCCTCGCCGCGCGCCACCATCGCGCTGGCCCAGGCGGCGCGCGCGCACGCCTTCCTTCGCCACCGCGGCTTCGTCACCCCCGAAGACGTGAAGGCCATTGCCTTCGACGTGCTCCGCCACCGCGTCGCCATGACATACGAGGCGGAGGCCGAGGACCTCACGCCGGAGAAAATCATCCAGCGCGTGTTCGACCGCGTCGAAGTCCCCTGATTCTTCCTTCCCGAGCCCGTCAGGCGCCCCGTGCTTCCCAAGGACCTCATCCGCCGCATCCGCAAGCTGGAGATACGCACCCGCAAGGTGGTCTCCGACATGCTCGCCGGCCAGTACCACTCGGTCTTCAAGGGCCGGGGCATGGCCTTCTCCGAGGTGCGCCAGTACCAGCCCGGTGACGAGATTCGCATCATCGACTGGAACGTCACCGCGCGCATGGACGAGGCCTACGTCAAGGTCTTCACCGAGGAGCGCGAGCTGACGGTGATGCTGGTGGTGGACGTCTCCGCGTCGAAGGAGTTCGGCTCGCGCGAGCGCACCAAGTCGGAGATTGCCGCGGAGGTGGCGGCGCAGATTGCGTTCAGCGCCATCGCCAACAACGACCGGGTGGGGCTCATCCTCTTCTCGGACCGGGTGGAGAAGGTGGTGCCGCCGCGCAAGGGCCGCACGCACGTGCTGCGCCTGGTGAGCGACATCCTCACGTACCAGCCGGCGGGCAAGGGCACGGACCTGGCGGTGGGGCTCAACTACCTGACGCAGGTGGCGAAGCGGAAGGCGGTGACCTTCCTCATCTCCGACTTCCAGGCGCGCGACTACGAGAAGCCGCTGCGGCTGGTGGGCCGCAAGCACGACCTGGTGCCGGTGGTGGTGGCGGACCCGTTGGAGGAGGCCTTCCCCCGGCTGGGCCTGGTGGACATGGAGGACCCGGAGACGGGTGAGCGCTTCGTCGTCGACACCAGCGACCCGCGCGTGCGGGGCCGCTTCGCCCGGGCCATGCAGGCCGCGCGTGACGAGCGGCGCAAGCTGTTCAAGAAGCTGGAGCTGGACCACGTGGAGCTGCGCGCGGGTGATGACCACGGCAAGTCGTTGGCGAACTTCTTCCGCGCGCGGGCCCGGAGGATGGCGGCATGAACCGGCGCATCCCCCTGGTGGCGGCGTGGCTCGTGGCGGCGCCGGTGGTGTCGGCGCCCGCGTGGGCCCAGGCGCCGAACCCGGCCCCGGCCGCCGCGGCCGCTGCTCCGACGGAGCAGGTCGAACCCCAGCACCTGTCGGTGCGCGTGGAGCCGCAGCAGGTCCGCATCGGTGACCCCTTCGTCTACGAGGTGGTCATCACCCATCCGAAGGACCACCGCTACGAACTGAAGGTGCCCCAGGAGACGGGGGACTTCGAGTTCCTGGACCAGACGCGCCAGCGCCAGGACGGGCCGGATTCGGCCACCACCACGTTCCGGGTGCGGATGTCCGCCTTCGCCCTGGGGACGGTGACGGCCCCGGCGCTATCCTTCGACGTGGCCACGCCGGACGGGCCCAGGGCCTTCTCGGTGCCGGGCCGCGAGGTGGAGGTGACGTCCACGCTGCCGCAGGACGCGGACGGACAGGGCGCGGACCTCTTCGACTACAAGCCTCCGGAGGAGGTGCCCATCCGTTCGTGGCGCCTGGTGCTCACGGTGCTGGGCGCGCTGGCCGCGGCGCTGCTGGCGTGGCTGCTCTTCCGCTGGTGGAGGAACCGGCCCAAGCACGTGGAGGTGGTGCCGGCGCTGCCCCTGGACGTGCGCACCCGCAAGGCGCTGGACGCGCTGAAGGCGGAGGATTTGCCCTCGCGCGGCCGGGTGAAGGACTTCTACTTCCGGCTGTCCGAAATCATCCGCGGCTACCTGGGCGAGCGCTACGGCTTCGAGGCGCTGGAGTGCACCAGCTCCGAGCTGATGGCGTCGCTGCGGCGCATGTCCACGCCGGGCCTGCCGGAGGACAAGCTGATGCGCTTCGTGTCCGAGTCGGACATGGTGAAGTACGCGCGCGCGGAGGCCTCCGCTGACGCCTGCCGCGACGCGCTGGCCTTCGGCTACTCGCTCATCGACACGACGTACGTTCCGCCACCGCCGCCCCAGGCTTCCGACAATGCCGCCGCTCCCCGCGTTCAATAACCCCGAGGCGCTCTGGGGGCTGCTGCTCGTCCCGCTGCTGCTCTGGCAGGCGTGGCGGGAGCGGCGTGCCCGCGCCACGCTGCGCTTCTCCGCGGCGCATGTCTTCGCCCGGGGTGGCCGGGGCTTTCGCACGTACCTGTTGCCGCTGCTGCCCCTGCTTCGCGCGGCGGCGGTGACGGCGGCGGTGCTGGCCATCGCCCGGCCGCAGGTGCGCGACTCGCGCGTGCGCGACTTGTCGGTGGAGGGCATCGACATCGTGGTGGCGTTGGACCTGTCCACGTCGATGGAGGCCGGTGACTTCCGTCCGCAGAACCGCATGCACGTCGCCAAGGAAGTGCTGAGCGAGTTCATCGCCAACCGGGTGAATGACCGCATCGGCCTGGTGGTGTTCGCGGGCGCGGCCTACACGCAGGCGCCGCTGACGCTGGACTACGGCGTGCTGAAGGAAGTGGTGAAGCAGCTGCGCACGCGCGTGCTGGAGGACGGCACGGCCATTGGTGACGCGCTGGCCACGTCGCTCAACCGCCTGCGCGACTCGGAGGCGAAGAGCCGCGTGGTGGTGCTCATCACCGACGGCGACAACAACTCCGGGAAGATTTCGCCCATGGACTCGGCCAACATGGCCCAGGCGCTGAAGGTGCCCATCTACACGATTCTGGTGGGCAAGGGCGGCAAGGTGCCCTTCCCGCAGGGCACGGACCTGTTCGGCAACACCGTGTGGCGCGACACGGAGATTCCCATCAACCCGGAGCTGATGCAGGACATCGCGGACCGCACCGGCGGCGAGTACTACCGCGCCACGGACCCCGAGCAGCTCCGTGAGGGCCTCCAGAAGGTGCTGGACTCGCTGGAGCGCTCCAAGCTGATGGAGGGCGGCGCCAGCGCCACCTACCGCGAGGAGTTCCATCCCTTCCTCCTGGCCGCCTTCGGCCTCGCCGCGCTGGAGCTGCTCCTGCGCGCCTCCTTCCTGAGGGTCTTCCCGTGACGCCCGTGGAACCCTGGCGCTTCACCGTGCTCGGTTACCAGGCGGGGCTCGCGCAGCCCCTCTTCCTGCTGCTGGTGCTGGTGGGGCTGACGCTGGGCCTGCTGGCGCTGGTGGGGGCGCTGCGGCGCCGCTCGCGCGTGCGGGCGCTGCTGCATGAGCGTCACGCGGAGCGCTTCACGCCGGGCGTGTCGGTGTGGCGTCCGGCCGCGCAGAGCGGGCTGTATGGCCTGGGGCTGGCGCTCTTCGGCTTCGCGCTGGCGCAGCCGCAGTGTGGCACCAAGAGCGAGCTGACGAAGCGGCGCGGCATCGACGTGGTGGTGGCGCTGGACGCCTCCAAGTCCATGTTCGCGCGGGACGTCCAGCCCAGCCGGCTGGAGCGCGCGAAGCTGGAGCTGACCACGCTGCTGGACGAGCTGAAGGGCGACCGCGTGGGCCTCGTGGTGTTCGCGGGGGATGCGTTCATCCAGTCTCCGCTGACGTCGGACTACTCGGCGGTGAAGCTGTTCCTGCGCGCGGTGGACCCGGAGGTGATGCCCCAGGGCGGCACCAACGTGGGTGCGGCGCTGCGGCTGTCGAAGCAGGTGCTGGACAACGCGGACCGCGGCTCGAAGGAGCGCGTGGTGGTGCTGCTGACGGACGGCGAGGACCTGGTGGGCGACGTGGGGGAGGCCACCGAGGCGCTGAAGGACGCGGGCGTGCAGGTGCTGGCGGTGGGCGTGGGCTCGGAGTCCGGTGAGCCCATCCCCGTCTTCGACCGGCGCGGCGCGTTCGTGGATTACAAGAAGGACGCCTCCGGGGAGACGGTGATTACGCGGTTGGACCGGGCGGGGCTGACGGCCCTGGCCGAGGCCACCGGGGGCACCTTCTACTTCCAGCCTCGTGGCGTGGCCATGTCGCAGGTGGTGGAGCGCATCGACCAGATGCAGAAGAGTGAGCTGGAGAGCCGGGTGACGGTCCGCTACGACGAGCGCTTCCAGTCGTACGCCATTCCGGGGCTGGCCCTGCTGGCGCTGGGCATGTTGCTGCTGCCTTCGTCGCGCCGGAGGTCGTCGCCATGAGCGCCGCGAAGACGCGCGCGACGCGGTGGCTGGCGTGGGGGCTGGTTGCGACGCTGGCGCTGCCGTCGCCCGTGTGGGCCGCCGGGCCGCTGGAGCGGGACCACCCGCTGGTGGAGAAGGGCCGCGAGGCCTACACGGCGGGCCGCTTCGAGGAAGCGCTGGAGGCGTTCGAGGCCGCGAAGAAGGAGCGCCCCAACGACGTGGTGGTGGACTTCAACCGCGCGGACGCGATGGCCAAGCTGGGGCGCGTCGCGGACGCGAAGGCGCTGTTCCAGTCGGTGACGGAGTCCAACCGCGCCGACCTCCGGCAGAAGGCCTGGTACAACCTGGGCAACCTGCATGCGACCACGGGTGACCGGCAGGAGGCGCTGAAGGCCTACCGGCGCGCGCTCACGCTGGACCCGCAGGACGTGCAGGCCCGTCACAACTACGAGGTGGTGCTGCGCAACCTGCCGCCGCCGCAGGACAAGGGGCAGGACGGCGGCACGGACGGTGGCAACGACGGCGGCAGTGACGGTGGGCGTCCGGACGCCGGTGAGGATGGCGGCACGAAGGGCGACGGTGGCACGCCCCGAGG
>JBKGHI010000393.1:0-5751 GCA_046520405.1 Myxococcus sp. 1LA
CCCCCGCGCCCGCACCGGCCGCCGCGGCGCCCCGCAAGGCCGCCTCCAAGGTGCCCGCGTCGCCGAAGCAGGAGAAGGTGGACACCTACCACGGCACGGCGGTGAAGGACCCGTACCAGTGGCTGGAGAACTCGTCCGACGCACAGGTGAAGCAGTGGAACGACGCGCAGAACGCGTACACGCGCGCCATCCTGGACAAGCTGCCCGGCCGCGAATCCATCCGCCAGCGCGTCTCCGAGCTGCTGAGCTGGAAGTCCCCCGGCTACGGCGCGCTGCACGAGGCCGGCGGCACGCTGTTCGCCATGAAGGCACAGCCGCCCAAGCAGCAGGCCTTCCTGGTCGTGCTCGGCTCGGTGGATGACACGTCCAAGGAGCGCGTGCTGCTGGACCCCATGGTGGTGGACCCGTCGGGCCACACCACCATCGACTGGTACGTCCCCACGCTGGACGGCAAGAAGGTCGCCGTGTCGCTGTCGAAGAACGGCACGGAGAGCGGCGACGTCACCGTCTACGACGTGGCCACCGGCAAGCCGTTGCCGAACGAAGTCGTGCCGCGAGTGAACGGCGGCACCGCGGGCGGCAGCCTGACGTGGACGGCGGACGGCAAGGGCTTCTTCTACACGCGCTACCCGCGCGGCGAGGAGCGCCCCGCGGCGGACCGCGACTTCTTCCAGCAGGTGTACTTCCACCAGCTCGGCACGCCGACGGAGAAGGACACGTACGTGCTGGGCAAGGACTTCCCGCGCATCGCGATGACGGAGCTGGATACGTCGCACGACGGCAAGTTCACCTCCGCGGTCGTGGCCAACGGCGACGGCGGCGAATACATGCTGTACCTGCGCGACGCCGCCGGGAAGTGGACCCAGGTCTCGAAGTTCGAGGACAAGGTCATCCGCGCGCGCTTCGGCCACGACGGCGCCCTGTACCTGCTGAGCCGCAAGGACGCGCCGCGCGGCAAGGTGCTGCGGCTGCCGCTGGCCACGCCCACGCTGGACAAGGCCACCGTGCTGGTGCCGGAGGGCGAGGCCAGCATCCAGGGCTTCTTCCCCACCAGGTCGCGCCTCTACGTGAGCGAGCAGCTCGGCGGGCCGTCGCAGTTGCGCATGGTGGACCTCAAGGGCAAGGCGCTGGGCCTGGTGCCCACCCTCCCCGTGTCCTCCGTGGGCGGACTGGTGAGCCAGGGTGATGACGACGTGCTCTTCATCAACACCAGCTTCACCCAGCCGATGGCCTGGTACCGGTACTCGGCCAAGGACAACACGGTGAAGAAGACGGCGCTGGCCCGCACGTCGCCGCTGGATTTGAGCGACGTCGAGGTCGTGCGCGCGTTCGCCACGTCCAAGGACGGCACCCAGGTGCCGGTCAGCATCCTCAAGAAGAAGGGTACCAAGCTCAACGGCAACAACCCGGCGCTGCTCACGGGCTACGGCGGCTTCAACGTCTCCATCAGCCCGAGCTTCAACGGGCTGGCGGGCTTCTGGTTGGAACAGGGCGGCGTGTACGCGGTGGCCAACCTGCGCGGCGGCTCGGAGTACGGCGAGAAGTGGCACGCCGAGGGCTCGCTCACGAACAAGCAGAACGTCTTCGACGACTTCTACGCCGCCGCGAAGCTGCTGGTGGACCAGAAGTACACGCAGCCGAAGAAGCTGGCCATCCAGGGTGGCAGCAACGGCGGCCTGCTGATGGGCGCGGCCGTCACCCAGCACCCGGAGATGTACGGCGCCGTCGTGGCGCGCGTGGGCATCTACGACATGCTCCGGGTGGAGCTGACGCCCAACGGCCAGTTCAACATCACCGAGTACGGCTCCGTGAAGGACCCGGCGCAGTTCAAGGCGCTGCACGCCTACTCGCCGCTCCACAACGTGAAGGACGGCACGAGCTACCCCTCCGTGCTCTTCACCTCCGGCGCGAACGACCCGCGCGTGGACCCGTTCCACTCGCGGAAGATGGTGGCCCGGATGCAGGAGGCCACCAAGTCGCCGAACCCCATCCTCCTGCGCGCCAACGCGGAGACCGGCCACGGCGCCGGCACCCCGCTGAACGCGCGCATCGAGGAAGAAGTCGACGTGTACTCGTTCGTGTTCAACGCCCTGGGCATGAAGTACCAGCCCCCGGCGAAGAAGGTCGCGGCGCCCAAGCCGCAGTAACCGCGTGAAGCATGACTCCACCGCCGCCCGGACACTGGCGCGGCGGTGGAGGCGCTGCTACCGCGATACCCCGACTCAGCAGGTCCAGGTGCAGGCCGTACCGCCGTAGGCCTGGTTGCAGCGCCCTTCCGTCTGGGGAAGCGAGTCACAGAAGGCCTGCGTCGTCCCTGGTAGCGCCTGGCAGCAGCCCGGGCACGTCCAGATGCAGGAAGTGCCCTGGTTGACCTGATTACAGCGCCCCGGCGTCTGCGGAATCGAGTCACAGAAGGCCTGGGTCGTCCCCGGCAAGGCCGTGCAGCACCCCGGGTTGAGCGCGCTCTCGGCGCTCCCCATGTCGGCCGCCGCGCCTTCTTCCTCCACGACACCACAACCCGTGAGCCCCGCGACGGCCAGCAACACGGCACCCTGAAGCACCCACCGCTTCAATGAACCACGCATGCGAAACCACCTTTCTTGAGCAAGCTGCATTCACAGCCTAGACCAAGGAAAACTTGAAATGCACGACGCACTGTAGAGGCGGCGCAGTGGGTTCTCCCGGGCCAGCGTGCGCACCACGCCCCAGCGGTAGCGCCCCCCGGAGCCCCTCCAACGCGGCCTGCCCCGGCACGTGGAGCGGGACTTCGCCAAGTACCTGGAATGCGGAGGGCTGGCACACGGCTTCGCGCGGGTGCGCTGCTCGAGTTGTAAGGACGAACTGATCGTCGCCTTCTCGTGCAAGGGGCGAGGGGTGTGCCCCTCTTGTAACGCGAAGCGGGCGCAGGTAACGGCGGTGCACCTGATGAAGCAGGCGCTGCCGCGCGTGCCCTACCTGCAGTGGACGCTGTCCTTTCCGCATCGGGTGCGGTGGGGGACGTCTCTTTCATCCAGTTCTTCGGCTCGGCCTTGCAGGTGACGCCGCACTTCCACTCGCTGGCGCCGGACGGCGTCTTCGTGCCAGGGGAGGACGGCGTGCGCTTCGAGGCGTTGCCGCCACCCACGCAAGCAGAGGTGGAGCGGCTGCTGGGGCACGGCCTGGTGTCGCTGCGCTTCGAGGGGGCGGGTGAACTACCTGCGCACGGAGTCCGACGTCGACGCGACCTTCGAGTCCGCGCGCTCGCTGCCCTGTGACTTGCTGCGCTCCGGCTTGAAGCAGCCTTCATGTCCGCGCACGGCCTCATTCAAGAGCGCGTCCCTGGTGTTCGAGGGACGGGGCGCGGCCACGGCGAGGGCCTGGACGTCGAGGCCGCCAAGGCCGCGGAGACCCGCAGCGACGCGATACTCGAGGATGCTTATGGGCGGTGAAATCAAATAATAACTTCTTTTTGCGACTGAGCCGTTGTCAAGACTGTGACGGATTTACATGAGATGACGTCAAGGGCGGACGTAGAGTGATACCGCCCGACATTTTCGGCGGGCCCTCATCAGGAGTGGTCGCCCCATGCGAATCACCCGTATCCCCCTTCGCCGGAGCCTCTTCGGCGCGTTGTTGTGTTCCCTCTCCGTCGCGGCCTGTGGCCCGGCTTCCGAGATGGATTCCGTGGACGAGATGTCTCCGGAGCTGGGAGCGCAGGAGCGAGAGGTCATCTACGGCACCGACAACCGTACGGATGTCTACGCGTACACGGCGCGCCCGACGCTGCGCCAGCGCGCGGAGCAGTCCACCGTGGCGCTGATGATGCCGTCCGCCCTCAACACCGCCAACGCCAACAACGTCACCTTCAACGCGCCGACGCTGCAGAGCGCCGAGAATCTCTGCTCCAACCAGCGCTTCTTGAATGACCCGACGCCGGCCTTCTGCTCGGGCACGCTCATCGATGACGACCTGGTGCTCACCGCGGGGCACTGCATCACCAACTCCGACTGCGCGAACACGCGCTTCGTCTTCAACTTCTACCGCGCGTCCGCCACCGCGCTGAAGACGGTGACGACGGCGGACATCTTCTCCTGCCAGTCCATCGTCGCGCGCCAACTGGGCACGGTGAACGGCCGCAACCTGGACTACGCCATCGTCCGGTTGGACCGCGCCGCCACGCCGCGTTTCGTGCCCGCCCCCATCCGGCCGGGCAACACGGCCCTGCCGGTGAACACGGGCGTGTCCGTGATTGGCTCCGGTAGCGGCATCCCGTTCAAGATTGATGACGGCGGCAAGGTGCGCACCAACCGCTCCGGCACGCTGGACTACTTCATCGCCACCACGGATACGTTTGGCGGCAACTCGGGCTCGGGCGTCTACGAGAACGACACCTTCACCGTGGCGGGCATCCTGGTCCGGGGTGACACGGACTACGTCAGCCAGGGAAGCTGCGCCGTGGTGAACCAGTGCACCGAAACGGGCTGCGGCGGCGAGTCCATCACCTACGTGCGTCCCGCCGTGGACCACTACTGCTCCGTCGCCGGCAGCGCGCGTCTGTGCGGCAACCCCGAGCCGCCGCCGGGCAACGCGTTCAGCTACTCGGCCAGCAACACCAACAGCGCCCAGGCGAACACGACCAACCACTCCATCGCGCTGCGGTCCGGCCAGACGCTGACCATCGGGACGTGCGGCCTGACGGGCGCGACCTTCACCGGTGATACGTACCTGCGCCTGCGTGGCCCCGCGGGTGCCCAGGTGGCCGAGAACGACGACGCCTGTGGCGGCCGTGGTTCCAGCATCGCCTACCAGGCCACCGCCGACGGCAACTACGTCATCAACGCGGGCTGCTACGGTTCGGGGAGCTGCAGCGGCAACGTCGCCTGGACGATTTCGGGTGGCGCCTCGCCCACCAGTGGCCGGTTCGACTTCAACGTCAGCAACACCAACAGCGCCCAGCAGAACACCCGCAACGAGAGCGTCACCGTCCCCGCGGGGAAGCGCCTCGTCGTGGCGACCTGTGGCCAGACGGGAGCGGTCTTCAATGGTGACACCCTCCTGCGGCTCTTCAACGGCGGCACGCAGGTCATCTCCAATGACGACGCGTGCGGCGGCCGGGGTTCCAGCCTGGTGCACTTCCCGACCACCAACGTCACCCTGCAGATTCGCGCGGGCTGCTACTCCGCCGGCGCCTGCAGTGGCACGGTGGTGTGGTTCATCGATTAGCGCCGGTTGGATGTGAGGGCGCGGGTGGCCTCGCAAGCCACCCGCGTCAGTCACTTTCCGGGCGGCGTTTCGTGCCCCCAGAAACTTCTGATGGATGCATCCTCATGTTGCGGATGCAATGGGAATACTTTGGATTCCATGGAGCAACCATAAGGTGATGGCGCCTGCTCTTTCAGCGGGTCCTCATCAGGACGGGTCGCTCATGCGTATCACCCGTATCTCCCCGCGCCGGAGTCTCCTCGGCGCGATGTTGTGCTCCCTTTCCGTCGCGGCGTGTGGCCCGGCTCCTGAAATGGAGTCCGTGAACGAGACGTCTCCCGAACTGGGCATGCAGGCGCAGGACGTCATCTATGGCGCCGACCACCGCACGGATGTCTATGCGTACACGGCGGGCTCAACGCTCCGCGAGCGCGCGGAGCAGTCCACCGTGGCGCTGATGGCGCCAACATCCATCAACACCTCCAGCCCCAACAACGTCACCTTCAATGCACCGACGCTGCAGAGCGCCGAGAATCTCTGCTCCAACCAGCGCTTCTTGAATGACCCGAC
>JBKGHI010000394.1:0-5704 GCA_046520405.1 Myxococcus sp. 1LA
CTGCTTCATGAGTGGGGCGGGTCGCGGCCGATGCAACCATGGCCTGCCCGCCCAGTCCTCCGTCGCACGCTCGTCCTTCGACTTACCCGTGACGCAGTAGTGTTAATCGTTCAGCGGAATCGCGTGGTGCGGGATTGCTGGAGGCAATAATGACTCATGGGTGGTTGTGTGGTGAGTGTGGTCGCGACGCCTGTTTTGTCCTTCGCGAGCTGGGATGCAATGCTGCTCAGAGCATGGGAGTGGGGTTGGCGCGTCCAGTTGCGGCTCCTCTTTCCTCCAACGCGTGCATCACTCCGAGAGTAGGGCTTCGCGCGACATCCAGTCCCGGTTCGCGCTATGCTCACTGGGCTCGATATGGAAGTCATCTCCGCCACTGACGCGTTGCGCGACTTGTTCAAAGATCACGGTGTCCCGTGCCATGTCGAAGGAGAATGGCTTCGCCTTGGCGAGACTGGGCCCCGCGTGCAGGCGGGGTACATCTATCGGCCAGTCGCTAATGCCGAGCGGTCGGTCCGACTGGACGTGGTGTTCGAGTTATGGGCGGGCCGGGTCATTACCGAGTCGTTCAGTTGTCAGGGGGACTCGCGAGAAGATGCCCAGCAAAACGTGATTGAGAGCTTTGCGAGGAACTCGCTTCACGTCCTGCTGAGTGCGTTCCTGAATGTCGGCAGTGAGTACATCCAAGTAGAGGCGTGGGGCGTTGGCGGGATCGCCCGACAGGTGTTCCTCGGCGAGGTCGTGGCGCTCAGTTCGAACCCCTCGGATGTCCCGGAGCCTGCCTGGCTCAAGTCGTTCGAAGGTGCGGTCAAGTCACTGCCGCTCGCTCCAGGGACACACTGGGTGCGAATCTATTTCGCCCAGCTTGATGAGCGGGTTCTGGCCCTTGAAGTTCTGCTCGACAACGAAGAGTGGCCAGAACTCAAGGCTGCCCTTGAGGGGGCTTCCTGGCCCCGGGCTCAGGGGCTCCTCAGCAACCGTCTGTTCCTGGTCCTCCAAGGCGGCGTCGACGTGAGCAGGGCGGTCGCGACTTTCGCTGAGCATGCTGACCAGCCAGTCGACGTCATTCAGCGTGAGCTTCAAGCCCAAGGTGCATCGCTGCTTGAGGCAGAAAAGCTCGTGGCCTACATCCCGGAGGCTTTTGGCGCTGCTTGCGCTACGAACGTGGGCGCGAAGGTCCCAGCGTCTGCTCAGTTCGTAGAGTGGAACGGCCCGGCGACGTATGACGTCGTGCTAGCCCAGGACCCGCTCTGGCTTGAGGCGAGCCGCCTTGCGAGGCGCACCCTCGACGGTCGGGGGCTCAGCGAAGAGCAGCTCGACGCGATCATCAACCGGAGCGTCCTGCTTGATAAACTCGACGGCGCCGTCGCAGCAGGGGCTAAACCCGAAGCCGTTGTATTGGGCCCATTCACCATCGCGCTCACCGAAGCGGGAACGCAGGCCATGAGGCTCGAAGCCGCAGAGCGGGCCTCTCTACAGAACCGCGCCTGAACCGCGCGCTGACCTCAACCGGGGCGCCTGAAACCGCGCCCCGGGACACAGCGCTCAGACGCTCAGAACGCGGCGTCGAGAACCACGTCGGTTGCCGCGCCAACCCCCACGGCAACCTGGTACGACGACACGCGGCGCTCGAAGAAGTTCGTGAGCTCCTGCACGTCCTGCAGGTCCATGAAGTGGAGCGGGTTCTTCGTGCCGAACACGGGCGACATGCCCAGCATCTGGAGCCGCTGGTCCGCCACGTACTCCAGGTAGCCGCGCATGTCCTGCACGGACAGGCCCATGACGCCGCCGCTCAGGAGGTCCTGGGCGAACTGCGTCTCGCACTCCACGGCCTCGCGGAGCATGGCCACCACGTCGCGCTCCATCTGCGCGTCGAAGAGGTCCGGCTCCTCCTTGCGCGCCACCTGGATGGACTCGAACGCGAACGCCATGTGCGCGCTCTCGTCTCGGAACACCCAGTTGGTGCCCGCCGCCAGTCCGTTCAGCAGGCCCTTGCTGCGCAGGAAGTACACGTAGGCGAAGGCCGCGAAGAAGAAGAGGCCTTCGATGCAGCCCGCGAAGCAGATGAGGTTCAGCAGGAACTGACGCCGGTGCGCCTTCGTCTGCAGCGTGTCCAGCCCCTGGATGCTGTCCATCCACTTCATGCAGAACCGCGCCTTGCGCTGGATGGAGGGGATGTTGTCGACGGCCGCGAAGGCCATCGCCCGCTCCGCCGGGTCCGGCACGTACGTGTCCAGCAGCGTCAGGTAGAACTGGACGTGCAGCGCCTCCTCGTAGAGCTGGCGCGACAGGTACATCCGCGCCTCGGGCGCGTTCAGGTGCTTGTAGAGGTTCAGCACCAGGTTGTTGCCGACGATGCTGTCACCCGTCGCGAAGAACGCCACCAGCCGGTGGATGAGGTGCCGCTCCGCGTCCGTCATCTTCGAGCGCAGGTCCACCAGGTCCGTGGAGAAATCCACCTCCTCCACGGTCCAGGTGTTCTTGATGGCGTTCCGGTACATCTCGAAGAACTGCGGATACGCCATCGGGCGCAGCGTGAGATTCAGGCCAGGGTTCAACAGCATTGCTTCCGTGCTCCTCGCGCTGCGGCGCGGTGTCTCAAACGTTCTTCCTACTGCGAAACCGTCAACGTCCCAGGCCTACTGGCAGGCCTCGCACGCCTCGGGGTTCTCCAGCGAGCAGGCCACCGCCTCGGCCTCGGTCGCCTTCGCCACCGGGGCAGGGGCCGCCTGGGCCACGCTGGCGCCACCACCCGCGCCCACCGTCGCCTTCGCAATCCGCGTCGCCGGACGCGAGCGCAGGTAGTAGGTGGTCTTCAGGCCCTTCTGCCACGCGTAGAAGTACATCGAGGACAGCTTCCCGATGTTCGGCGTCTCCACGAAGAGGTTCAGCGACTGGCTCTGGTCGATGAACGCCCCGCGGTCCGCGCCCATGTCCAGCAGCGAGCGCATCGGCAGCTCCCACGCCGTGCGGTACACCG
Organism: Myxococcus sp. 1LA; assembly: GCA_046520405.1. Lineage (GTDB taxonomy): Bacteria > Myxococcota > Myxococcia > Myxococcales > Myxococcaceae > Myxococcus. The sequence continues at coordinate 2,978 of JBKGHI010000394.1, forward strand.
CGCGCAAGTTCTCCGGCAGCTCGTTGATGTCCTGCACGCTGCCTTCCGCCATCTTGATGCGGTTGCGGATGTTCTCGTTCCACAGCCCCAGCGCCTGGAGGTCGCGCACCAGGTAGCGGTTCACCTGGAGGAAGTCACCCGACAGCGTTTCGCGCTTGAACAGGTTGGACACCTGCGGCTCGATGCACTCGTAGCAGCCGACGATGGAGGCAATCGTCGCCGTGGGCGCAATCGCAATCATCAGCGAGTTGCGCAGGCCGTGCTTCATGATGCGCTGGCGCAGCGCGTCCCAACGCGCCGTGTCCTCGGGCACCACGCCCCAGTGGTCGAACTGGAGCTCGCCCTTCGCCGCCCGCGTCTCCGGGAAGGAGGTGTGCGCGCCGTACTGCTCGGCCAGCTCGCACGACGTCGTCAGGGCCGCGAAGTAGATCTCCTCCGAAATCTTCTTGGACAGCGCGCGCGCCTCGGGCGCGTCGAAGGCCAGCTTGAGCTGGAAGAAGACGTCCTGGAGGCCCATCAGGCCCAGGCCCACCGGGCGCCAGCGGTTGTTGGACGAAGCCGCGGAGGGGATGGGGTAGTAGTTCAGGTCGATGACCCGGTCGAGCTGACGCATCGCCAGCTGGGCGTTGGCGCGCAGCCGCTCGAAGTCGAACTTCCCGTCCTTCACCATCCGGCCCAGGTTCAGCGAGCCCAGGTTGCACACCGCCGTCTCACCCTGGCTCGTCACCTCCAGGATTTCGGTGCACAGGTTGGACAGGTGGATGACGTTGCCATCCTTGCCCGTCTGGTTGCTCTTGCGGTTGCTGATGTCCTTGAAGGTCATCCAGCCGTTGCCCGTCTGCGCCAGGCTCTTCATCATCCGCGCGTAGAGGTCACGGGCCTTCACCTTGCGCATGGCCAGGCCGTCGGCCTCGGCCTTCGCGTAGGCCTGCTCGAAGGCGTCGCCGTAGAGGTCCGTGAAGTGGGGGACCGTCTTGGGGTCGAACAGGCTCCAGTCGCCGTCCGCCTCCACGCGCTTCATGAAGAGGTCCGGCACCCAGTTGGCCAGGTTCAGGTTGTGCGTGCGGCGCGCGTCGTCGCCGGTGTTCTCACGCAGCTCCAGGAAGTCCTCGATGTCCGCGTGCCACGTCTCCAGGTACACGCAGCACGCGCCCTTGCGCTTGCCGCCCTGGTTCACCGCCGCCACGGAGGCGTCCAGCGTCTTCAGCCAGGGGACGATGCCGTTGGAGTGCCCGTTGGTGGACTTGATGAGCGAGCCCCGCGCGCGCACCCGGTGGTACGCCACGCCGATGCCGCCGGAGAACTTCGACAGCATCGCGATGTCCGAATACTTCTTGTAGATGGCGTCCAGCTCGTCCGCGGGCGAGTCCAGCAGGAAGCAGCTGGAGAGCTGCTCGTGGCGCGTCCCCGAGTTGAACAGGGTGGGGGAGCTGGGCAGGTACTCCAGCGAGCTGAACAGCCGGTACAGCTCGATGGCCTCATTGACGTTGTCGCCGCTGAGCGCGCTGGCCACGCGGAGGAAGAACTCCTGCGGCGTCTCCAGCACCTCGCGCGTCTGCGGGTTCTTCAGCAGGTACCGGTCATAGACGGTGCGCAGGCCGAAGTACTCGAAGAGGTCGTTGCGCGACGGGTCGATGGCCGCGTTCAGCTTGCGCGCGTTGGCCTGGACGAACTGGAGCAGGCGGTCCGCGATGAGCCCGTGCTTGTGGCCCGCGGCCACGGACTGGCTGAAGGAGTGGATGTCCTGGTTGCTGACCTCCTTCTGGATGAAGGTGGCCAACAGGCGCGCGGAGAGGCGGCCGTACTCGGGCTCCTCCACGATGAGGGCGGCGGCCGTCTGGATGGAGAGGCTGTCCAGCTCGCGCGTGGTGGCGCCGTCATACAGGCCGGAGATGGTCTTCGTGGCCACGCGCATCGCGTCCACGCGGGGCAGGCCCACGCAGGAGCGGCCCACGGCGCGGACAATCTTGTTGAGGTCCACCGTCTCCGTGCCGCCGTTGCGCTTGCGCACCCGCATGGAGGTAGCGCCGAAGTCGCCCGCCGTGGGCTCGGTGGCCACCGCGGCCGAGGCGGTGGCACCCGTCGGCGCTGTCGTCGTCACCGGCGTGGACGGGCCGGAGGAGACGGGCGGGACGGACATGTTGGCGGCGGGCTTCACGGGCGTATCGAAGTTCACGAGCGGCTCACTCCAGACAAAAGCAGGGCGCTTCGGGCAGACACGAGGCCTGTCCAGGGAAGCGGACTTCCCCACCACGTTACTGGAAAATTGTTCAGGTAAGTCCCGTTCCGGCGGGACGGGACTAGCGGCTGGAATCGACGGTGTGTCTGGCGGGATTTATGGGCCAAACCGATGCTGTGCGCAAGAAACCCACAATCCCTCCTCTTCCCCGCTCCCAGCCACATCGGCTGGTGGGGCGCCATCGACCAGCCACAAGCTATGGGGGGGTACCCAAGCTGTCAACGCGAGATCTAGTGCTCGGCCCGGCATGGCCCATGCAATCTATGATCGATCTCCGAGACGATCGCGCAGTCCTTCGGTGAACAATGCGTCACCGCGCCCAGGGACGTGGAGTGTGGGCCCCCTGGAATCCACCGTGGACGGTCAGAAAAGGCCCTACGGAGGGGTTGGAACCACACCCCCGGCATCCGTCCCGGTGGGTGCCTGGGGGGCCTCGTCCAGGGCCTCCCCGGTGGTCTCCGGCTGCGGCGCGGGGGGGGGGGCGGACG
>JBKGHI010000395.1:0-5663 GCA_046520405.1 Myxococcus sp. 1LA
CGCCGCGGCCACGACCGGCGGCGGCGGGCGGGGCGCCTGCGCCGCCTGCGTCCAGGTGGCCTCCGCGTCGCGCATGCGGCGCGAGAGGAACTCGAAAATCTCCGCCGACACCTTCTTCAGCTCCGGATGCGTGTCCGGGGCCATGTGGTCCGGCGTGAAGCGCTTGGCCATGCGGAAGTAGGCCAGGCGCAGCTCGTCCAGGTTGGCGGTGGGCTTGAGACCGAAGACTTCGTGGGCCGGCAGGCTCTGCATCGCGCGCATCTGCGCGCGCAGGCGCTCGGCCTGTTGCTGCTCCACGGAGGGCGTGGGACGCGCGCTGGCGAACAAGTCGCTCAGCTCGGGCAGCTCCGGCAGGGCGACCCAGTTCGTCCCATCCCGCGAGGCGCGCACCGCGGCCTTCAAGCGTCCGGAGGCAATCAGCTCCCGGAGGGCTTGGAGCGCCAGGGGCCCCAGCACACGTCCGAGATTGTCCGCGACCCAGTAACCGACAGCAGAAGACGACACGCAGACACCCCGGAGGTCAGTGAGCCAGCGCCTGGCGCACGGCCGAGGCGATCTCGAGCGGATGGAAGGGCTTGCCCACGAAGCCCACGGCGCCTGCCGCCATGGCCTGCTCCACGACGGGCTCCGCGTCCATGCTGCTGATGACCAACACACGCGTGGTGGGCGACACCGTCTTGATGGCGCCCAGGACCTCCAGTCCGCTCTTCTTCGGCATGAACAGGTCCAGGAACATCACCGCGGGCTTCTCTCGCGCGGCCACGGCCAGTCCTTCCTCGCCGTCCGCGGCCTCGAGCAAGCGCAGCTCGATGCCCGTGTCGGCGATGACGTCCTTCAGGATACGGCGCACGAAACTGTCGTCATCGACGAGCAGCAGGGTCGGGGTGTCGGACATGGCTCTGGATGATACTTGGACCGCGCAACATCCGCGCGGGGACATGGCATGCCTGCCCGCCTTTTTGGGTTAAGGGGTGAGCATGTCCACAGACAACGCTCTCTCACACTTCGAGTCGCGGAAGCAGACGTACCTCGAGGACCTCAAGTCCCTCGTACGCATTCCCAGTGTCTCATTTCCTGGCTTCGATGCGACGCAGGTACGACGCAGCGCGGAAGCGACTGCGCGGCTGTTGAAGGACCGTGGCTTTGAAAACGTTCAGCTACTCGAAATCGAGGGCACGCATCCCTACGTCTACGGCGAGGTGCTCAAGGCGCCGGGCAAGCCCACGTTGCTGCTGTACGCGCACCATGACGTGCAGCCGGCGGGTGACGAGGCGGCGTGGAAGAGCCCGCCCTTTGAACCGGTGGAGCGCGACGGCCGGCTGTACGGGCGCGGCTCGGCGGACGACAAGGCCGGCATCGTGGTGCACACGTCCGCGGTGGAGTCGTGGCTGAAGGGCGCCGGGCAGCTGCCGCTCAACGTGAAGGTCATCATCGAGGGCGAGGAGGAGGTTGGCAGCAACTTCCTGGGCGCCTTCCTCCAGAAGCACGCGGCGCTGTTGAAGGCGGACGCCATCGTCCTGACGGACACGTCCAACTTCGACACGGGCCTGCCGTCCATCACCACCGCGCTGCGCGGGCTCGTCACGGTGGACGTGGAGGTGCGGGCGCTGCGGCAGGCGGTGCACTCGGGCATGTGGGGCGGGCCGGTGCCGGACCCCGTCATGGCGCTGTGCCGCATGCTGGCCACGCTGACGCACGCGGACGGCTCCATCGCCATCGAGGGCATCCGCGAGCGCGTGAAGCCGCTGACGGAAGGCGAGCGTCAGAGCATCCAGTCCCTGCCCGGCGACGAGGCGCACTTCCGCGCGCAGTCCGGCCTGCTGCCGGGCGCGCAGGTGCTGGGCGGTGGCACGCACCCGTGGGAGATGAACTGGCGTCAGCCGAGCATCGCCATCAATGCCATCCAGGCCAGCAGCCGGAAGGACGCGCGCAACATCATCTGTGATTCGGCGTGGGCGCGCGTGGGCATCCGCATCGTCCCGGACCTGGAGGCGCGCGACGTGGAGCAGCGGCTGAAGGAGCACCTGCGCAAGGTGTGTCCCTGGGGGCTGTCGGTCCACTTCGACACGGAGGGCGCGTCCGGCTGGTGGTACACGGACCCGTCGCACCCCGCGTTCCAGGCGGCCTTCCGCGCGCTGGAGAAGGGCTACGGCACGAAGGCGGTGGCCATTGGCTGCGGCGCGTCCATTCCCTTCGTGGAGCCCTTCGCGAAGGAGCTGGGCGGCGTGCCCGCGCTGCTCATCGGCGTGGAGGACCCATACACGTATGCCCATTCGGAGAACGAGAGCCTCCACCTGGGCGACTGGGAGAGGTCCATCCGGAGCGCCATCCACCTCTACGCGGAGCTGGCCGAGGCGCTGAGCGCGAAGAAGGCATGAGGCCGGCACTTTCCCCTGGATTCGGACAGCGCTTCGCTGGTGTCCTCGACGCGACGGAGCCGGGCGGCGGGTGGCCGCCTGGCGGGAGAGGCCCATGGACGCTGTGGATACGAGGCTGGTCGCCAGCTACGCGGTGGCCATCGCCTTCGACGTGCTGATGCCGGTGGTCGTGGTGCTGTGGGCGCGCAAGCGGCTGGGCGCGTCGTGGAAGGTGGTGGGCTGGGGCGCGGCGGCGTTCGCGCTGTCGCAGCTGCTCACCCGGCTGCCAGTGGTGCAGGTGGCGCAGTACTTCATGCGGGACGCGCTGAAGGCGTCCCCGGTGCTCCTCTGGGGCTGGGTGGCGGTGCTGTCCCTCACCGCCGGCCTCTTCGAGGAGACGGCGCGGCTGTGGGCTTTCCGCAGGCCGCTGAAGGACTTCCGCCGCTGGCGCGACGCGGTGGGCTTTGGCGCGGGCCACGGCGGCCTGGAGTCGGCGCTGCTGGTGGGCGGGCTGGCCGCGCTGGGGTTGGTCAACGTCATCGCCCTGTCCAGGTTGGACCCATCCACCTTGCCGCTGAAGCCGGAGCAGGTGGCGCAGGTGGTGGAGGCCAAGGCCACCATCGCCGCGTTGGACTGGTGGATGCCGCTGCTCGGCGCCTACGAGCGGCTGGGCGGCATGGCGGTGCACATCGCGCTGACGGTGGTGGTGCTCCAGCGCTTCATTCGCGACGAGGTGAAGTGGTACTGGTTCGCGGTGGCGGCCCACGCCAGCTTCAACGGGCTGACGGTGGTGGTGGGGAAGCAGGTCTCCGCGGCGTGGGGCAAGCAGGCCGGAGCCTTCGCGGGCGAGGGCATGGTGACGGTGGCCGCGCTCCTGAGCGTGTGGGTCATCGTCTACTTCCGCCGCGTGGAGGCGGCGCGCGAAGCGGAGGCGGTGCCGGGCCTGACGTGAGGCCCGGCGCGCCGGCTCAGCGGCTGCGGAAGCGGTCCGTGGCCTCCACCAGCGCGGAGGTGTTGCCCGGCTCGTTCGCGGAGTGGCCCGCGTCGGGCACCAGGACGAACTCCGCTTCTGGCCACGCCTTGTGCAGCGCCCAGGCGCTCTCCGGAGGGCACACCACGTCGTAGCGACCCTGGACGATGACGGCGGGGATGTGGCGGATGCGGTGCACGTCGTCGAGCAACTGGGTGTCGCCGCGCAGGAAGCCCCGGTTGACGAAGTAGTGGCATTCAATGCGGGCGAAGGCGAGCGCGAAGGTGTCCCCGCTGTTGCGCGCCACCAGCTCCGCGTTGGGGTACAGGCAACTGGTGCGGCCCTCCCACACGCTCCACGCGCGCGCGGCCTCCTGCTGCGCCTTCACGTCCGAGCCCATCAGCCGGCGGTGGTAGGCCGTCAGCAAGTCCCCGCGCTCGTCGGGCGGAATGGGCTCCAGGTAGTACTCCCACGCGTCGGGGAACAGGGCGCTGGCGCCGCGCTGGTAGAACCAGTCAATCTCCTGCTTGCGCAGCAGGAAGATGCCGCGCAGCACCAGCTCCGTGACGCGAGCGGGGTGCGTCTGGGCATAGGCCAGCGCGAGGGTGCTGCCCCAGGAGCCGCCGAAGAGCTGCCATTGTGGGATGGCCAGGTGCTCGCGCAGGCGCTCCATGTCCGCCACCAAGTCCCAGGTGGTGTTCTCCTCCAGGCTCGCGTGCGGGGTGCTGCGTCCGCAGCCGCGCTGGTCGAACAGGACGATGCGGTACGCGGCCGGGTCGAAGAAGCGGCGCTGGCGCGGGTCCGTCCCTCCGCCCGGGCCGCCATGGACGAAGAGCACCGGCTTGCCCTCGGGGTTGCCGCTCTCCTCGAAGTACACCTCGTGCCCTCCGGAGACGCGCAGGCGTCCGGTGCGGTAGGGCTCCAGGGGCGGGTACAGCGAACGCAGCGGCCGGTGAGGAACGGACACAGGGCAGGCCTTCCGTGGCGGTGGGGCGGCAGACCCTAACAGGGCGCCTGTCCAAGGCCCTCCGTCCGCCAGGGGCAGGGCGCCTGGAATGTGCGGCGGCCTCCCTGCCTGGGGAGCGCACTGTCAGGCAGGCCACGGACGATGTGACCGCGAGTTCACCGCGCCGCAACGCGGACTTCGCGTGCGCGGTGGAGACTTCCGGCTGTCTCCCACACCCCACGGAGCACGCCATGAACATCGCTTCGCTCATCCGTCCCGCGACGGCCCCCCTCCCCCTGCCCGCCCCGCGCCGGCTGAGGCTGGTGCGCGTGCAGGCCACCGTCCTTGCCCAGGGCACGGTGGGGGCCATGAAGGACGGCGTGAAGGCCTTTCGCCACATGTGCGACGTGCTGACGGGAGGCTACTCCCAGGTCCGCCACTGAGCGGGACTTCGGGTGCACCGGCCCCGGAGAGGCAGGGGCCCGGTGTCTGACTCAGGAGGGCGCGCCCGGGCGCGGGCCGGTTCCCGGGCCTGACGGCGCGTCCTCCTTCGGCGGCGGGGGCGGCACGCCCTTGCCGGCGGGAGCCACCACCCGCACCTCGGTGCGCTCGTCGAGCGCGAGGCCGTCTCCCTTGGGCTCCGTCTCCGTCACGGAGATGACGTCGCCCCGGTTCAGCTTGAGGAAGCGCTCATTGCGCTCGTTGCGGTGGCGCTCCTGCATCGCCAGGCCCACGCGGCCCTCGGGACCGCAGCCGATGTAGCGGTGCCGGCCCTTGCCCTCCAGGGGCTCGGAGACGATGCGGAACAGGCGCCCGGGCGTCAGCTCCGGCCACGCCTCGTCCTTGGGGGCCAGCACCAGGTAGCTCATCTTCAGCGATTCCTTGTGCAGGCTCGCCGCGCGCGCCAGCTCCTCCACCACGCGAGGCATGGGCCAGGCGCGCTCGGCGTGGCACCAGTCCGTCTCCTTCACCAGGGCGGGGCAGGGGCCGCGGTACATGCAGGGCGCGCGGACGGCGTAGCCCTTGGCCACCATGGCGTCGCGCACGTGCAGCAGGCCGCGGCTCGTCTCGCGCAGCGCCGGCTCCATCACCAGGAGGCTTCCGCCGCGCTTCACCTTCGTGAGAATCGTCTCCAGCAGCGCGGCGCGGGGCGCGGTGGCCGCGTCGCCCGTGCCGTACAGCTCGTTGACGACGTGGCCCATCGTAATCAGGTCGAACTGGCCGTCGGGCAGCGCGGCGCCCTTCTTCGTCGGGTCCCAGTCGCGGGTGGCCAGGGCCTCGCCGGCCTCGGCGGCCAGGTTGCGGGCCAGGGTGAGCGCGGCCTTGCTGCGGTCGGCGGCGGTGACCTGACCCCCGCCCGCGTCCATGGCGGCGAAGGCCACCGGGCCCG
>JBKGHI010000396.1:0-5634 GCA_046520405.1 Myxococcus sp. 1LA
CGGCGCGGCATGTGGCCGCTGGTGAAGTAGGACATCGCCACGCGCATGAGACCGCCCAGGTCCAGCCCGGCCTGCTGCAGCAGCTCCTGGGCCGCGCAGCGAACCCGGGCCACGGCGATGAGCAGGTGGAGGCAGTCCGCCTCGTGGGAGCCCACATTGGTGGCAATCTCCCGGGTCTTCTCGCGCAGCTCGCGGAGCAGGCCATCCGGCTCGGCCGGCGCGGCCGTCAGGAGCTGGAGGATGGCGTCCTCATCCACGCCTCGCTCCTTGAGCAGCAGCTGCGCACGGTTCTCCACCGTGAAGAGCGCCAGGAGCACGTGGGCGGAGGTGACCCTCTGAACCACGCTCTGTGCGATGTCATTCGCTTCGTGGAGGACCTGCGCGAGGTCCGTGCTATCGACCATTCGAACTCCGGCAAGCGGCCAGACGAGCGCAATACACCCTCTCGGGGTGTCCGGCAAAATTTCCGCTACAGGGCGCTACATGTGCCTTAAAGCACTGGAGTAGAAAGCGTCCGCCAGCGGAATTTGGCTGGCCGCCTGCCTGTTCGGCGCCTTTCTTCGGCTGGCCAGGCAATTGCCTGAGGGCGAGCGACGTACTTCGCTCCGAGACCTCCACCATATGACTTCTCTTGCTCAACCGGCCCGCGTCTTCATCGATCCCCTCGATGGGACTCGTGCCGCTGTCGAGGCGCGCCGCTGGGTGTGGCCTCTCTTGATTCTGGCCCTGTGCGTGTCCGCTTCCGGGACGCTCTTTTCCCTCCGTTGGGACGCCGCGCCCGACGTCATCCGCCAGCTCCAGGGGGCCGGCGAGTTGATGGGCATGTCGGAGGCGGACCTCTCGGACAAGATCCAGACGGAGTCGCGCAAGGCGCTGGTTGGCGGCATCGCCAAGGGCGTCATCGTGATGCCCCTGATGGCGCTGCTGCTGGCCTGCATCCTGTGGGTGGCCAGCTGGCTCTTCGACCGGCCGGCGCCCTTTGAGCGGCTCCTGTCCGCGGCGGTGCTGGCGCTGCTGCCCATCGCGCTCTACCACGTCATCTTGACCCTCTGCGTCGCGGCGCAGCATTCCATCACCGTGGCGCGGGTGATGAACCTCGTACCGTCCAACCTGGGAGCGGTGTTGCAAGGCCTGAGTCCGAAGATGCAGCGCGTGGCGTCCACCGTGGACTTCTTCAACTTCTGGAGCACGGCCTTGCTGGGCCTGGGCTTCTCCGCGGCCACCGGCATGAGCCGGGGGCGGGCGTTGTTGCTCGCCTTCGCGCTGTACGCCATGTACGCGGGCATCTTCCTCATCGGCCTTCCGGCCCAGGCAGGTGCGCAATGAACGCGCTCGTACTCGCGGCCGCGCTGGCCGCCGCTCCCGCGGACTCCGGGACGCCCATCTCCCTGGATCAGGCTCGCGAGGAGGGGCGGAAGAACGTCGCCGCCATCCAGGCCCTGCTCGATGTGAGCATCGCGGACGAGGACGTGAAGCTGTCGCGTTCGGCGCTGCTGCCGCAGCTCTCGCTGGATGCGTCGGCCGGTAAGATCTGGTTCGGCCGCCGGCAGGAGTTCATCACGGTTCCGGACCCCGCCAACCCGGGCCAGTTCATCCGCAACGCCGTCGAGACGCCCTCCACCAGCACCCAGAGCTACGACCTGGGCATGTCGCTCACGCAGATCATCTACGACCGCGCCCGCTGGAAGCAGTTGGAGCAGAGCGGCGTGATTCGCGACGCGCAGAAGGGCCAGGCCAAGGAAGAGGCGGACACCTCCGAGCTGGAGGCCATCCGCCGCTTCTTCACCCTGTACCGCACCCAGGCCACGCTCCAGGTGCTGAAGGCCACCGTCGAGCGCAGCGAGCAGCAGGTGGAGCGCGCCCAGGCGTTGTTCGAGGCGGGCCGCACGGGCAAGAACGAGGAGATCACCGCCACGGTGAACCTGGGCACCGACCGCATCAGCTACACCTCCACGCTCGGGCAGCTGGTCAACGACCAGTCCCAGCTCGCGGTGTGGCTGGCCCGGCCAGGGACCGAGGCCCTGACGGCCCAGGACCCCGGCGTGCTCACGACCGAGCCACCGCCCGCGCCGTCCATCAACGAGGCGCTCGCGTCAGCCCGCGCCTACCGGCCGCTGCTCAAGACGTTGGAGCTGCGCATCCGCGCCGCGGAGCTGCGGCAGTCCATTGCCCGCTCGGAGTACCTGCCGCGCCTGGTGGCCCAGGGCCTCTACAACCGCGGTGGTCCGGACGCCTCGCTGGTGTTCACCGAGCCTCGCTTGCAGAACCGCTTCACGGCGGCCGTCGGGTTGAGCTGGGACCTCTTCACCGGTTTGTCCACGGGGGCGAACACCCGCCGCGCCGAGGCGGACACCCGCAAGGCGCAGCTCACGCTGGAGCAGACGGCCCGGGAGATTGAAGGCGAGGTGCGCGCCGCGCACCGCACGCTGGAGGCCCAGCTGGAGGCCGCTCGCCTGGCCGCGCAGAACGTCCAGGCCGCCGCCCAGGGCCTCGACATGCAGGAGCAGCGCTTCCGCGCTGGCGTGGGCTCCACCCTGGAGGTCCGCGACGCTCAGTTGAGCCTGACGCGCGCCGAGCTTGCCTTGTTGGAAAACAGGATTGATGTCGAAATCGCCCGCTATTCGTTGCTGCGGGCCATGGGCGCGCTGAGCCCGGGAGAGTCGAAATGAAGTGGTGGAAGGGTGCCATTGCCGGCGCGTTGTTCCTGGGTGCTGCGGCCATCACTGCGGGCGGGTTGAAGGACCGTCCTCCGCCGTCGCTCGAAGTCCAGCTGTCGAAGGCCCGCAAGGGCACCATCACCCGCACCATCACCGGCGCGGGCAAGGTGCAGGCGGCCACGACGGTGAAGATTTCGTCCAGCCTCTCCGGTGACCTGGTGGAGCTGGCGGTGAAGGATGGCGAGGCGGTGACGAAGGGCCAGGTGTTGGGCCGCATCGACCCGCGTCTCTACCAGGCCGCGCACAAGCAGGCGTTGGCGTCGCTGAACGCCTCGCGCGCCGACGTGCAGGTGGCGGAGGTGGAGGTGGGCCGCACGCAGCTCGAGCTCCAGCGCGTGGAGGACCTGGCGAAGAAGGGCCTTTCGTCCACCGCCGAGGTGGACACGGCGCGGGCCGCGAAGAACACGGCGGATGCGCGGCTGGCGTCCGCCAAGCAGATGCTGGCGCGCAACATGGCCATCGTGGACCAGGCGCAGACGGACCTCACGCGCACCACGCTGGTGTCGCCCATCGACGGCAACGTCATCGAGCTGTCGCGCGAGGTGGGTGAGCGCGTGCGTGGCTCCGACCTGTCCGAAGACGTGGTGATGACCATCGCCGCGCTCAGCGCCATGGAGGTGAAGTTCGAGGTGGGCGAGCACGAGGTGGTGCACCTGCGGCCGGGCCAGCCCGCGGAAATCACCCTGGACGCGCTGGAGGGCCAGACGTACTCGGGCTCCGTGGTGGAGATTGCCCAGAAGGCGCTCATCAAGAACGAGGGCACGGAGGCCGAGGTGACGAGCTTCCCCATCACCGTCGCGCTGGATACCCGTCCGCCCAACGTGCTGCCCGGCATGAGCTCCGAGGCGCGCATCTCCGCGGAGACGCACAACGATGTGGTGCTGGTGCCCATCCAGGCGGTGACGGTGCGTTCGGAGCGGTCGCTGCCGGACTACAAGGCGCCCATTGAAGGCGGCGGGCTGACGGCGAAGCGCACGGAGTCGCTGGCCAAGGTCGTGTTCGTGGTGGACAGCAACAACAAGGCGCAGGTGCGCCGCGTGCAGACGGGCATCGCCTCCGACACGGAGCTGGAGATCGTCTCCGGAATCAACGAGGGCGACCGGGTGATTGAAGGTCCGTACCGGACGCTGTCGAAGGAGCTGAACGACGGCGACATCGTGCGCGAGCCCGAGCAGGGCGCGGGAATGAAGGGCGGTCGGAAGTCGTGAGCGAAGCCAACGGCGCGGGGCCGCTCATCCAGGTGGAGAACATCACCCGCGTCTTCCACGTGGGCGGGGAAGAAGTGCGCGCGCTGCGCGGCGTCTCCTTCGGCATCAACCGGGGCGAATGGGTGGCCATCATTGGCCAGTCCGGTTCTGGCAAGAGCACGATGATGAACGTGCTCGGCTGCCTGGATACGCCCAGCAGCGGCCGGTACATGCTGAACGGCAAGGACGTGTCGCGCATGAGCGACGACGAGCTCGCCGTCATCCGCAACGTGGAGATCGGCTTCATCTTCCAGACCTTCCAGCTGCTGCCCAAGGAGACGGCCCTGGCCAACGTAGAGCTGCCCCTGGTGTACCGGGGCATTGGCTCGCGGGAGCGGCGCGAGCGAGCCAAGGCGGCGCTGGACAAGGTGCAGCTCACCCACCGCATGCACCACCGGCCCAACGAGCTGTCCGGTGGTCAGCGCCAGCGCGTGGCCATTGCCCGCGCGCTGGTGTCCGAGCCGTCCATGCTGCTGGCCGACGAGCCCACGGGCAACCTGGACTCGGCCACGGGCGAGGAGATTGTGCGGCTGTTCGAGCAGCTCCACAAGGCGGGCCACACGCTGGTGCTCGTCACGCACGAGCCCAAGCTGGCGGCGCGCTGCCCCCGGGCCATCCGCCTGAGCGACGGTGAGATTGTCGCGGACGGTGATGGCCGCACGGTGGCCTTGGGGACGGCGACGGACGTGTTGAACGCGGGGGGCGCATGAGTCAGCGGTCCGCCTTCCGCGTGGATGTGCTGGAAGGCGCACGCATCGCGGTCTACTCCTTGAAGGCCAACCGCCTTCGCACGGTGCTGACCACCCTGGGCATTGGCATCGGCGTGGCCACGTTGTTGGCCATCGTCGGCATCATCCAGGGGCTGAACACGTCCTTCCACAAGCAGCTCGCCACCTTCGGGGCGAACACGATGTACGTGTCCAAGTTCCCCTGGATGATCAAGGGCGACTGGTGGAAGTACCGCAACCGGAAGAACTTCACCCTGGACCAGATGCAACGGCTGCGCGCGCTGGCGCCGTTCGTGACGTCCATGTCCCCGTCGGTGTCGAAGGTGTCGGACGTGGCGCACGGCGGCGAGCAGCTGTCCACCGTGCGCATCCAGGGGGTGACGTTCGAGTACCTGGACATCTCCGGCTACGAAATCACCGGCGGGCGCTTCCTCACCGAAGCGGATGACGCGACGACGCGGCCAGTGGCGGTGATTGGCGCGGACGTGGCGGATGGGCTCTTCCCGGGCGTCAGTCCCGTGGGCCAGTCCATTCGCGTGGAGAACCGCACCTTCCAGGTGGTGGGCACGCTCAGCCGGAAGGGGAAGGTGATGGGCGAGAGCATGGACCTCATCGTCTTCATCCCCTTCAAGACGTTCTATTCCAGCTTCGGCAAGGGCCGCCGCTTCGAAATTGCCCTGGCGGTGGCGGACGCCACCCAGATGCGGTCCGCGGAGGACCAGCTCACCGGCATCATGCGGCGCGTGCGGTCCACGCCGCCGGGGGCGGAGGACGACTTCTCCATCAACCGGCCGGAGGCCATGGCGCAGACCTACGAGCAGCTCACGGGCGCGTTGTACGGCGTGGCCGTGGGCGTGGGCCTCATCACGCTGCTGGTGGGCGGTATTGGCATCATGAACATCATGCTGGTGTCGGTGCGCGAGCGGACGCGGGAGATTGGCG
>JBKGHI010000397.1:0-5537 GCA_046520405.1 Myxococcus sp. 1LA
GCCGCCTGCGGTGATGGCGTCACCGCCGCCACCGGGCCCGGCGTCGTGGGGACGGGCGCGTCCACCGGCTCCGCCTTCCTCGACGGGGCGGGCCGGGTGCCGAGGGCCTTGGGGGGACTCGCGGGCGCTTCGCCCTCCGGTGCCTGCAGCTCCGCGATGGCCCGCAGGTCCGGCTTCGACATCTTCCGTGGGTTCAGCGTGTGCTTCGCCGCGTGCAGCTCCACGCGCTCGCCAGGGCCCACCAGCCGGGGGGGCTGGCCATCCGCCTCGACGCGGACCTGTCCCTCCGCCACGGCCACGGCGGCGCCGTCCTTCGTGCGCTCCACGGTGAAGACGGTGCCCACCACGGACACGCGCAGGCCCGCGACCTCCACCAGGAAGCCCTGGCGCGCGGCATGCGAGGCCTCGACGGACAGGCGTCCCTTGTTCACGGTGAGGTGCACGTCGCGCGACTCCGCGCGGGACAGCTCCACCTCCGAGCCCGCGGACAGCCGCACTCGGCTCTCGTCCGGCAGCCGGAGCAAGGCACTGGAGCGTGGAGGCGTCCGCACCGCCGCGCCCGAGCGCAGCCGCATGCCGGGCTGGAGCGCGCGCTCCGTGCCTCCCGCTTCGCGCAGGATGGCCCCCGCGACGGCGACCCGCTCCGTCTCGGTGGTGGCGGCTTCCGTGGGCGTGGTATCTCCAGGCGCCGTCGCTCCGCTGCCGGAGGGTGCCTGGGCGAGGCGCTCCGCATCGCGGGTGTCAGTCCCTGGAGCGGTGGAGGGCAGGCTGGCCGCGTTGTCCGGTGGGATGGCCGCACCGAGCCCGGAGGAGGCCTGCGCTGCCTCCGGCCTCCCCGTCCCGTTGTGCGCGATGTGCGCTGCGCTCTCATCCCGAGGCTTCGGCGCGCGGACCATCCAGAGCCCCAGCACCACCGCGCAGACACCGGCGAGCGCCACGGCCCAAGGCCAGCGAGCCCCCGGGGTACCTCGGGCCAGCCGCCGTGCAGCCTCCACGCGGAGCCCTTCGGGCATGGCGTTCGAGCGCAGTGGCGGCGTGGCGCCGCGAGCCTCCTGGAGGACGTCGCGGGACTGTCTCACGCGCTCCAGGGCCTGGGCACATTCGGAGCAAGTGGCGACGTGCGCCTCCACGCGGCCGCGCGCTTCGGCGTCCAGCTCACCCGCGACCAGGGCCCACAGGGCGAGGTGTTCATGGCGCGCCATGGAGACCTCCGGGACGGCTGGCGCCGAGCAGACGCTGCATGGCCTCGTTGAACTCCAGCCGCGCATGGTGGAGGCGGCTGCGGACGGTGTTGGGCGAGCTTCCCACGGCCTCGGCGATCTCGTCCGGGCTCATTCCACACAGCTCGTAGTACACGAAGACGATGCGCTTCTTCGGCTTGAGCCGCTCCAGCGCCAGCTCCACCAGCCGGGCCGCCTGACGCCGCGAGGCCGCGCGCTCCGGGTCCTCTCCCTCCGCCGCTGCTTCCGGCAGTTCCCAGACGGAGTCCTCGGGCCGACGCCGCTTCCAGCGCAGGTGGGACAACGCCACGTTGGCGCAGACCCGGTAGAAGAAGGTCCGGAACCGGGATTCGCCCCGGTACTTCTTCACGGCCGTCAGCAGCCGGAGGTAGGCCTCCTGAAGGAGGTCCTCCACGTCCACGCGGTTGCCAACCAGGTGCCACAGGGTGCGCGACGCATCCGCCCGCGTCAGCGCGTAGAGCTGTTCGAAAGCCGTCAGGTCCCCCTCCTGGAGGCGGCGGACCAGCGCCTGGAGCCGTGGTTCATCCTGGGCGGGAGCCCCGGACACATCACGGCCCTGTCGCTCCTCCGGGAGGATGGCGACGGCCGCGAATGGGCGGGCTCCACGCAGGAACACCAGGGGCTCTCCCTTGAGGGGTGGTCGCGGACCGGCGAGATGAGAGCCCGGCCCGGTGATCCAATGAATGGTCCAGGCCACTACATACCTCCATGGCCATGGGTCTCCGGAAAGACGAAACCCGATCAAATAAATTCTTTGATCATCCGTCTGCGCTACGGAGTCCATCGCTGCTGAAACCGGACAGCACCTCCGGTGGCCGGACCGGTTACCCCCGCGTTCTCGGAGTCCCCACTCATGCGGAACACCCCCTTACGTAGCCTCATATGGCTACCGTTGCTCGCCATCCTCACCGTCCTCCCGGGCTGCATCGTCCATGGAGAGGATGATTGGTATGACGACGACTACTACGACGACGACATCTGCTACTGCGTCTCCGACCGCGACTGCGGCATCGGTGAGAGCTGCCGCGGCGGCGAGTGTCGGGTCGTTCCGCCTGGCTCGGGTCAGTGTTCGTCCTCCCTGGAGTGCCCTGGGTCGCAAATCTGCATCAACCGCGTCTGCTCGCAGCCCTGCTCGCGCAACTCCGACTGCGGTTCGGGCCAGCGGTGCGAGGACTGGTACTGCGTGGGCAACGGCGCCGTGGACGGCGGGACGCGCCCGGACGCGGGCTCCGACGGTGGAACGCGCCCGGATGCGGGCTCCGACGGCGGGACGCGCCCGGACGCTGGCTCTGACGGCGGGACGCGCCCGGATGCCGGTGTGGACGGCGGCTCCTCCCAGACGTGCCGGGTGAACAATGACTGCGGTGCGGGGAACTACTGCATCAACAATCAATGCATCCGCGGCTGCTATGACGACACCTGGTGCGACGCCACGGACATGTGTGTGAGCGGCCTGTGCCGCCCGCGCCCGGTGGACCCGAACACCTGCTCCACCGCGGCGGACTGCACCGGCGGGAAGGACTGCGTGGACGGCCAGTGCCGCGCCTCCTGCGACTCCACCACCCAGTGCCCGGAGGACTACACCTGCCAGATTGGCTACTGCATGCCCATCCCTGACGGGGGCCAGTGCCGCGCCAACTGCGAGTGCCCCGCCGGCCAGGTCTGCTTCAATGGCCAGTGCAAGGCGCCGCAGCCGGACCCGGGCCAGTCGTGCGTGGCCAACTGCGACTGCCCCTCCGGTGAGGTCTGCACCAGCGGCTACTGCCGTCCGCCGGCCCCGCCGCCTCCGCCGCCGGATGCGGGCACGGGCCCGGCTTGCCAGGCCAACTGCGATTGCCCGTCCGGCCAGGTCTGCTCCAACGGCCAGTGCAAGGTGCCCGCGCCGCCGCCGGCGCAGGACTCAGGGACCACTCCGCCGGTGTGCCGCGCCAACTGCGAGTGCCCCTCCGGACAGACCTGCACGGATGGCGTCTGCAAGCCCGTCAACACGGGCAGCGGCAACACCTGCCAGGCCAACTGCGAGTGCCCGGCCGGCGAGCGCTGCATCGACAACGTCTGCTGGCTGTAGTCCCAGCGGGCGCCAGCGTCAGGGGACCACCATCCGCCAACAGCGGTGGATCTCCTTGCGCTGGAAGTCCTCGGGGATGGAGCGAGGGGTGAGCTCCTCCACCTCCATCCCCCGCGTGGCCTTCGGGTCCAGTTGGAAGCCCAGGAAGTTGTTGGAGAAGTAGAGGACGCCGCCGGGCGCCAGCAGCGCCCGGATGGCGGCCAGCAGGCGCGGGTGGTCGCGCTGCACGTTGAAGCTGCCCGACATCTTCTTCGACGTGGAGAAGGACGGCGGGTCGCACACCACCAGGTCGTAGCGCTCCGGCGCGTCGGCCTGGGCCTCCACCCAGGCCTTGGCATCCGCGCGCACCAGGGTGTGCCGCGCGTCGGCCAGGCCGTTGAGGTCCAGGTTGTCCTCGGCCCAATCCAGGTACGTGTTGGACAGGTCCACCGTCATCGTGCTCGCGGCGCCCCCGGCGGCGGCGTAGACGGTGAAGGCCCCGGTGTACGCGAAGAGGTTGAGGAAGCGCTTGCCCCGGGCCTCCTCCCGTACGCGCGCGCGGGTGTTGCGGTGGTCCATGAAGAGGCCGGTGTCGAGGTAGTCGCCCAGGTTCACCCAGAACTTGAGGCCCTGCTCCTCCACCACGATGCGCCCGCTGTCCTGGCCCACCCGGCCGTATTGTGAGCGGCCCCAGGGCTGGGGCGTGTGCGTCTTCACGAAGATGCGTTCGGGCGGGACGGCCAGCACCTGCGTCACCGCGGTGACGACCTCCTCGCGCTGCGTCTCCGCCGCGCCGGAGGCGATGGCGCGCCGTCGGGGGTACTCCACGACGTGGACACAGTCTCCGTAGACGTCGATGGCGAACGGGTACTCGGGGATGTCCCTGTCGTAGACGCGGAAGGCCGTCAGGCCCTGTGCCCGGGCCCACTTGCGGAAGCGCTTGTCTCCCTTGCGCAGGCGGTTGGCGAACATGCCCTCGGGGCCGGTTGCGTCGTGAGTGCCGTGCGTACCTTGTGTGTCAGCCATGCCCAAGCGTCCTTCCGTCCAGACCACCGCGGCCCCCCTCATCCCTGAGTCTCCGACGTACGACAAGCTCCGAAAGGCGGCCGCGGGGTGTCAGGCCTGCCCGCTGTGGCGCACGGGCACCCAGACTGTCTTCGGCGAGCCCGAGGGCCAGCCGCGCCCCGGCCCCCGGGTGATGCTGGTGGGCGAGCAGCCAGGGGACCAGGAGGACCGGGTCGGCAAGCCCTTCGTGGGGCCCTCCGGCCGGCTGCTGGACGAGGCGCTGGAAGCCGCCGGCATCGACCGCGCGCAGGTGTACGTCACCAATACGGTGAAGCACTTCAAGTGGACCGGCCAGGGGCCCCGGCGCATCCACGCGAAGCCCACCACGACGGAGATTCGCGCCTGCCTGCCATGGCTGGAGGCGGAGATTCGGGTGTTCCGCCCGGACGTCCTCGTCTGCCTGGGCGCCACCGCGGCGCAGGCGCTGCTGGGCAAGGACTTCCGGGTGACGCAGTCGCGCGGGCAGCCGGTGGCCTCGGAGTGGGCGCGGGTGGTGGTGGCCACGGTGCACCCGTCCTCCATCCTCCGCGCGCCGGACCCCCGGGCGAAGGAGGCCGCGCTGGAGGCATTCATCGACGACCTGCGCGTCGTCTCGCGCATCATCCACGGCGTGTCGGAAGGGGAGGGCGCGCACGCGCCCATGTGACGTCGCGCCGCGGGTGGGATTGCGGTCCGGGTGCGAGGGAAGAAGACTCCGCCGCCATGAGCGTGCGCGTCGAGAAGAACGGCCCCGTCACCACCGTCATCCTGCACCGCCCGGAGGTGCGCAACGCCGTGGACGGCGTCACCGCCCAGGCGCTGGCGGACGCCTTCCGCGCCTTCGGCGAGGACCCGGACGCGCGGGTGGGCGTGCTCCACGGCGACGGAGGCACCTTCTGCGCCGGGGCGGACCTGAAGGCCGTCGCCGAGGGCCGGATGCCCCGCCTGGAGCTGGACGGGGATGGGCCCATGGGGCCCTCGCGGATGATGCTCTCCAAGCCCGTCATCGCGTCCATTGGCGGACACGCGGTGGCGGGCGGCCTGGAGTTGGCGCTGTGGTGTGATTTGCGCGTGGCGGAGGAGGACGCCGTCCTGGGCGTCTTCTGCCGCCGCTGGGGTGTGCCCCTCATCGATGGGGGTACAGTTCGGCTGCCCCGGCTCATTGGCCTGTCGCGCGCGCTGGACCTCATCCTCACCGGCCGGCC
>JBKGHI010000398.1:0-5488 GCA_046520405.1 Myxococcus sp. 1LA
CCGGCCTGCGTCGGTTGCGGCCCGCGCCGGCCTGCGTCTGTGCGCCCGCGCCGGCCTGGGCATTCGCGCCGGCCTGAGCATTCGCGCCGGCCTGAGTCTGGGCCCGGTGCTGGTTGCGCCCACGTGCGCCGACGTACCCGAGGTCGCCGAGCTCGCCTGCGTACCGCCACCAGCAGCGCCACTCCCGGAGCTCGAGCCACCCACCTCGCCACCGGCCGCCCCCGAGGCCCGCAACAACCCCGGAAGCTCCGGCCACTTCGCGGGCATCAATCCCGGGGGCAGGGCGCCGCGCGCGAGGAACTCGGCCACGGCGGGCGGCGAGATGCCGGCCTTCTGCATCACGTCCGCGATGCCCGTTTCAATCACCCGGCGCCGCGCCGCGCGTGCTTCGCTATCGGGCGGGAAGTACTTCGACAGGAACTCGGAGAACTCCGCGTGCGTGGGCAGTGAGCCCACGGCCTCGACCACGGCCTCACGGAAGGCGAGCGCGGACGGGTAGCGCTCCTTGGCCCGCTTCGCCGTCGCCCGGCGCAGCACCGCGTCCAGCTTCAGCGGCACGTCCTGCGCCATGGGCGGCAGCGAGCGCGTGAGCACCGCCTTGTCCGGGTCCGCCGCGTCCTTGAAGGGAATCTTCCCGGAGAGGCACTCGTGCAGCACCAGGCCCAGGAGGAACACGTCCGACTGGACGTTGACCGCCTCGCGGCCACCGAGGAGCTGCTCGGGCGCGCTGTACAGACGCCGGTTCTTCACGCGCTTGCCGCCGCGCTCACGCGGGGCCACGCCGAGCGCGCCGTAACCCGTCACCTTCGTCAGACCGCCGAAGGAGATCATCAGCGTTTCGGGCCGGACGTCCGCGTGCACGAACGGCGTGCCGTCGTCATTGCCGGCGATGTGCGCGTAATGCAGGCCCACGGCGGCATCCGCCACGACGAGCGCCGCGAAGTGGGGCGGGAGGCGAGGGTGGGCTTCCAGCAGTTTGCGCAGGGGCTCGCCGTCGGCGAACTCGGTGACGCGGGCCAGGCCGCCATCCTGCTCGGCCAGGGCGTGGACGCGGAGGATGTGCGGATGCTCGAAGACGAGCGCCCGAGCCGTCTCGCGACGCAGCGTCGCCGTCAGCTCGGGGTTCTGCACGACATCTTGCGGCGCCCAGATGAGCACCACGGGACGGGGAGACGCGCCGTCCTCCAGGGCGAGACCAAGGAAGGCGCGCGAGCCTTCCCCGGCCAGCAGGGGACCGAGGGACTGGTAACGGACGGAACTCATGACCGCGCATGTTAGTGCGAGTCGCGTGGGTCCTGAAATACGGGGAGCCCGTCCCCATTCCCGAACTTGTTACAGCCGGTAGCCTGCTTCCTGCTCGAACGGCAGCGTCACGTGGTAGCCGTACCGCCCGCGACGCACGAGCAACAGCACGCTACGTCCCCGTCGCGCCGTGAGCAGCGACTCCCGGAAGGCATCCTGTGTCGCCACGGGCTGGTTGTTCACTCGGAGGATGATGTCTCCCGGCTCCAAGCCGATGTCCGCCGCCACCGAGCCCGGGCGCACGTTGGACACGGCGAGCACGCCGCGGACCTCCTTCACGCGCAGTCCCAGTCGCTCCCACGCCAGCCCCTCGACCATACGAGCGGGAAACTCCACCGGCGTCACCTGGACGGTGCGCAGGGCGCCGTCACGGAAGAGCACCAAAGGGAAGGCGGAGCGGGCGGGGTAGCCGCGCACGCGGGTGTCGAAGTCCTCTCCGTCCTGGATGCGCGAGCCGCCCAGCTCCGCCACCACGTCACCGCGCTTCACCCCGGCCTCGGCCGCCGGGCTCCCCGGCTCCACGGCCGTCACGAGCGCGCCATAGGCTCGGTCCCACCCGAGCTGCCGGGCGACGCGCGGAGGCAGGTCGGACGTGTCGATGCCCACCCACGCGGGGCGGACCTTTCCGAAGCGGGTCAGCTCGTCGACGATGCGGCGCACCTTGTCGGCTGGAATCGCGAAGCCGATGCCCTGCGCGCCGCCACCGAAGATGGCGGTGTTGATGCCGATGATTTCCCCGTCCACGTTGAGCAGCGGTCCGCCGGAGTTGCCGGGGTTGATGGCGGCGTCCGTCTGCACGAAGTCGTTGTAGACGCGGTTGTCCGCGCGGAAGGTGCGGCCCACGGCGGAGACCACGCCCGCCGTCACCGTCTTGCTGAGGCCGTACGGGCTGCCGATGGCAATCACCGTCTCGCCAATCATCAAATCGGAGCTGGTGCCCAGCTTCGCGATGGGCAGGGCCTCCTTGGCGTTGACCTTGAGCACCGCGAGGTCGTTCGCCGCGTCGCTGCCGATGACCTCCGCGTCGAACGAGCGGCCATCCGCCAGGATGACGTGGATGGCGGAGGCGCCGCGGATGACGTGGTCATTGGTGACGATGATGCCGGTGGGGTCGATGATGGCGCCGCTGCCCAGGCCGGAGATTCTCTGCCGCTCTGGCTCCGCGCCCATGCCGCCGAAGAACTCCTCCAAGGGGGAGCGGCGGCCACGGAAGCGCGACTCCACCTCCTGTTCGGTGCCGATGTAGACGACCGCGGGGGAGACCTTCTGCACGACCTCGACGATGGCGTCGCGCCGCCGCGCCATGTCCGCGCTCGCCGTGCCCGAGGTCATCAGGGCCACCACCAGCAGGCTCCACCTCATGACTGCGTGCTTCATTCCAACCCTCCGTGCACCGCCAGGGATTGTCGGGCGAAGGACATTCTGACTGTCGGGAAGGCCGCAGCCTACCCGGGGCCCCCTGGATGCGGTGTCTCGCTCTTCATAAACCACTCCGGTCATCCGTGAACGAATGCATCTCTGGGATGCACGTCCTCTCGTGGTGTCGGTACACCGTGGGAGTGGATTGTTATCCTGGCGGCGCGCCAGCAGTCGGAGCGTGCCGAGTCGAGGGAGTGGGAGCATGAGTCTCGTCCTGGTCGCGGACGATGAGCCGGCGGTGTTGGAGGTGCTCAGTCAGGTCGTGGAGGACCTGGGGCACGACGTCCTGAGGGCGCGGGATGGTGAGGAGGCGCTCGGCCTGGCACGAGACAGGCGCCCACAATTGGTGGTGACGGACCACATGATGCCGCGGCTGAGCGGCGTGGAGCTGTGCCGCCGGATGAAGCAGGAGGCCCAGCTCAAGGACGTGCCCGTCATCCTCCTGAGCGCGGTGCTGCCGCAGGGCGCGCCCGAGGCCTTCGCCTTCCTCCACAAGCCCTTCGAAATCACCGACTTCGAATCGGTCATCCACAAGTCCCTGGCCGCCTCGCCGGAGCCTCGCTCCGAAGGCGAGGGGTCCCCCTTGGGGGCGCTGGGCCAGTGGGTGGCGAAGACGCTCCAAGGCCCGCTGGACACCGCGCGAGCGCAGCTCCGCCGGCTGGAGCACACGCCGGCCGTGGACCGCGCGGCGCTGGCCACGCTGGAGGCGCAGCTCCAATCGCTGGAGTCCGTGGGCCGCAACCTGCGGGAGCTGGCGTGGCTGTCCTCGGGGGCCGCGTCGCTGACGCGCGTCGAAGTGGACCTGGGCCAGCACCTGCGCGACGCGGTGGCGGCGCTGGGCCCGGGCATCCGCTTGGAGGTGCCCGAGGAGCCAGTGCGTCTACAGGTGGACCCGCCGCGCATCCGGCAGGTGTTGGACGCGCTGCTGGCGAACGCGCTTCGTCACGGTGGCGCTGCGGAGGTGTCGCTCGAACCGGCGCCCGCGCACGTCACGGTGCGGGTGACGGACACCGGGCCGGGCCTGTCCGCGGAGGTGGTGGCGCGGCTCTTCACCCCGTTCCGTGCGGACACGGAGGGCGCCGCGGGGCTGGAGCTGTACGTCGCGTCGGAGCTGGCGCGCCTCCACGGGGGCACGCTCTCCGTCGAGTCCCGGCCCGGCCAGGGCTCCACATTCAGCCTGAAGCTGCCGCGGAGCACCTAGGCCCGGCGGCGCTCAATCGCGCTGCGACTTCAGCATCCAGCCAATCATCTTGTAGAGCAGGCGGGCGCCGACGTTGCCGTCCCACTCGCCGCCTTCGGGGTCGGGGGCCACCTCGGTGAGGTCGAAGCCCACGATGGTGCGGCCGGAGCGGACCACGCCGGAGATGAGCGCGACGGCCTCGGGGAAGGACAGGCCGCCCGGTACCGGGGTGCCCGTGTGCGGGCAGAGCACGGGGTCCAGTCCGTCGATGTCGAAGGACAGGTAGACCTGCTGCGGCAGCAGGGAGACCATTTCATCCACCTGCTTGTTCCAGGGCACGCCGTCGAAGCGCTTGTTCTGGAGCGCGGCGTCGAAGAAGCCGTGCACGCGGCCGTTGGAGTCGACGATGTACTGGTGCTCCTCCGCGCTCATGTCGCGCAGGCCCACCTGGACCAGCGTCTTCACGCCGGGGATGCGCTCCGCGACGTTGTACATGATGGACGCGTGGGACCAGGTGAAGCCCTCGTAGGCCACGCGCAGGTCGGCGTGCGCGTCCAGGTGCAGCACGCCCATGCCGGGGTACTTCTCCGCGTGCGCGCGGATGATGCCGTAGGAGATGGAGTGGTCACCGCCCACCGCGGCCACGCGCTTGCCCTGGTCCAGCCAGTGCTTCGTGGTGCGGTAGACGTGCTCGTTCATCTGGTCGCAGAGGACGTTCACGTCCTTCGCGGCCTGGAGCAGCGCGGCGTCGCCCGAGTGGATGCCACCGGCCTCGATGACGACCTGGGCGCGCTCCTTGGCTTGCGTGTTCCAGTCACGCAGCTCCTGGGGCTCCGGGAGCATGGCGATGCCGCGCGCATAGGGGCGGCCCGTCTCGACGTCGAAGAGGTCGACCTGCCGGCTGGCCTCCAGGACGGCGGCCGGGCCCTCGGACGTGCCGCCGCCGTAGCTGGTGGTGGCCTCGAAGGGGACGGGGATGAGGACGACGTGCGCCTCTTCCGGGGAGTGGGGGAGGCCGAACACGCCGGAGTCCGGCTGGGCGGCGGCGCTGGGGTCGAAGTGGGTGGACATGGCGGCGCAGGATAAGGGCCCGGATGAGGGGCGCAATGGTCAGTTACTTGTCGATGCGTTCCTGGACGTCGAAACGCCGTGGGCCTCACGCCCAGCGCACCACCAGCTTGCCCACCGAGTCATTGCCCGCCATGCGCTCCAGCGCCTGCTGGATGTCCGCACGCGGCACCACCGCGTCCACCACGGGTCGCAGCGCCCCCGAGCGGAACAGCGGCAGCAGGTGCCGCTCCGCGCTCTGGGCCAGGGCAATCTTCTCCTCGAGCGGCCGGCTTCGCAGCACGGTGCCTGTCACGCGCAGGCGCTTCGTCAGCACCGTGCCCAGGTTCACCTCCGTGGCCGCGCCCGCCACCAGCCCCACCAGCATCAACCGGCCCCGGGGCGCCAGGGCGTTGAGTGTCTCCGGTACGTAGTTGCCGCCCACCAGGTCCAGGCACAGGTCCGCGCCGCGGCCGCCGTGGCCTCGCGCACCGCGTCCGCGAAGCGCGGTGGCTTCGTGTCGCAGAGCACCGTGTGCGC
>JBKGHI010000399.1:0-5476 GCA_046520405.1 Myxococcus sp. 1LA
CGGCGCGGCCTCGCGGCGCGGACAAGGGCAGCAGGAAGCCCACCACCGCGAACAACACCGCGCCCGCGAGCGCGGCGCTCGGGCGCAGCCACTTCACCTCGGGAGGCTTCACCGCGCCCGCGAGCTGATTGACGGCCAGCTCCCACTCTCCCACCGGGCGCTCCAACCGCGTGAGGAGCAGGCCGCCCGCGTTCGCGGATCGGTCCGCGAGCACCGCCGCATGCTCCAGCGACACGCGGCGGTTGCGGGCACGCCAGAACCACGCCCCCAACCCCAGGGCCAGCACCGGCGGCAGCGCCCACACGAACGCGCCGCGCAGGAGGAAGCGGGCCAGCACGCAGGCCGTGGCGGTGGCCCACATGGGGACGACGCCGCCTCCGCCCAGGCCACCGCGTTCAGACGCCGCTGCACGCGCCGGATGGGCGCGAGCACCAAGGCCTGGAAGCGGCGTTCTTCACTGGCAGCCATGAAGCGGCGAGTGTCGGCTACTCGGCCCATTCCCCACAAGCGACGCGGCGCCCAGCCGTCGCGGTCCGCGTGTGAGCGGTCGCATCCCGTCACGCATCGACGCCCCCTCCCGCTGCATGCCACCCACGCCCTGTGCGGCCCCGCTGGGGCCACGGCATCCCGCGCAGGAGGTGCCCACGGCGATACCGGGACGCGAGGCTGCCTTCAGTGCCGGAATGAGAGGCAAAGGCGGCCCGGGCCCCGCCCCACGGTGCCAGGAAGCACGCACGCCGTGGCGCCCACGAGGCAGCACCCTGCTGATAGAACACACCCTCCAGATGCTCCTTGCCCGCCCTCCCGAGCTGGCGCCCCAGGCGCCGTGGCCCGACATGCCGCTGGTGGTGTGGCCCACGGCGCTCGCGATGTGGGGCCCCGGTGACGCGACGACGAAGCACGCCCACCACGCCATGCACCTGGTGCTCTGCCAGCAGGGCCACCTCTCCGTGCGCGCGCGGGGAATGAAGACCGCCGAGCAGGCGGCCGGCGTGCTCGTGGGCCCGGACGTGCCCCACGCGCTCGACGCGCGCGGCAGCGAGGTCCTCATCCTCTTCATCGAACCCGAGAGCGACGACGGCGCCAGGCTCCAGGCCGCGCTCGATGGACCGCTGTGCCTGTTCGACGACGCGCGGCGTGACGCGCTCCTCGCGGGCCTGCCCACGTCGGGCATGTTGGAACACGAAGCGGTCGGCGGATGGATGGAGGCCACGTTGGCCTCGCTGTCGGGGACACCCGGTGCGCCCCAACAGCTCCACCCTCGCGTGCGAAAGCTCCTGCGTCACCTGCGCGCGGCGGAAGCGCCGGAAGACACCTCGCTCGAAGCCCTGGCCCAGGTCGCGGGCCTGTCGCCTGGCAGGCTGATGCACACGTTCACCGAATCCGTCGGCGTCCCGTTGCGGCCCTACCTCCTGTGGCTCCGGCTCCAGCGGGCCGCGGGGGCCATCGCCTCGGGCCGGACCTTGGGGGAAGCCGCGTACGCGGCTGGCTTCTCGGACGCGGCGCACCTGACGCGCACCTTCCGGCGGATGTTCGGCACCACGCCGTCATCGCTTCAACGCCGGGGCCCGCGCGTCCAGGCCCGGGGACGCGACGGCGCGCCACGCTGAACGCCGCCCACCGCCTGTAGCAGCACGCGTCACGACTCCAGCGATGGTGTAGCGCGGCCCGTCACGCCCAGCGCCAGGCCCGCATGAACTTCGCGCCCTTTCACGGCCCTCCTTTCCGGCATGCCGTCTGCACGGTGAGCCGCGTCCCATCCGGGACACGTCCCCCCGACATCGAGGCGCACCTGTGACGACGAAGACGCCTACGACCGCCCCCCTCACCTCCTCGCGCCGGGGCTTCCTGCGCAACACCACGCTGGCCGCGGTGGCCGGCAGCGGCGCCGTCATGGGCGTGGGCGGACGCGCGGAGGCCGCGGGGCCGTCGGACGTGCACGCGCTGTTGATGGAGTACGCCCTCATCGGCAACGAGTCCGAGGGCAGCCCGGGCAGCCTCAGCGTCGACGCGTACATCGCCGCGACCTGAAGGAGACGGACCACCGGCTCCTCGAAGGCGCGCTCTATCTCCAGTTGACCAGCCTGCTGGAGCGGATGTGCGACCCCTACTCGGCGGAGGAGATGCGTGAGCTGGAGACCCGCACGCTCCCCACGGAGCGGCTGGGGAAGGACTCCTTCAGCAGCCTCCTGGCCGAGACGAAGGCGAAGACGGAGAAGGACCCCGACTTCCTGCGTGAGGTCCTCGCCGCCGCTGACAAGGCCGCGGCGCTGGATGGCGACTCCGTGCGCAGCCGGAACAAGGTGTGGTGGCCCATCGTCCGGGCGGTGGTCCGCGCCGCGGTCAAGGTCATCGTCAAGGTCCTGGACGCCGTCAACAAGCGCGAGAAGCGGTAACACCGCGGCACGGGACGGCACGCCACTCGCCGCCCCGCCGCCCCCTGTCAGTCCTTGCGATGAGCCGCGCCAACGCTCGCGCGACGTCACGCATGCGCCCGAAGAACGAGGGCATGACTTGCTCCAGGAGATTGAGGTTCGAGCCGGAATGAGCGGCTTCCGGACGACTCAGTGGAGCAACGCCCGATGGAGCAGATAGAGGCGGAGGACCGGGCCCGGCGTGTCCGCTTCGGCGCGAGCCGCTGGCACCTCGGAGCAGGCCGCGACCGGACGCACAGGCGCCGCGAGCGTCCGATGCACGGCGCGCTCGAGCTCGGACAGCGGCGGACGGGCAGCCCCCGCGTCCACCATGCACACGACGGCCGCCTGCGCGGGCGGCAGCGCCATGGCGCCGCTGCTCGCGAGCGTCACGCAGGTGAGGAGCAACCTCAGCCAGCGCAGGAAGGGGTGGGGCCGCCCGTGCATGCGCCCTCAGCTTCACCATTCATCACGAAGCGTCAAGCCTGGCCCCCGCCACATCGCAGCCAGTTCGTTCAAGCGCGAGCCCCCACCGGCGCCCCATCCTGAAGTCCAAGGCACGGAAGGCCATCGCCTCCCCTGTGCCCCTTCCGAGGAGCGCCCCATGTCCTTCGCCATCCTGCTGCTGTCCTTCTTCCTGCTGCTGCACCTGCCCCCGCTGCGGCGCCGGCCCGCCCTGGCCACGCCCGAGTCACGCGCCGCCGTGGCCGCGGGGCTCTTCTTCATCGGCGCGGGCGTCATGCACTTCGTCATGCCCGCACGCTACGCGGCCATGATTCCGCCCCAGCTCCCCTCCCCCGACCTCTGGGTCTTCCTCTCCGGCGTGGCGGAGGTCGCGGGCGGGCTGGGCCTGCTGCTGCCGCGCGCCCGCCGGCTCGCCGCGGTGGGCCTCATCGCCCTGCTCCTGGCCATCCTCCCCGCCAACATCCACGAGGCCCAGGCCAACACCGCCGCCCACGTGCTGCCCTTCCCGGACTGGTATTTCTGGCTGCGCATCCCCTTCCAGCTCGTCTACGTCGCCTGGGTGGCGTGGGCCGGCGGCCTGTGGCGCATGCGAAGCCGTGCGCGCGAGGAGGCCCACGGTTAGGCTCGCGCGCCATGCACTTCCGAAAGCTCGGCCGCAGCGGCCTCGTCGTCAGTGAGATTTCCTACGGCAACTGGCTCACCCACGGCTCCCAGGTGGAGGAGGAGGCCGCGTTCGCCTGCGTGCGCGCGGCGCTGGACGTGGGCATCACCACCTTCGACACCGCGGACGTCTATGCGAGCACCCGCGCCGAGGAGGTGCTCGGCCGCGCCCTGAAGGGCCAGCGCCGCGCCGGCTACGAGCTCTTCACCAAGGTGTACTTCCCCACGGGCCCCGGGAAGAACGACCGCGGCCTGTCGCGCAAGCACATCCTGGAGAGCATCGACGGCTCGCTGCAACGGCTCCAGACGGACTACGTGGACCTGTACCAGGCCCACCGCTTCGACGTGGAGACGCCGCTGGAGGAGACGATGCTCGCGTTCGCCGACATCGTCCGCCAGGGCAAGGCGCTGTACATCGGCGTCTCTGAGTGGACGGGCGAGCAGATTCGCCAGGGCGCCGCGCTGGCCCGCGAGCTGCGCGTGCCCTTCATCTCCAACCAGCCGCAGTACTCCATGCTCCACCGCGTCATCGAGCCGGAGGTCATCCCCGCCTCCAATGAAGCGGGCCTGGGGCAGATTGTCTGGTCGCCCATCGCGCAGGGCGTCCTCACCGGCAAGTACCTCCCCGGCCAGGCGCCGCCCGCGGGCAGCCGCGCCACGGACGCCAACGGCCAGCGCTACGGCATCTCCCGCTTCATGACGGACGACGTGCTCACCCGCGTACAGCAGCTCGTCCCGCTGGCGAAGGAGGCCGGCCTCTCCATGGCCCAGCTCGCCGTGGCGTGGGTGCTCCAGAATCCGGGCGTCTCCTCCGCCATCGTCGGCGCCTCCCGGCCGGAGCAGGTGCACGACAACGTGAAGGCCGCTGGCGTGAAGCTGGAGCCGGAGCTGCTGCGCCGCATCGACGCGGTGCTGGGCCCCGCCATTGAACGGAACCCGGCCCTCACCGAGGTCCCCGCCCGCAGGCCCTGAGCCCCTCCCACCCGGGCGGGCGCCTGAGCGTCCGCTTCCGGGAGGGCCCTCCGGAAACGCTTTGGAACCTGAACCGTAGACAAAGCGCGGTCCCCGGCCGGAGCCGTTCCATTTGACTTTCTGCGCCAAGGGAACAACAGATGGGCCCGCGAGTTGGCAACCGGGTTGCGTGTACCCCGCAACCCACATTCACTCAGGCTTCCCTCCATGACGCCCTTCCTCTCCCTGGCCCAGACGAGTCACTCCGAGCTGGGTTGGCTCAGCAGCAAGCTGCTCGGTGTGACGCTCACCTCCGCCGAGTGGGTGCTCTGGGTCCTCGTGGTCCTGTCGGTGCTGTCCATCGCCATCATGCTGGAGCGCACGGTGTACTTCACGCGCCACCGGCTGCCGGACTCGGAGGCGCTGGCGGTGCGGCTGGCCCGCGGCGAGTACGACGTGGCCCGCAAGGCCATTGAAGGCAAGACGGGCATGGAGGCCGCAATCATCCGCGAGGCCCTGGCCTCCGCCGACCAGGGCGCGGACACCGTGGAGCAGGTGATTGCCTCCACCCTGTCGCGCGAGCGTCCCCAGTACGAGCGCTTCCTGTCGTACCTGGGCACGCTGGGCAACAACGCGCCGTTCATCGGTCTGTTCGGCACGGTGCTGGGCATCATCAAGGCCTTCCACGACCTGGGCAAGATGAACGCCCAGGGCGGCGGAGGCGGCATGCAGCAGACCGTCATGGCCGGCATCTCCGAGGCGCTGGTCGCCACGGCCGTGGGTCTGGCGGTGGCGATTCCCGCCGTGGTGGCCTTCAACGTCTTCAACCGCCAGCTCAAGACGCTCACCAGCCGCGCCAACGCCCTGGGCTACGCCCTGGTGGGCAGCATGCGCGCCGAGCGCCCCGCGTCCGGCACGGCCGCTCGCGCGGCGGAGGCCCGTTAGGCCATGGCGGGCGGCGCGCAGGACAACGACGACGAAATCAC
>JBKGHI010000039.1:0-53718 GCA_046520405.1 Myxococcus sp. 1LA
CGCTCCGCTGTCGGCGCGCTCGCCCGCCGCGCTCCAGGCGCTGGCGCGGAAGTACGCGGAGGTCCTCACGGCGCCGCCGGAGGTGTCGCTGCGGGACGTCTGCTTCACCGCGGCGCTGCGGCGGACCCACCAGGAGTACCGGCTGGCCGTTGCCGGTGAGTCGGCGGCCGACGTGGCTCGGCAGCTTCGGGAGTTCGCTTCGGAGGGCCCCGCGCCGGCGGCGGCGGACCTGGATGCTCGGCGCAAGGTGGTCTTCGTGTACCCGGGGCAGGGCTCGCAGTGGGTCGGCATGGGGCGCCAGCTCCTCGACCAGGAGCCTGTCTTCCGGGAGGCCGTAGAGCGCATCGACGCGGCCATGCGGCCCCATGTCACGTGGCGCCTGGCGGACGTGCTGCGCGCGCCCGCGGAGTCGTCCCGGCTCCAGGAAATCGACGTCGTGCAGCCGGTGCTGTTCGCCATGGCGGTGGCGCTCTCCGCGCTCTGGCGTTCCTGGGGTGTGGAGCCGGACGCCGTGGTGGGGCACAGCATGGGCGAGGTGGCCGCGGCGCACGTGGCGGGCGCGCTCACGTTGGAGGACGCGGCCGCCATCATCTGCTTGCGCAGCAAGCTGCTGCGGCGCATCAGCGGTCGGGGCGCCATGCTCGCGACGGAGCTGACGCTGGAGGACGCGCGGAAGACGCTGGCGGGGCGCGAGGATCGCGTGGCCATCGCGGTGAGCAACAGCCCGACGTCAACGGTGCTGTCGGGGGAGTCCGCCACGCTCGAGGCGATTCGCGGTGAGCTGGAGTCGCGCAACGTGTTCTGCCGCTGGGTGAAGGTCGATGTGGCCTCGCACAGCCCGCAGGTCGACCCGCTGCGCGACGAGCTGCTCGCCGTGCTCTCGGCGGTGCGTCCCAGCCCGTCGCGGGTGCCCATCCTGTCGACGGTGACGGGCGCCACGTGCGACGGCTCTGGCCTCGATGCCGCCTACTGGGTCCGCAACCTGCGGGACCCGGTGCTCTTCGCGTCGGCGGTGCTTCAGCTCTCCGAGGCCGGTCACTCCGTCTTCGTGGAGATGAGCCCGCATCCCATCCTGCTGCCCGCCGTGGAGCGCTGCCTGCAACACGCCGGGCGCGAGGGTGTGACGCTCCCGTCGCTGCGGCGCGAGGAGTCCGAGCGGACGGTGCTGCTGGAGTCCATGGGCGCGCTGTACCGCGCGGGCAGCGCCGTGCAGTGGAAGCGCCTCTTCCCTGAGGGTGGGACGCCGCTCCCGCTGCCCACCTATCCCTGGCAGCACAAGCGGTACTGGCTGGACGCGGTGGCCAGTCCCGTGGCCGCCGTGGTGGAGCCCGTGACGTCGCTCAAGGGCCGGCCGGTGAGCGTCGCGCACGGCGTCGACGGTCAGGTCTTCGAGCTGGAGCTGGGGAGCACCTCCCCGCCGTGGCTGGGCGCGCACCGGTTGGGGGGCATCGCCGTGGTTCCGGCCTCCGCGCTGGTCGAGCTCGGCATGAGCGCGGCGGCAGAGGCGCTGGGCTCGGGTGGCCGTGTGTTGTCGGGCATCGAGTTCGAGCGGGCGCTGGTGCTGACGGACGCCACGCGGCGGCTCGTGCAGGTGCACGTCTCCTCCGAGTCGGGAGGCCGGCACGCGTTCCACATCCACAGCCGCGCGACGGGCGAAGCGGCGTGGGTGCGTCACTGCAGGGGCCAGCTTCAGGCCCAGGGCGTGTCCGCCGCGGCGCCGGAGTCCATCGAGTCGGTGCGCGCGCGGTGCGAAGCGCATGTCCAGGGGGCGGCCCTCTATGCCGAACTGGAGCGCTGCAACGTCCAGTATGACGAACCGTTGCGGACGCTGGGCGAGGCCTGGCGCCGGCCGGGCGAGGCCCTGGGGCGTGTCTCGCTGGGCGCCGACCGCATCCAGGAGGTGTCGAACTACCAGCTCCACCCCGCGTTGCTGGACGCCGCGCTCCAGACGCTGGCGCTCGCGTTGGCGGCCGAGCCGGGGGAGCCCGCGCTCTTCATGCCCCTGGGCATCGAGTCGTTGGAGGTCGCACCGGGAACGGCGGAGGTCCGCTGGGCCCATGTGACCCTCGCGCCCGCCGCCAACGCCGAGGAGCGGCTGGGGACGCTCTCCCTGCTGGATGCGGA
The DNA here is from genome assembly GCA_046520405.1 of Myxococcus sp. 1LA. GTDB lineage: Bacteria > Myxococcota > Myxococcia > Myxococcales > Myxococcaceae > Myxococcus. The sequence continues at coordinate 2,125 of JBKGHI010000039.1, forward strand.
AGGCCGGCCCGTCGCGGTGGCGCGTGGCGTGCGACTGCGCCGGGTTGCTCCGGAGCGGCTCCTGGAGGTGCTGGGGGATACGCGTACGCAGGATTGGTTCCACGACGTGACGTGGGAGCCTCGGCCCTTGGGCGTCTCCCAGCCGGTGCCCGCGGATTGGCTCGTGTTCGTGGACCGGGGTGGTTGGGGCGCGGCGTTCGCAGAGGAGCTGCGGCGCCAGGGGGCGCTGTACACCACGGTGACGGCGGGTGACGCCTTCCTGCGTCTGGGGGAGCGGAGCTTCGTGGTGGACCCGACGCGACCCGAGGACATGGCGCGCCTGCTGCGCGAGCTACCAGCCCTGGCCGCCGGGCATGAAGGGCGGGCCCTCTACCTGTGGGGCCTGGACGCGGCGTTCGACGGGCAGACGGCGGTGCCGGAGTCCTCGTTGTCCGCCCTGCACCTGGTGAAGGCCCTCATGGGCGCGCCAGGGCGGGCCCGGCTCTGGGTGGTGACACGCGGCGCCCAGGTCACTGGCGCCGGACCGGAGCAGGTGGCACTGGCCCAGGCGCCCCTGTGGGGCATGGGCAGGAGCGTCTCCCTGGAGCAGCCGGGCGTCTGGGGCGGCCTCATCGACCTGTCACCCACGCGCGCGCAGGATGAAATCAGCGCGGTGCTGCGGGAGATCTCCGCGTTCAACGCGGATGGCGAGGACCAGCTCGCCTTCCGCGAGGGACGCTCGCTGGTGCCCCGGCTCACGCGTGGACGGGGTGGGGGGGCTGGAGAGCTGCCGCGCCTGCGCTCGGACGCGACGTATCTCGTCACGGGTGGCTTGGGGGGCCTGGGCCTGAAGGTGGCGCGGTGGCTGGTGGAGCGGGGCGCGCGGCACCTCGTGCTGCTGGGGAGAACGGGCCTCCCGGCCGCGACGGACGCGGTGTCGGTGCGGCGCCGGGAGGACCTCGACTCGCTCCGTGCGCTCGGGGCCACCGTCACCCCGGCGTCCGCGGACGTGGCGGACCGAGACCGGATGGCGGCGCTGCTGCGTGAGACGGCCGCGACGATGCCGCCGGTGCGCGGTGTGGTTCACGCCGCCGCGCTCATCACCGAGTGCCGGCTGGAGGACCTGCCCCCGGCCACGATGGCGGCGATGATGCGCCCGAAGGTGCTCGGGAGCTGGGTGCTGCACGAGCTGACGCGTGGACTCGAACTCGACTTCTTCGTGCTGTTCTCGTCGACGTCCACGCTGTGGGGCGCCTCGGGTCTGGCGCACTACGCGGCGGGCAACCAGTTCCTCGAAGCGCTGGCACACCACCGCCGGGCGGAAGGGCTGCCCGCGACCACCATCCACTGGGGGACGTGGGACGAGATTGGTGGCGAGCGCGCCGACAACGCGCGGGGCTATGCGCGCTTCGGACTGAACCCCATGGCCTCGGAGCGGGCGCTCGAGGCATGGGGCAGGTGCTCCGGTCGGGCGTGAGCCACAAGACGGTGGCCTCCGTGAACTGGGCCGTGCTCAAGCCCATCTGGGAGACGCGCCGTCGCCGGCCCTTCCTGCTGCACATGGGCGCGGGCGCGACGTCCACGGGTGGTGGCGCCGCGTCGCGGGCGCGGCTGCTCGGGGAACTCAAGGCGCTGCCGGCCGACCGCCGGTTTGAAACGCTCGTGCAGCGCATTCAAGGCGAGGTGGGCCGCATCCTCGGCTTCGCGCTCACGGAGCTGCCTCCCGCTGACCGTGGCTTCTTCCAGATGGGGATGACGTCACAGATGTCCGTGGAGCTGCGCAACGTGTTGCAGCGCGGGTTGGAGAAGGAGCTGCCCGCGAGCCTCGCCTTCGACCACCCGACAGTCCTGTCGATGGCGAAGCGGCTCGCGGCCAGCGTCACCGCGGTGGACATCCCGCTGCCCGCCGTGGCGGCGCCCGCGCCGAAGGCCTCCACCGGGCCGGCGGACATCGGGGACCTGTCTGAGCGGCTGGCGCACGTCACGGAGCTGTCGGACGACGAAGTCGAACGCTTGATTGCCCAGAAGCTGAGCTGAATCGGACGGCTGCGATGAGCAAGGAATTCTACGAGAAGATTTCGAGTCTCTCTCCCAAGAGGCTCGCGTTGCTGGCGCTCGACCTGCACGCGGAGAGCGAGGCCCTCAAGCGCACGCGCTCGGAGCCCATCGCCATTGTCGGCGCGTCCTGCCGGGTCCCCGGAGGTGCGCGGACGCCAGAGGCGTTCTGGCGGTTGTTGAGCCAGGGCGTGGACGCCGTCACCGAGGTGCCGCGTGAGCGGTGGGACGCGGAGGCGCTCTACGACCCGGACCCGGACAAGCGGGGCCGCACCTATGCGCGCTGGGGCGGCTTCATCGACGGTGTGGACCAGTTCGACGCCGCCTTCTTCGGCGTGTCTCCCCGGGAGGCCTCGCGCCTGGACCCGCAGCAGCGCCTGCTGCTGGAGGTCGCGTGGGAAGCGCTGGAGCGCGCGGGGCAGCCACCGGACCAGCTCGCGGGGAGTCGCTCCGGTGTCTACCTGGGCATCATTGGCAGCGACTACGCGCAGCTCCAGGGGCGGCAGCTCGGGGATGCGCCGGACATCTACCACCTGACGGGCACCTCGCTGAACGCGGCGGCAGGACGACTGGCGTACACGCTGGGCCTTCAGGGGCCGTGCATGTCCATCGACACGGCGTGCTCGTCGTCCCTGGTGGGGCTCCACGTGGCTTGCCAGGGCCTGCGCAACCGTGAGTGCGACCTGGCGCTGTCCGCTGGCGTGAACCTCATGCTGATGCCGGACCCGACCATCGCCCTCTCCAGCAGCCGAGGGCTGTCGCCGGACGGGCGGTGCAAGGCCTTCGACGCGGCCGCCAACGGCTTCGTGCGCGCCGAGGGCTGCATCGTCCTGGTGCTCAAGCGGCTGTCGGATGCGCTTGCCAATGGCGATGAGATTCTGTCGCTCATCGCTGGCTCGGCGGTGAACCAGGACGGCGCCAGCAGCGGACTCATGGTGCCCAATGGCCCAGCGCAGGAGCGGGTCATCGAGCAGGCCCTGGCGAGCGCCGGGCTCAAGCCCTCGCAGATTTCCTTCGTCGAAGCGCATGGGACGGGGACCTCGCTGGGAGACCCCATCGAGCTGCAAGCGCTGGCGCGCGCGCTGGGAACGGGGCGGAGCGCCCAGACGCCGCTCTTCGTGGGCTCCGTCAAGACGAACGTCGGGCACCTGGAGGCGACGGCGGGCCTCACCGGCGTCCTGAAGGCGGCCCTGGCGCTGCGTCACGAGGCGATTCCTCCCAACCTGCACTTTCAGCGCCTCAACCCGGACATCGTCCTGGATGGCGCGCCGGTGGTCGTTCCGACGTCGCTCCAGCCGTGGCCCCGGACCGAGCAGCCGCGCCGGGCGGGCGTGAGCGCGTTCGGCATCAGCGGCACCAACGCGCACGTCATCCTGCAAGAGCCGCCGGTGCCAGCGGAGCAGCCCGCGCTGTCCGTGCGTGGCGCGGAGTTGCTCGTGCTCTCGGCACGCGCACCCGAAGCGCTCCAGGCGCTGGCCGGAAGCCACGCGCATTGGCTCGCCGAGCATCCCAACGTGTCACTGCGCGACGTCTGCGCCACGGCGGCCCTGGCCCGCTCCCACCATGAGCACCGGCTCGCGCTCGCGGGCCACACGCACGCGGAGCTCGCGGAGAAGCTGGGTGCCTTCGCTCGCGGCGAACCCGTACCGGGCGCGGCGGTGGGACGTGCGACGGGGAAGTCCCGGCGCCGGGTGGTCTTCGTGTTCCCGGGGCAGGGCTCGCAGTGGCTGGGCATGGGGCGCAGGCTGCTGGCGGAGGAGCCCGCGTTCCGTGAGGCCCTGGAGCGTTGCGACGCGGCCATCCGGGCCTGCGCGGATTTCAGCGTCCTGGCAGAGCTGGCGGCGGAGGAGGGCCAGGGCCGGCTGCACGAAATCGACATCATCCAGCCCGTGCTCTTCGCCATGGAGGTGGCGCTGGCGGAGCTGTGGCGCGCCTGGGGCATCGAACCCGACGCGGTGGTGGGCCACAGCATGGGTGAGGTGGCCGCTGCGCACGTGGCCGGGACGCTGACCCTGGAGGACGCGGCGAAGGTCATCTGCCGCCGCAGCCGGCTGCTTCGCGGCGTGAGCGGGCAGGGCTCCATGCTGCTGGTGGACCTGACGCTGGAGGAGGCGCGGGAGGCCCTGCGGGGCCTGGAGTCGCAGGTCTCCGTCGCGGTGAGCAACAGCGTGCGGTCCACCGTGCTGTCGGGGGCGCCCGGCGCGCTGGAGGAGATTGCCCAGCGCCTCAAGGAGCGGGACGTCTTCTGCCGCTTCGTGAAGGTGGACGTGGCCTCGCACAGTCCGCAGATGGACCCGCTGCGGCCGGAGCTGCTCGCGGTGCTCCAGGACCTCGCGCCGCGCGCGTCGCGAGTCTCCATCTGCTCCACCGTGACAGGGCGGATGACGGACGGCGCGGAGTTCCGGGCCGGCTACTGGGCGGACAACCTGCGCGAGCCGGTGCTGTTCTCCAAGGCCATCGAGAAGCTCGCGGTCGACGGGCACGACATCTTCATCGAGCTGAGCCCGCACCCCATCCTCCTGCCGGCGGTGGAGCAGCACCTGCGTCACCTCGGGCGTGAGGGGACGGTGCTGCCCTCGCTGCGCCGGGACGAGGACGAGCGCGGCGCCATGCTGTCCTCGCTGGGCGCGCTCTACGCGGTGGGGCACGACGTGGACCTCGCGCGTCAGCACCCCGTGCGCGGAAGGCTCGCGCCGCTGCCCACCTATCCCTGGCAGCACGAGCGCTTCTGGATTGAGGCGTCCACGCGCACGCGGCGGACACGGGACGCGGGCCACCATCCGCTGCTGGGGACCCACGTGTCGCTGGCCGGGCAGGACGGCGCGCACCTGTGGAAGACGGAGCTGTTCGCGGACAGCCCCGCGTACCTGTCCGACCACGTCGTCCACGGCGAGGTCGTGCTCCCTGGCACCGGGTATCTGGAGATGGCGCTCGCCGGAGCCGCGGAGGCGTTCGGACCGGGCCGGCATGCGCTGGAGGACGTCATCTTCCAGGAGATGATGGTGCTACCTCGCGATGAAGCGCTCGCGGTGCAGATGCGCTTCATCCCAGAGGCGGACGGCACGAGGCGCTTCCAGGTCTTCAGCCGTCCCGTGGACGGCGCAGGCGCCTGGACGCTCCACGCCGAGGGCCGCCTGCGTGAGCGCTCGGACGCGGAGGCCTTCGCGCTCGACGAGGCGCGGGCTCGGTGCTCCAAGCTCCTGGAGGGAGAGAAGCACTACCAGCTCATGCTGGAGCGCGGCGTCGACTTCGGCCCGAGCTTCCGCCTGGTGAAGGAGATGTGGAAGGGGCAGGGCGAGGCGGTGGCGCGGCTGGAGCTGTCGCCTTCCGTCGCGGCGGAGATGACGGCGCATCAGCTCCATCCCGCTCTGCTGGATGCCTGCCTGCAGGCCATCAACGGCGCGGGGCTGGGAGACCGCCGGGGGGAGACATTCGTCCCGGTGGCCGTGGACACCCTGCGCGTCCACGGGCGTCCTGGCCGCTCGCTGTGGAGTCACGCCCGCGTGAAGCCGGGCAGTGGGCCGGGCTCGATTGAGGCCGACGTGACGTTGTTGGACACGGAGGGGCACGTCCTGATGGAGGCGCGCGGGGTGATGGCGCGCCACCTGGATGCCGTCCGCCGCCGGTCCGCGGACGAAATCGACCGGTGGATGTACCGGGTGGATTGGCAGGAGGCGCCGCGTGAGGCACCCGCTGCTGGCTCCGATGCCGCGTCCGGCACGTGGCTGGTGCTCGCGGACCGCGCGGGCTTCGGCGTGAAGCTGCAGGCGGCGCTGAGTGAGCGGGGGGAGCGCTGCGTCCTCGTCTCGCACGGCGCGGAGTCCCGCCTCATCGAGCCGGGGCACTACGTGGTGGACCCGTCGCGGACGGAGGGCTTCGCACGGATTCTGGAGACCGAGTTCGGCGCCGGGCGGCCCGCGTGCCGGGGCGTCGTCCACCTCTTCAGCCTGGACGTGCCCGGCCTGGAGGCGGATGCGGAGGCGCTGGTCCAGGCGCGGACGCTCGGCGTGGCGAGCGCGCTCCACCTCACGCAGGCCGTGGTCGCGTCGGGCTTTCGGGACATGCCCCGCGTGTGGCTGGTGACGGAAGGCGTCCAGGCCCTCAAGTCCGGTGCGCAGGTGGCCCATGTGGAGCAGTCGCCCCTCTGGGGCCTGGGACGGGTGCTCTCGCTGGAGCATCCCGAGCTCCGGTGCGCCAGCGTGGACCTGGGGGCTCGCGACGAGGCCCAGGCCCGGGAGCTGACCCGGGAGTTGCTCGCCTCGAGCCTGGAGGAGCAGGTCGCGCTCCGAGGGACGACGCGGTTCGTGGCGCGCCTCTCGCGCATGGAGCGCTCCACGGCGGCGCCAGCGGAGCTTCGCGCGGATGCCACGTACCTGATTACCGGTGGCCTCGGTGGGCTGGGGCTGAAGCTCGCGGAGTGGCTGGTCGAGCGAGGCGCCCGCCACCTGGCGTTGCTAGGCCGCAAGGGCGCGTCCGCGGAGGCGCAGCCGGTGCTCGATGCGCTGCGCGCTCAGGGCGCCGAGGTCCGGGTGTTCAAGGCGGATGTCGCGGCGCGGCCGGACCTGGAGCGGGTGCTGGGGGAAGTGGCGGCGGAGATGCCTCCGCTCCGGGGCGTCTTCCACGCGGCGGCGGTCCTCGATGACGGCGTGCTGGTGAACCTCACGGCCGAGCGGCTGCGCACGGTGATGGAGCCCAAGGTCCACGGTGCGTGGCACCTGCACACGCTGACGGCGTCGTTCCCGCTGGACCACTTCGTGTTGTTCGCCGCGGCGGGTTCGCTGCTGGGCTCGCCGGGGCAGGGCAACTACGCGGCGGCCAACTTCTTCCTGGATGCGCTCGCGTCGTACCGGCGGGGCTGGGGCTGCCCGCGCTGAGCATCGACTGGGGCGCGTGGGCCGGCGTGGGGCTTGCCGCCGCGGCGGTGGCGCGCGGGGAGCGCATCAGTCAGCGCGGCGTGGACACCATGCCGCCCACACAGGCGCTGGAGGCGCTGAGCCGCATCCTGGGCAGCGCGCTGCCGCGGGTGGTGGTGATGCGCTTCGACCTGCGGCAGTGGAGCGAATTCTATCTGACGGCGGCGCGCTCGCCGTTCCTGTCGCGTCTGGCACAGGAGCAGGCCAGCCGATCGGACGTGCCGGCCGTGCGCGGGGCCTTCGTGGAGACGCTCCGGGCCGCGGAGGCGCTGCACCGCGCGCAGTTGCTGGAGACGCACCTGTGCGAGCAGGCCGGCCATGTGCTCCGGCTGGCGCCTTCGCGAATCGACCCGCAGGAGCCCCTGGGCAGCATGGGGTTGGACTCCCTGATGGGGTTGGAGATTCGCAACCGGCTGGAAGCCAGCTTGGGGCTGCGGCTCCCGGCGACGCTGGTCTGGCGGCATCCGACGGTGGCCGCGCTCGTCGTGCACCTCGCCGAGTTGCTCCAACTTCCCATCACGAACCCGGCCGAGCCGCAGCGGGATGAAGCCGCGGCGCTCGACGCCGCCATCGTCAACAACGTCAAGCAGCTCTCGGACGACGAAGCCGAGGCGCTCCTCGCGGAGAAGCTGGCCGCGCTCGCGGACTGAAGAGATTCCGACATGGCAAATCGCACTGACGAGTCGAACGAGCTGTCTCCCGCCAAGCGCATGCTGGTGGCGCTGGAGAAGATGCAGTCGCGGCTGAATGCCGTGGAGGGCGCCGCGAAGGAGCCCATCGCCATCGTGGGCATGGCGTGCCGCTTCCCCAAGGCGGAGGACGTGGAGTCCTACTGGCGGCTGCTCGAAGGGGGCGTCGACGCGGTGCGGGAGATTCCGCTCGACCGCTGGCCCCGGGAGGACGTCGCCGGCCTCACGGAAGGCGCGATGCGCTGGGGCGGCTACCTGGACACGGTGGACGGCTTCGACCCGGGCTTCTTCGGCATCTCGCCCCGGGAGGCCGTGCGCATGGACCCGCAGCAGCGCCTGCTGCTCGAAGTCGCGTGGGAGGCGCTCGAGGACGCGGGTCTGGACGTCGACAAGCTGTCGGGCAGCCGCAGCGGCGTCTTCATTGGCGCCTGCAATGACGACTACCACTGCATGCAGGTGGAGCAGCCGGAGACGGGAGACGCCTTCAGCGCCACGGGTGTCGCCGCCAGCGTCCTCTCCGGACGGCTGTCGTACCTCTTCAACTTCCAGGGCCCGAGCCTGGTGGTGGACACGGCTTGCTCGTCCTCGCTCGTGTCGCTCCACCTGGCCTGCCAGAGCCTCCGGGCGCGCGAGTGCAACATGGCGCTCGCGGGCGGTGTGAACCTGATTCTCTCTCCGCAGTCCGTGCAGCTCGTGGCCAAGCTCCAGGCGCTCGCGCCGGATGGCCGGAGCAAGGCGTTCGACGCCTCCGCCAACGGATTCACTCGCGGCGAGGGCTGCGGCATCGTGGTCCTCAAGCGCCTGTCGGACGCGCTCGCGGATGGCGACCTCATCCTGGCGACGATTCGCGGCTCCGCCATCAACCAGGACGGCAAGTCGACCGGGCTCACCACGCCCAACGTGCTCTCGCAGCAGGCCCTCATCCGCCAGGCGCTGGACAGTGCGGGGCTGAAGCCGGAGCAGGTGAGCTACGTGGAGGCGCACGGCACCGGGACGCCCATTGGTGACCCCATCGAGGTGGAGGCGCTGCGCGAGACGTACGGCGTGCCACGCGCCGATGGCGGCGTGTGTGGCATCGGCTCGGTGAAGACGAACCTGGGACACCTGGAGTCCGCCGCGGGCGTGGCGGGCATCATGAAGGTCGTCCTGGCGATGCGTCACCAGCGCCTCCCGGCGCACTTGCACCTCAAGCAGGTGAACCCGCGCATCCAGCTCGAAGGCAGCGCGCTCACCATCCCCACGCGACTCACCCCGTGGGAGTCCGCCGGCCAGCCGCGCCGCGCCGGTGTCAGCTCGTTCGGCATCAGCGGCACCAACGCCCACGTCATCCTCGAAGAGGCACCCGCCGTGGCGGCGAGGGACGCGCTCCCGCGCCGGACGGAGGTGCTGCCCCTGTCCGCGCGCAGTCGCGAGGCCCTTCAGGCCCTGGCGGCGCGTCACGCGGAGCGTCTGGAGCGAGGTGAGGCCGCGAGCCTCCCCGACGTCTGCTTCACGGCGGCGTCCCACCGCACGCACCACGCCCACCGGCTCTCGGTGCTGGCGGATTCGCCGGAGCGCACCGCGGAGCGGCTCCGGGCCTTCGCGCGCGGTGAACTGCCCGAGGGCACCTGGACGGGGCGCAAGGCGTTCGGCGCGCGCCGCAAGCGGGTCTTCGTCTATCCAGGCCAGGGGGCGCAGCGGGCGGGCATGGGGCGGGCGTTGATGGAGCGCGAGCCGGTGTTCCGGGAGGCGCTCGTCCAGGTGGACCAGGCGCTGCGGCCCTTCCTGGGCTGGAGCGTGCTCGACGAAATCGCCGCGGATGAGGCGCGCTCGCGCTTGGCGGAGATCGACATCAACCAGCCGGTCCTCTTCGCTGTCGAAGTGGCGCTGACGGCGCTGTGGCGCTCGTGGGGCATCGAGCCCGACGCCGTCATGGGGCACAGCATGGGCGAGGTCGTCGCCGCGCACGTGGCCGGCGCGCTGAGCCTGGAGGACGCCTGCCTCATCATCTGCCACCGCAGCAAGCTGATGCGGAGCCTTGGCGGACGCGGCGCCACGATGGCGCTGGTCGAGCTGTCGGCGGAGGAGGCGGAGGAGGCCATCCGTCCCTGGAGCGGCAGACTGTGGCTGGGCGGCTTGAATGGTCCCCGCTCGCAGGTCCTGTCGGGTGAGCCGGAGGCGGTGCAGGAAGCCGTCGCGGCGCTGGGGCAGCGGGGCGTCTTCACCCGTTGGGTGAAGATGGATGTGCCGTCGCATACCCCCCTGGTGGAGGTCATCAGCCGGGAGCTGGAGGGCCGAATCGCCCGCATCACTCCGCGCGCCGCGCAGGTTCCCATCTGCTCCACGGTGACGGGCGAGTTCCTGGACGGGGCGAAGCTGGACGCGGCGCACTGGGGCAACAACCTCCGGCTTCCGGTGCGCTTCGAGGCCGCCACCCGGCAGCTCGTCGCGAGCGAGCACACCGTGTTCATCGAGGTCAGCCCGCATCCCGTCCTGCTCCCGGCCGTGGAGCAGACGTTGGGCGCGGTGGACCAGGAGGGCGTGGCGCTCGCGTCCCTTCGGCGTGGCGAGGACGAGCGGAACACGATGCTGTCGTCCCTGGGCGCGCTCTACGCCTCGGGCCACCGCGTCGCATGGAATCGGGTGTACCCGGGCAAGGGCCAGCTCGTGCCGCTGCCCACGTACCCCTGGCAGCGCGAGCGCTTCTGGATGGAGCCGGTGTCCCGCACGTCGCGTGCGTCGCGGTCCGCCTCCGGGCATCCGCTCATCGGCGAGCGCATCGACCTGTCCGCGCAGGGGGACGTGTCCCGGCTGTGGCAGGTGCAGTTGGGGCCGAAGCACTTCCCGCTGCTCTCGGAGCATCGCGTGCAGGGCGTCCCCGCCTTGCCCGCGGCGGCCATGGCCGACATGGCGCTGAGCGCGGCGAAGCAGACCTTGGGGGAGCCCGTCACGCTGGAGGAGGTGAGCTTCAGCGCGCTCATGTCCTTCCCGGAGGACGAGGAGCGGGTGCTCCAGCTCTGGCTCTCCACGGAGCCCTCGGGGGCCCATGCGTTCCGGCTCTTCAGCGCGCCCGTGCTGCGAGAGACGCCGACGGATGAGCGGACCTGGACGCTTCACGCGGAAGGCACCCTGCGGAAGGGCACGGCGTCCGTCGAGGCGCCCGTCGCCTTGGAGACATTGCGCGCGCGCCTTGGGACCCCGGTGTCTGTCGACGCGCACTACCAGGGGCTGCGGGACATTGGCCTGGATTACGGGCCTGGCTACCGCGTCGTCACCGAGCTTCATCGCGCCGAGGGCGAGGCACTGGGACGTGTGCAGCTCGCGGGCGAGCGGACGGCCGAGGACGCGCGGTACAGCCTGCACCCGGCGCTGCTCGACGGTTGCTTCCAGGTTCTGGCCGCGGCGCTCGGAGGGGTGGATGGCCAGGGCGGCGTGTACGTTCCTTCCTCCTTCTCCCGGCTCCGCGTCCTGGCGCCGGCGGAGGACGCGCTCTGGAGCCATGTCCGCATCGTGAATGGCGCCTCCTCGGGAGCGAGCGCCATTGAATGCGACGTCGCCCTCCTGGACGACCAGGGCCGGGTGGTGGCGGAGGTGCAGCGGCTGGTTTGCAAGAAGGCCGTCGCGGCCAGCGCGCCCGCGGATGAAGTGGACCGCTGGATGTACTCGGTCCGGTGGCAGCCGCAGCCGCGCGTGGCTCGGGAGGACGCTGGTGGCTCGCGCAACCAGGGCCGGTGGCTCGTCTTCGCGGACGCGAGGGGCATTGGCCAGTCCCTGGCCCGTGGGCTCGCCGAGCGCGCCGAAGCCAGCGTCGTGGTGGAGGCAGGGCCGGCCTATGAGCGGCTGGCCGAGGACCACTACCGCGTCAACCCGGCGCGGCTGGAGGACCTCCAGGCGCTGCTGCGCGACGCCTTCAGCGAGCAGTCGCCGTGCAAGGGCATGGTGCACCTGTACGGGCTCGACGTGGCGGCCAGCGTGGCGGAGCCCGAGGCGTTCGAGCAGGCCGTGACGTTGGGCGGAACGAGCGTGGTGTCCCTGCTCCAGGCCTGGGCCCAGCGCGGCTGGCGTGACGCGCCACGGCTGTGGCTGGTGACGTCGGGACTGCACGTCATCGCACAGGATTCGACGACAGGCGCACCGGCGGCCGCGTCCCTGGCGGGCCTCGCCGCCGTCATCACCCATGAACACCCGGAGCTGCGCTGCGCCCATGTGGACCTGAGCGCGCAGCCGTCGCCCGACGAAGTCACGTCGCTGGCCGCGGAGCTGCTGGCGGACGCCGCGGAGGACCGGATTGCCCTGCGCGGCGGTCAGCGCCACGTGGCCCGGCTGGAGCGGGGCGTCGCCGGTGGCAAGGCGGCCTCGCCCCAGGCGTTCTCGGCGGAGGGGACCTATCTCATCACCGGAGGCCTGGGCGGGCTCGGGCTGGAGGTGGCGAAGTGGCTCGTCCAGCGAGGCGCCCGGCACCTGGCGCTCACGGGCCGGAGCGCGCCTTCCGACGAAGCGAACCAGACGCTGGCCGAGCTGCGGGCGGGTGGTGCTGACGTTCGCGTCTTCGCGGCGGATGTCACGAACAGCGCGGAGGTGGCGCGCTTGCTCGCTTCAATGGATGCGGAGCTGCCACCGCTGCGAGGCATCGTCCACGCGGCGGGTGTCATCGCCGACGGCGTGCTGGCGCAGCTCGACGCGGCCCGGCTCCGCGCCGTGCTGGCTCCGAAGGTCCAGGGCGCGTGGAACCTGCACGCCCAGACGCTGGGCCGGCCGCTGGACCTCTTCGTGATGTTCTCCTCGGCGGCGTCGATGCTCGGCTCGCCGGGGCAGGGCAACTACGCGGCGGCCAATGCCTTCATGGATGTGCTCGCGCACCACCGGCGTGCGGCGGGGCTCCCCGCGCTCAGCGTCAACTGGGGGCCCTGGGCCGACGTGGGCCTGGCCGCTGTGGCGACGAATCGGGGCGACCGTCTGTCGCTGCGTGGCGTGGGCAACATGCCGCCAGCGCAGGCCCTGGAGGGACTGGAGCGACTGTTGTCGATGGAGGCCGCGCGGGTGGCCGTGGTGCCGCTGGACCTGCGGCAGTGGCGCGAGTTCTACCTGAGCGCGGCGCAGTCGCCCTTCCTCTCCACGTTGATGCAGGAGCGGGTGAGCACGCCCGTGTCACGCAAGGGCGGCGCGCGGGAGTTGCTGGCGGCGGCGGAGCCGTCCCAGCGGCGGGGAATCCTGGAGGGCTACCTGCGTGAGCAACTCGGGCGCATCCTCCGCATGGAGCCGGCGCGCATCGACCCCGAGCAGCCGTTTGGTGATCTCGGGATGGACAGCCTCACGGGGCTGGAGCTGCGCAATCGGCTCGAGTCCGGGCTGCGCCTCACCCTGTCCGCGACGCTGGCCTACGCATACCCGACGGTGCAGTCGCTGACGGCGCACCTCTTCGGCAAGCTGGAGCCTGTGCTCGACGCGGAGTCGCGCGTGCGCACCGTGGCGACGCAGGAGGCTCGTGTCGTCCCGTCGACGACGGCCCAGGGCCCCGAGTTGCTCGCCATCGTCGGCATGGGGTGCCGCTTCCCGGGCGGGGCCAACAATCCGGAGGCGTACTGGCGGCTGCTGAGCGAGGGCGTGGACGCCGTCCGCGAGGTGCCCGCCGACCGCTGGCGGAGCAGCACGGACGCGGCCGAGCACAAGGGCACGCGGTGGGGTGGATTCCTCGACCGCGTGGATGGCTTCGACCCGGAGTTCTTCGGAATCGCACCGCGCGAGGCGGTGGCGATGGACCCGCAGCAGCGCCTGCTGCTCGAAGTGGCGTGGGAGGCGCTGGAGGACGCGGGCCTGCCGAAGTCGCGCCTGTCGGGCACTCGGACGGGTGTCTTCGTCGGCGTCTGCGGCAATGACTACGCGATGCTCCAGGCGGAGCGTGACGTGGAAGGTGACGTCTACTCCGTCATCGGCTGCTCCAACAGCGTGATTGCCGGCCGGCTCTCGTACCTGCTGGACCTGCGAGGTCCGGCACTGTCGGTGGACACGGCCTGCTCGTCCTCGCTGGTGGCCCTGCACCTGGCCGGCCAGAGCCTGCGCAACCGCGAGTGCGACGCGGCGCTCGTGGGCGGCGTCAACCTGCTCCTGTCCCAGCGGCCCAGTTCGTGGCTCTCCAAGCTGACGGCGCTGTCTCCGGACGGGCGCTGCCGGACCTTCGACTCGCGGGCGAACGGCTTCGTCCGGGGCGAGGGCTGCGGTGTCGTGGTGCTGAAGCGGCTGTCCGATGCGCTGGCCAACGGGGACAACGTCCTGGGCGTGATTCGTGCCTCGGCGGTGAATCAGGACGGTGGCTCCACCGGTCTGACGACGCCCAACGTCGTGTCTCAGCAGGCCCTGATTCGCGAGGCCCTGACGGCGGCCCAGGTGTCTCCCAAGGACATCGGCTACATCGAAGCGCACGGTACCGGAACGCCGCTCGGCGACCCCATAGAGGTGGAGGCGCTTCGGGAGACGTACGGCCTCCGGCGTGACGACGACTCGCGCTGCTTCCTGGGTTCGGCGAAGACGAACATCGGCCACCTGGAGGCCGCCGCGGGCATGGCGGGCCTCATCAAGGTGCTCCTCGCCCTGCGTCACGAGGCGATTCCAAAGCACCTCCACTTCCAGGCGCTCAATCCCCGCATCTCCATCGAGGACACGCCCTTCGCGATTCCGACGCGGCAGCAGCCGTGGCCGGCCGCCCAGCGACGCCGTTACGCGGCGGTGAGTTCGTTCGGTATCAGCGGGACGAACGCGCACGTGATTCTCGAAGAGGCCCCCGCGCCTGCGCTGGCTCCCGAGGTCTCGCAGGCGGCCGCGCGGTTGCTCACGTTGTCCGCGAGGAGCGAGGGCGCGCTGCGGTCCCTCGCGCGCTCGTACCATTCGCTCCTGTCGCAGCCCCGAAACGAGGTGCTGCGGCTCGAAGACCTGGCCTACACCGCCGCGCTCCGGCGGAATCCCCACGAGCACCGGCTCGCGGTGGCGGGGCGGACGGCGGCGGAGTGGGGCGAGCAACTCCAGGCCTTCCTGGATGGCGCCGCGCCCCCGTACCTGACGATGGGCGTCGCGGAGGGCCGCCGGGAGCAGGTGGTGTTCGTCTTCGGCGGTCAGGGCTCGCAGTGGCAGGGCATGGGACGTGACCTCTTCGCGAGCAATGCAGCCTTCGCCGCCACGCTGCGGGAGGTGGACGCGGCGCTGGCTCCGCACCTGCGTGGTTCCATCATCGACGCGTTGATGGCGGAGGAATCCGCTTCCCGGCTGGATGAGACGGAAGTGGCGCAGCCCGCCATCTTCGCGGTGCAGGTCGCGCTCGTGGCCGCGTGGCGTGCGCTCGGGGTTGTCCCGGCCGCTGTCGTGGGACACAGCGTGGGGGAGGTCGCCGCCGCGCATGTGGCGGGAGCGCTGAGTCTGGCCGAGGCCGCGCGGCTCGTGGCGCACCGCGGCCGCATCATGCAGAAGGCGACGGGGCAGGGCCGCATGGCTTCCGTCGAGCTGTCGCTGGAGGAGGCCGAGCGGGAGCTGGCACCCTACGCCGACCGGCTTTCGGTGGGCGCCATCAACGACGCCCGGAGCGTTGTGCTGTCGGGAGAGCCGGCGGCGTTGGGCGCGCTGCTCGACACCCTGCGTGCGCGCGGCATCTCCACACGGGACCTGGGCGTCAACTACGCCTTCCACAGCCACCAGATGGCGCCGCTCCAGGCCGAGCTGGTGGAAGCGCTGGGACACGTCGAGACGCGGCCAACGTCCACGCCGATGTTCTCGACGGTGAGCGGCCGGGTCGTCGACGGCGCGTCGCTCGATGTGGCCTATTGGGCGAGCAACGTCCGCGAGCCCGTGCGCTTCGTTACCGCGGTGGACGCCTTGCTGGATGAGGGGCACCGGTTCTTCGTCGAGCTGGGGCCGCAGCCCGCGCTGGGCCGGTACCTCACGCAGGCGCTCGGACGCCGGGAACGGGATGGCGCGGTGGTGCCGTCGCTTCGAAAGAACCGCGACGCTGAGACGGTGATGCTGGGCGCGCTGGGTGGGCTCCATGTGAAGGGCTTCCCGGTGGAGTGGAGCCGGCTCTTCCCCGAGGGCGGACGTGTCGCGTCGCTGCCGCTCTACCCGTGGCAGCGCTCGCGGTATTGGATTGACGACGTCCCCGCGAAGTCGCTGGTCCGGAGCCCGGTAGTCAGCAGCGCGGACGCGTCGAAGGCCCACCGCCCGGAGGACTGGGTCTACGACATCACGTGGCACGCGCGTGAGCGGGGGGCTCCGTCGTCGCGCGCGCCGCAAGGCGAGGGATGCTGGCTCGTCTTCGGACACCGCGAGGGCACCGGCGCGGCGTTGGCGGCGCTGCTGGAGGCCCGGGGCGAGTCGTGCTGGCTGGTCGTTCCTGGGGAAGACGCAGCGGTCGAAGGACCCGGCGTGCGGTCCCTCCACCCGGAGAACGCGGACCACTACGCGCGGTTGCTCCAGGACGTGGGCCCGGTGAAGGCCGTGGTCCACCTGTGGGGCGCGGAGCCCTATTCCACGCAGGGGCAAGCGGCCGGCGTCCACGCGGCATTGCTCCGGATCCAGTCTTCGGAGGCGGCCCGCTCGCTCGCGGACGTGGAGTCCGTACCGGCGAATGGCGTCGATGCGGCGTTGAGGCAGGCGGCGTCGGGCGCGGAGCCCACCCTCACGGAGGTGGAGTCCGCGCAGAAGCTGGGCGTCCACGCGGCGCTGCGACTGGTCCAGGCCCTGTTGCAGTCGTCTGCCACGAGCGGCGCCCGGCTGTGGCTGTGCACGCGGGGAACGCAGCCGGTCGGGCGCGTCACGAGCGGCTCGCCTGTCCAGGCACCGCTGTGGGGGCTGGGGCGCGTTCTGGCCCTGGAGCATCCGGAACTCTGGGGCGGGCTGCTGGACCTGGACCCCGCCGCTCCGGAGGGCGAGGTGGACGCGCTGTGGCGGGAGCTGTCCGGCGCGGATGGCGAGGACCAGGCGGCCTTCCGTGGCGGTGTCCGGCACGTGGCGCGGCTCGTTCCCGCGGCGCCGGCTGCTGGCTCGGCACGGCTCACGCTCCGGGAGGATGCGGCGTATCTCGTCACGGGAGGCCTGGGCGGATTGGGGCTCCATGTGGCGCGCTGGCTCGTCTCTCAGGGGGCGAGGCATCTCGTGCTGCTGGGACGGAAGGGTCTCCCGGGCCGCGAAGCCTGGGCCGCCATTCCGCGTGACAGCGACGTGGGCCGGCAGGTCGCCGCCATCGAGGCCATGGAAGCGGAGGGCGCCGTGGTTCAGGCTCTCAGCGCGGATGTGTCGGACATGGCGCGCATGTCGGAGGTCATCGACGCGCTCCAGCGAGGCCCGGCACCGCTGAAGGGCATCATCCACGCAGCGGGTGTGTCCACGCAGGTGTCGCTGGAGTCCATGGATGCGGCGGCGCTCACGTCCATCCTGCGCCCGAAGGTGTCCGGTGGCTGGGTGTTGCACCAGCTCACGCAGGGCCTGGACCTGGACTTCACCGTCTACTTCTCGTCGGGCTCGGCCGTGTGGGGTTCGGCGCAGATGGCGCACTACGCCGCGGGCAATCAGTTCCTTGATGCGCTCGCGCACCATCGCCGCGCGCGGGGACAGCATGCGCTGAGCATCAACTGGGGCCCGTGGGCCGCCGAGGGCATGGTGGCCGAGGAAGGCCTCCGCTGGTTCGAGCGCATCGGCGTGAAGGGCGTCTCCGTGGAGGGCGGACTCCAGCTCCTTGGGACGCTGCTCGCCAGGGACGTGACTCAGCGGAGCGTGGCGCAAATTGACTGGAGCGTCTTCAAGTCCGTGTACGAGTCACGGGCTCCCAGGCCGCTCCTGGAGGCGCTCGGCCCGGCGTCCGCTCCAACCATGGTCTCGGCGGCGCAGGCCGACGGAGGCGAAGCGCTGACGCAGTTGCGCAACGCCACGCCCGCGCGGCGCAAGGAGTTGGTGACGACGTGGGTCCGTGAGGAGGTGGCCCGGGTGCTCGGCTTCGCGTCGAGCGCCGCCGTGAAGCTGGAGCAGGGCTTCTTCGACACGGGCATGGACTCCATTACCGCCGTGGAGCTGCGGCGCCGGCTGACGGCACGCTTCGGTGTCCAGCTCCCGTCCACCATCGCCTTCGACCGTCCGACCGTTCTGGCCCTCTCCACGTACCTGCTGAAGGACGTGCTCCGGCTGGACGTGGAGGCGAAGGAGGAGACGGGACGGGTCGTCAGCAGCGCGACGGAGCCCATCGCCATCATCGGCATCGGCTGCCGCGTCCCGCAGGCCTCGGGCCCGGACGCCTTCTGGAAGCTGCTGGAGGGCGGCGTGGATGCCATCCGCGAGGTGCCCGCCTCGCGGTGGAAGCTGGACGACTACTACGACGCGCGGCCGGGCACCCCCGGCAAGACGTACACGCGGTGGGGCGGCTTCCTGGACGACGCCGACCAGTTCGACGCCCAGTTCTTCGGCATCGCGCCCCGCGAGGCCGCGAACATGGACCCGCAGCAGCGCCTGCTGCTGGAGGTGGCCTGGGAGTCCCTGGAGCACGCGGGGCTCGCCCCGGCGCGGCTGGCCAACACCCGGACGGGCGTGTTCGTCGGCATCGGCAGCAACGAGTACGCGATGCTGAACGGGGTGGGGAGCGCATCGGCCGCGGGCGACGCGTACATCGCCACGGGCAATGACGCGAGCTTCGCCGCGGGCCGGCTGGCGTACCTGCTCCGCTTCCAGGGGCCGACGATGAGCCTCAACACGGCGTGCTCCTCGTCGCTGGTGGCGGTGCACCTGGCCTGCCAGGCCCTGCGCGCGGGTGAGGCCAACCTGGCGCTGGCTGGCGGCGTCAACATGACGCTCGCGCCTCATTCCACCATCTACCTGGCACAGCTCCGGGCGCTGTCGGCGGATGGCCGGTGCAAGACGTTCGACGAATCCGCCGACGGCTACGTGCGCAGCGAGGGCTGCGGCATGGTCGTCCTCAAGCGCTTGTCGGATGCGCAGCGGGATGGCGACGACGTGCTCGCTGTCATCCGGGGTTCGGCCGTCAACCACGACGGTCCGAGCAGCGCGCTCACCGTGCCGAACGGGGATGCCCAGCAGCAGGTCCTCCGCGCCGCCCTGGCCAACGCCCAGGTCGCGCCCGCGGATGTGGACTACATCGAGGCGCACGGAACCGGCACGTCGCTCGGCGACCCCATCGAGGTCCGCGCCGTGGCCAACGTGCTCGGCGAGGGCCGCACGTCCGAGCAGCGGCTGATGATGGGCTCGGTGAAGACCAGCATCGGCCACCTGGAGGCCGCCGCGGGCATCGCCGGGCTCATCAAGGTCGTCCTGGCACACCGGCATGGCGTGATTCCGCCGCACCTGCACCTCAAGCGGCTGAACCCGCACATCGAGCTGAACGGCTTCCCGCTGGACATCCCGACCCGGGCCACGCCCTGGCCGGAGCGGACGCGCCCACGCATCGCCGGCATCAGCGCCTTCGGCCTGAGCGGCACCAACGCGCACATCCTCGTGGAGGAGGCGCCCCGGCCCGAGCCCACCATGGCCCAGGCGGAGCGCGGCGCGCAGGTGCTCGCGCTGTCGGCGAAGACGAAGGGGGCGCTCGCCCAACTCGCTGGCCGGGTGGGCGAGCACCTCGCCCAGCGGCCGGCGGTGTCGCTCGCGGACATCGCCCACGCGGCGAACACCCAGCGCACCGCGTTCGCCCACCGTGTCGCGCTCGTCGTCGAGTCGTCGGAGCAGGCCCGGGAGCGGCTGCTGGCTTTCGCGCGCGGGGACGAAGTCCCTCGCCTGGCCCAGCACCGCTTCGACGGCGAGGAGCCCAAGGTCGTCTTCGTCTTCACGGGGCAGGGCGCCCAATACGCGGGGATGGGCCGGGAGCTGTATGAGACGGAGCCCGTCTTCCGCGCGGCCCTGGACCGGTGCAACGCGCTGCTCGAAGGGACGTGGGGCGAATCGCTCCTCTCCGTGATGCACGGGACGGATGGGCGAATCGACGACACCGGGTACACGCAGCCGGCGCTCTTCGCGTTGGAGTACGCGCTGGCGGAGCTGTGGCGCTCCTGGGGCGTCGAGCCCTGGGCGGTGCTGGGGCACAGCGTGGGCGAGTACGTGGCCGCCTGCGTGGCGGGAGTTTTGTCGCTGGAGGATGCGCTCCGGCTCATCGCCGAGCGCGCGCGGCTCATGCAAGCGCTGCCGCGCAACGGCGAGATGGTGGCCGTCACCGCGAGCGAGGAGACCGTCGCGGCGGCCCTCGCGCCGTACGCGGACCGGGTGTCGATTGCCGCCGTCAACGGGCCGTCGGACACCGTCATCGCGGGAGAGCGCGAGGCGGTGGAGGCGCTCTCCGAAGCGTTCCAGGCCCAGGGCCTCAAGGCCCGGCGGCTCACCGTGTCGCACGCCTTCCACTCGCCGCTGATGGAGCCGATGCTGGACGCGTTCGAGAAGGTCGCGGGGCAGCAGACCTTCCGCGCGCCGCGCATCCACCTGGCCTCCAACGTCACGGGGCAGGTGCTGGAGGAGGGCACGGTGCTCGACGCCGCGTACTTCCGCCGCCATGTGCGCGAAGCCGTGCGCTTCCATGACGGGCTCAAGGCGCTGCGGACGCTCGGAGGAACGGTGTTCGTGGAGGTCGGTCCGCATCCGACGCTCACGGGCATGGCGCTCAAGGGGCTGGGAGACGATGCGGGGACCTGGTTGCCGTCGCTGCGCAAGGGACAGCCCGAGCAGGCGCAGGTCCTCTCCAGCCTGGCCGCGCTCTACACCCAGGGCGTGGACGTGAACTGGAGCGCGCTGAACGGTGAGCGTCACCGTGCGCGCGTCGCGCTGCCCGTCTACCCATGGCAGCACCAGCGCCACTGGCTGGAGGTGCCCAAGGCCTCCCGCACGGCGTCCACGCTCACCACGGCGCAGGCGCTCGTCGGTCAGCGCGTGCGCTCGCCCTTGAGCAAGGCGCTGGTCTTCGAGGGCCGCTACAGCGCGCAGTCGCTGCCGTTCCTGGATGACCACCGGCTCTACGGCACCATCGTCGTGCCCGGCTCGTGCCACCTCGCGCGCATCATCGCGACGGCGGCGCAGACGTTCGGCGCGGGGCCGTACACCATCGAGAAGTGCCTCTTCTCGCAGCCCATCGTGCTCGCGGACGATGAGGAGCAGCTCGTTCAGCTCGTCCTCACGCCGAAGCAGAAGGGCCAGTATGACTTCGAGCTCTACAGCCTCTCGGCGACCGCCGACGAGGAGACCGATGGCTGGCTGCTGAACGGCACGGGGACGCTGCGAGTCGGAGACGGGCCCGCGCGTCCCGCCCCCCTCTCACGGCAGGACATCGAGGCCCGCAGCGAGCGGCAGCTCGACGGTGGACTCTACGAGCGGAACTGGGACATCGGCTTCAACCTGGGGCACGCGTTCCGCTGGATTGAGCACATCCACAGTGGCGGCCGTGAGGCGATATGCCAGATGCGGCAGCCCACGGACCGGGATGACCCGAGCCTGTTCGTCCACCCGGGTCTGGTCGACTCCTTCCTGCAGGCGATGGGCACGGACCTCATCCGCGAGGACGCGATGCTGAGCACCGTGTACGTCCCCATCTCCGTGGAGCGTTTCCGCTTCCACGCGCGGCCGACCGGTCCCGTCTGGGCCTACGCCGTGCGCCGGGATGCCGAGGAGACGGTGGGGGAGGTCATCACGGGTGACGTCTTCGTGGTCGACGCCGAAGGCCAGGTGCTCATTGAAATCGAGGGGCTGAAGCACAAGCGCGCGCCGCGCGAGGCCCTGATGTCGGTGTTGCGCCATGGCCAGCGTGATTCGCTTTACGAACTGGGGTGGAAGTCGCAGCCCACGTCGGAGCAAGCGCCGCAGACCGGCCGCTGGATTGTGTTCGCCGACACGACGGGCACCGCCGAGGCGCTGGCGGAGCGCATCCTGAAGCACGGCGGGCGGCCCGTGCTGGTCCATCCGGGCAAGGCCTTCACCCGACACGGGGAGAGCCGATTCACGCTCGATGCCCAGCGGCCCGAGGACTACGCCCGGCTGCTCCAGGAGGCGGTGCTTCCAGGTGAGTCCCTGGGCGGAGTCGTCCACCTCTGGGCCCTGCGTGGACCCGTCGGCGAGGACGTGGACGCGCTGCGCGAGTCGCACCGGCTGGGTGCGGGCAGTGCGCTGTCCCTGGCCCAGGCTCTGGCGAACTCCGCCTTCACCGCTCGGCTCTGGCTGGTGACACGCGGCGCCCGTGCGCTCGACACGCGGCCCACGCCGCTGGCGATGGAGCAGGTGCCGCTGTGGGGCCTGGGCGCCGTCCTGTCCCAGGAGCACCCGGAGCTGTGCGGCGCGCTCATCGACCTGGACCCCTCCGCGCCGGGTGACGAGGTCTCCGCCCTCTGGCGCGAGCTCGGTGCCACGGACGGCGAGCGGCAGGTGGTGATTCGCGAGGGGCAGCGTCACGTGGCCCGGATTCGTGCGTCGCGAGACCTGGCGCGGGCGGAAATGCCACGCCTGAGCCCGGAGGCGAGCTACCTGCTCACGGGAGGGCTCGGAGGCCTGGGCCTGGCGCTGGCCCGGTGGATGGTGGAGCAGGGCGCCCGGAACCTCGTCCTCATCGGACGGAGCGAGCCGAAGCCGGAGGCGCGGGAGGCCTTGCTCGCGCTGGAAGCGGCGGGCGCCAGGGTGCGGGTCCTCCAGGCGGACGTGTCCAGACAAGAGGACGTCCGCCGTGCCCTGGAGGAAGCGGAGACGTTGGCGCCCCTGCGTGGCGTGGTCCACGCGGCGGGCGTGCTGGATGATGGCGTCCTCCTGCAACAGGACTGGAAGCGCTTCACCCGGGTGCTCGCGCCCAAGGTGGATGGCGCCTGGCACCTGCACACGTTGACGCAGGGCAAGCCGCTCGACTTCTTCGTCCTGTATTCGTCGGCGTCGTCGCTGCTGGGCGCGCCGGGGCAGGGGAGCTACGCGGCGGCCAATGCCTTCCTGGATGCGCTGGCGCATCACCGGCGCGCGCTGGGCCTTCCCGCGCTGAGCCTCAACTGGGGGCCCTGGGCGGAGGTGGGCATGGCCGCGGAGCTCGCGTCCCGCTACCAGGCCCAGGGCGTGGAGGCCTTCACACCGGCGCAGGCGCTGGAGGCCTTCGCCAAGGCGCTCGGCCGCGCGCAGCCGCAGCTCACGCTGCTCCAGGTGCAGTGGTCGCGGTACCTGTCGCAGTACCCCCGGGGCGCCGCGCCCACCCTGCTCGCGGAGGTCGCGGGACAGGTGCGCGCCGAGCCCGAGGCGGACGGCCCGTCTGCCTCCGAGCTGCGGCGCCGGCTGGACTCCGCCGAGCCCCGGCAGCGGATGGCGTTGCTGCTGGAGCACGTCCTCGACGCGGCGGTGCGGGTGCTCGGCCTGGATGCCTCGACATCGCTGGAGCCCCGGGAGCGGCTGTTCGAGGTGGGCATGGACTCGCTGATGGCGCTCGAGCTGCGCAACCGGCTGCAGAAGACGGTCGGCGCGTCGCTGCCCTCGACGCTGGTCTTCGACTACCCGACGGCCGAGGCCATCGCGACCTATCTGCTGGGCGAGGTCTTCGGCCAGGAGACGCAGCCGGCCGCGGAAGCACAAGCAGCGGTGCAGGACTCCGCGCTGCTCAACCGAATCATGGAGCTGTCGCCGGATGAGCTGGCCGCGTCGCTCGAAGCGAAGCTCTCCGCACTGATGGAAGAAGGATCATGAGCAACCAGCCAAAGTCAGCCGAGCCCTCCGCGTTGCAGCGCGCCGCGCTGCTCGTGGAGAAGATGCAGGCCCGCCTCGATGCGGTGGAGCGCGCCCGGACCGAGCCCATCGCCGTCATCGGCATGGGCTGCCGTTTCCCCGGCGGCGCCGTGGATGGTCCGTCGTACTGGCGGATTCTGCGAGACGGCGTGGACGCGCTGCGCGAGGTGCCCGAGTCCCGCTGGGACGTGCAGGGCTACTTCGACGCCACGCGAGGGATGCCGGGGAAGATGTACGGCACCCGGGGCGGATTCATCGATGACGTGGAGCACTTCGACGCCGAGTTCTTCGGCATCGCGCCCCGCGAAGCGGCGAGCCTGGACCCGCAGCAGCGCATCGCCCTGGAGGTCGCGTGGGAGGCCCTGGAGAACGCGGGCGTGGCGCCCGGGCAGCTCATGGGCAGCAAGACGGGCGTCTTCATGGGCGTGATGTCCAGCGACTACATGGCGCGCCTGCTCAAGGAGAACGACGCGACCCGCTTCGACGGCTACATGGCGACGGGCAACGGCTACAGCTTCGTCCCGGGCCGCATCTCGTACGTGCTGGGGTTGCAGGGGCCCTGCATGCCGGTGGACACCGCGTGTTCGTCCTCGCTGGTGTCGCTCCACCTGGCGTGCGAGAGCCTGCGGCGGGGGGAGTCGAACCTCGCGCTGGCCGGCGGCGTCAACCTCATCCTGTCCCCGGAGACGACCCTCTGCCTGTGCAGCATGCAGGCGCTGGCGAGCGATGGCCGCTGCAAGACCTTCGACGCGTCCGCCGACGGCTACGTGCGCGGAGAGGGCTGCGGCATCCTCGTCCTCAAGCGGCTGTCGGACGCGCAGCGGGATGGTGACGCCATCCTCGCCCTGATTCGCGGCTCCGCCGTCAACCATGACGGTGCCAGCGGCGGGCTGACGGTGCCCAACGGACCGTCACAGCAGGCCGTGGTGACGAAGGCGCTGGAGAACGCGCGCGTCCCACCGGCGCTCGTGGGCTACGTCGAAGCCCACGGCACGGGCACGCCGCTGGGCGACCCCATCGAGCTGCGCGCCCTGGGCGCCGTGCTGGGCAAGGGACGTCCGGAGGACCGGCCCTTCTTCATCGGCTCGGTGAAGACGAACATCGGCCACCTGGAGCCCGCCGCCGGCATCGCGGGTGTCATCAAGACGATTCTCTCGCTCCAGCATCGGGAGATTCCTCCGCACCTGCACTTCCACACGCCCAATCCCCATGTGGAATGGGACCGCATCCCCGCGCGTGTTCCCGTGGAGCGGGTCCCCTGGCCCGCCCATGAGGGGCGGCGCATCGCGGGGGTCAGCTCCTTCGGCCTGAGCGGCATCAATGCGCACGTGGTCCTGGAGGAGGCGCCCGCCGCCGAGGCCACGCCGACGGCCACCGACGAGGCATCGGCGCAGCTCGTCGTCCTGTCCGCGAGGACTGCGCCAGCATTGGCGGACCTGGCGAAGACCTGGAGCACGTTCCTCAAGAGCGAGGACCCGGGGACGCTCGCGGAGCTCAGCTACACGGCGGCCCTGTGCCGGACACACCATGACCACCGGCTCGCGCTCGCGGCGAAGTCCCGCCAGGAGCTGGCCGCTCAGCTTGACGCGTTCACCGCAGGGGAGAGCCACCCAGGCTTGTCCGTGGGGCGCCGGAGCAACAGCCAGAAGGTGGTCTTCGTGTTCCCCGGCCAGGGCTCGCAGTGGCTCGGCATGGGGCGGCAGTTGTACGCCCGGGACGCGACCTTCCGTGAGGCCATCGACCGCTGCCACGAGGCCTTGGGACGCTACACGGATTGGTCGCTGCGTGAGCTGCTGACGGAGCCCGGGCAGCAGCCGCGTTGGAACGACATCGACGTCATCCAGCCGACGCTGTTCTCCTTGCAGGTGGCGCTCGCGGCGGTGTGGCGCTCGCTGGGCCTGGAGCCGCACGCGGTGGTGGGGCACAGCATGGGCGAGGTCGCCGCGGCCCACGTCGCGGGGGCCCTGTCGCTGGACGACGCCGCGCGCATCATCTGCGAGCGGAGCAAGCTGCTCCGGCGCGTCAGTGGCAAGGGCGCCATGGCGGTGGTGGACCTCTCGCGTGAGCACGCGGAGGCGGAGATTCGGGGCGCGGAGGACCGGATTGCCATCGCCGTCAGCAACGGCCCCAAGGCCACGGTGCTCTCGGGAGACCCGGGCGCGCTGAAGGAGGTCCTGGAGCGCCTGGAGAAGCGCGAGGTGTTCTGCCGCTGGGTGAAGGTGGACGTGGCGTCGCACAGTCCGCAGATGGACCCGCTCCGGCAGGACCTGCTGGAGCGGATGTCCGGCATCCGTCCCGCAGGCAGCACGGTGCCGCTCTACTCGACGGTGACGGGCGCCCCCATCGACGGCCGGGAGCTCAGCCCCACGTACTGGGTGCGCAACCTGCGCCAACCGGTGTTGTTCGCGGACGCGGTGCAGCGGCTCATCAAGGATGGCAACGTCCTGTTCATCGAGCTGAGCCCGCATCCCATCCTGGTGCCGTTCGTGGATGCGATGCTGAGGGAAGGGGACGCCTCGGGCCGTGGTCTGGTGGTGCCGAGCCTCCTCCGCGAGCAGGAGGAGTGGCCGTCCTTGCTGACGTCCCTGGGCGCCCTGGCCACCCGCGTGGACCGGGTGGACTGGCTCCGGCTGCATCCCCAGAAGCGCCCCCGCGTCTCGCTGCCCGCGTACCCCTGGCAGCGGGAGCGGCATTGGCTGGAGCTCAATGCCACGCGCGCGTCGCGAGGCCGCTTCGTACGAGCGGGGGCGGGTGTGCATCCGCTCCTGGGCGGTTCGTTCACGACCTCGGTGCAGCAGGACACCCGCTTCTGGGAATCCGTGCTGAGCGCGAGCGAGCCCGCCTTCCTCGCCGACCACCGCGTCGCGGGCTCGGTCGTGGTGCCAGGCGCGGCCTACCTGGAGATGGCGCTGTCCGCGGCGTACGAGCTGTCGGGAGGCGCCGCGCACGAACTGGTCGACACCTCCTTCAAGGAGGGACTGCTGCTGCCCGAGGGCCAGGGGCGCGTGGTCCAACTGGCGCTGCATGGCGAGCATGGCCGCACCCTCACGTTCCAGGTGTCGAGCCAGAAGGCGGAGCCGGCGGGGTGGTTGACCCACGTCGTGGGGCGGCTGCGTCCTCTCGAAGGCGAGCAACGGGCGCCGCTCACCGAGTCGTTGGACGCCATCCGCGAGCGCTGCCCCGAGGTCGTGTCCCAGGCCGCGCATTATGAAACGCTGGCGCGCAACGGCGTGGGCTACGGCCCCGCGTTCCAGGGCGTGCAGCAGGTCTGGCGAGGCAGAGGGGAGGCGCTGGGCCACCTCCGTCTGCCAGAGGCGCAGGCCGCGCGGGCTTCGGCGTATCGCATCCACCCCGCGTTGCTCGATGCCTGCTTCCAGTTGGTCTCCGCGGCGGTTCCTCCGGAAGACGTCCCGACGGATGCCGGGCCCGCGGTCCCCGTGGCGCTCGCCAGCCTGAGGCTTCACGCGCCGCTGTCGACGGAGGCGTTCTGCCACGTCCGGCTGCGGACGTCGGAAGAGACACGCCGTGGCGTCTACGAGTTCGACCTCGTGCTGTGTGATGCCGCCGGTCACCTGCTGATGGAAGCGCTCGGGCTGCGTGTTCAGCAGTTGGATGCTCCAGTGGTCGCGGAGGAGGGCAAGGACCTCTACTTCGGTCTCGAATGGCGCCATGCCCCCGCCGCTGAGCAACCGCCAGCGGAGGGCGCCGACGCGGGCGGCCGTTGGCTGCTCATCGCGGACGGTAGCGCGCTGGCGGACGCGGTGGAGGCACAGCTCCGAGCCCGTCACGGAGACGTCGCGCGTGTCGACTTGGGCGTCGCTGGAGCGGGCCGCCGCACCGTGGACGTGTCATCGCCACGGGCGTTCGACGACGTGTTGACGGAGGCGTTCGGTGCGGGCGGCCTTCCTCGGGGCGTGATTCACCTGACGGGGCAGGAGTCGGTCGAGGTGGACCCGCTGATGGGCTGCGGTGGGGTGCTGCATCTCGTGCAGGGGCTCTCCCGGATGAGCCTGTCGAGCCCGCCTCGGCTGTGGATGGTCACGCAAGGCGTCCACCACGGCTCCAGCAGCCGTTCCGCCTCGGACGTGGTGCAGGCTCCGCTCTGGGGCCTGGGACGCACGCTCGCGCAGGAGCACGCCGAGCTGAAGTGCACGCGGGTGGACGTGTCCGCTGCGATGGCGACCGAAGCCGCGAGTGGCGCGCTGGTGCGCGAACTCCTCACGGCGGACGCCGAGGAGGAAATCTCTCTTCGCACGGACGGTCGCCATGTCGCGCGCATCGTGCGCGGCGCGCCCGGTCGACCCGCTCACGAGGCGGTCGTTCCGGCGGAAGGCCAGGTCTTCCGCGTCGGGCGTGATGCACAGGGCCAACTGGAGTACCGGTCCACCACGCGCCGCGCTCCCGGACCGGGAGAGGTGGAACTCGAGGTGGACGTGGCGGCGCGAGCGGGCTCGGGTGTCGCTTCCGGGCTGGAGCGCTGGGACGAAGTCGGTGTCACCACGTACAGCGGGCGCATCGCGGCGGTGGGGGAGGGCGTGGAGGACGTCGCGGTGGGCGAGGAGCGAATCGCGCTGGTGACGTCGGGCCTCGGGTCGCACGCCTGTGTGCCCGCCGGCAGCACCGCGCCTCGTCCTCCCTCCGCGTCGCATGAGGAGGCCGCGGCGTTGGCGGCGGCGGTGCTGCCTGCCTGGTACGGGCTGTTCCACCTGGGCCGCTTGGAGAAGCGGGACCGTGTGCTGGTCCTGGGGGCCGTGAGCGGACTCGGGCGCGCGGCCATCCAGTTGGCCCGGCGGATGGGAGCGGAGGTCTTCGCCGAGGCCACGACGGATGCGCAGCGGAACGCTCTCCGCGAGCTGGGGGCCGCACACGTCGTGGCACCCACGGAGGCTTCGTTCGTCCCCGGCCTGTTGGATACGACCGGAGGGCGCGGAGTGGACCTGGTCGTCCTCGCGCCGGGGGCGACCGTCCTCGACCGGGGACTCTCCGTGCTGGCCGAGGGCGCTCGTGTCATCGACCTTCGTGGAGCACCTGAAGCGCACGTCGCCGGGGACGCGAACGTGGCGTGGTGCGTGGTCGACGTGCACGCCGTCGCCCGGCGCAACCCGGAGCGCTTCGTCCGGCTCTGGCGCGAGGTGAAGGACGCTTTCGAGGCTGGAGGTCTGCCGTCCCCCTCCGAAGAGGTGAGCACGCTCGCGCTGAATCATCCCGGGGCGCGCGTGGTGGTTGCGTCACTGGGGGCCCGTCGGCTTCGCGCGGATGGGACGTACCTGGTGACAGGCGGCCTGGGTGGCCTGGGCTTCGCGGTGGCGAAGTGGCTGGTGGAGCAGGGGGCGGGACACCTTGTGCTCCTGGGCCGGGACACCGCGCTGACGCCCACGCAGCAGGCGGACGTGGCCGCGTTGGAAGCGGAGGGGGCCCGGGTGAAGGTGGTGGGGGCGGATGTGTCCGACCGTTCGCGGTTGAGTCAGGTGCTCACGGACATCGTGGAAGGGGGCGCGCCCCTGCGAGGTGTCATCCACGCGGCGGGCGTGCTGGATGACGGCGTCCTGTTGCAGCAGACGGTGGAGCGGTTCCGCCGGGTCATGGCGCCCAAGGTGCTGGGCGGCTGGAACCTGCATGTCCTGACGCGTGGCCTGCCGCTTGACTTCTTCGTGCTGTACTCGTCCGCGGCGTCCCTGTTCGGCGCGCCGGGGCAAGGGAACTACGTGGCGGCCAACGCCTTCCTGGATGCGCTGGCCCACCATCGTCGAGCGCTCGGGTTGCCGGGCTTGAGCATCAACTGGGGGCCCTTCTCGGAGGTCGGCCTGGCCGCGGCGCAGTCCAACCGTGGAGAGCGGCTCGCGCAGCGAGGCTCCGACAGCCTGACGCCCGCGGAAGGCAACGCCATCCTGGGCCGGCTGCTGGATGGTGACGTGACGCAGATGGCGGTCATGCCGCTCGACCTCCGCAAGTGGGTGGAGTTCTATCCGCGCGCGAAGTCGTCTCCGTGGTTGTCGGAGCTGGTCCCCGCCAGCGCGAGCGAGGCCGCGCAGGCCGCCCGGGACCTCGCCTTGCTTGAAACCCTGCGGACGGCGACACCCCGTGACGGGCGGGTGGCGCTGGAGAAGTTCGTTCGCGAGCAACTGGGTCGCGTGCTCCGTCTCGACTCCGCGCGCATCGATGCCGAGGCGCCGCTGCAGGGCTTCGGGCTCGATTCGCTGATGGGGCTGGAGCTGCGCAACCGGCTGGCATCGGGACTGGGGCTGACGCTCCCTGCGTCCCTGATTTGGAAGCACCCGACGTTGGATGCGCTCTGCGCGCACCTCCAGAGTGAAGTCATGGATCGCGCCCTGGCCGAGACGCTCGCGCTCCCGGCGGAGGGTGCCGCACCCGTGGTGGATGCGTCCGCCGCTGACGACAACGAGGTCTTCGTCCTATGAATGTACGGGAGCTGTTGGGCACCCTCGCGGCCAGGGGCGTGCGTCTGCGTGTCGACGGGGACAAGCTGGTGGTGGAGGCGGGCAAGGCCGTCCTCACGCCGGAGCTGCGAACCGAGCTGGCGGCGAACAAGGCCGACATCCTCGCGTTCCTGCGCAAGCACACCGCGCGCGATGAGTCGGGCGGTGGCCCGGAGCAGCCCATCGCGAGGCCCCAGGTCATCCCGCTGTCCAGTGGCCAGGAGCGGCTCTGGTTCCTGGACCGGCTGTCACCGGGCACCGCGCAGTACAACGTCCACCTGGGCCTGCGGGTTCGCGGTCCGCTGGACACGGCGGCATTGCGCCGGAGCCTGGACGAGCTGGTCCGGCGCCACGAGGTGCTCCGGACCTCTTTCCCGGAGGTGGACGGGAGTCCGAGGCAGGTCATCGCATCCCCCGACGTGGGCGCCGCGCTGAGCGTCGTGGAGGCACGAGGACTGACGGAGGCGCAACGCGACGAGGAGGTCCAGCGGCGCTCGGAGGCACTGGCCCAGCAGCCCTTCGACCTGGCCGAGGGCCCCTTGTTCCGCGTGACACTGGTGGCCCTGGACGCGGACGACTTCGCGCTCTTCGTGACGAAGCACCACATCATCACGGATGGCTGGTCACTGGGCATCTTCGTCCGGGAGCTGTCCACGCTCTACGCGTCCTTCGTGAAGGGACAGGCCGCGGGCTTGCCGCCGGTGTCCATGCAGTTCGCTGAGTCGGCCCTGCGCGAGCAGGCCTGGCTGGCGGGGACCACGGGCGCCCGGGAGCGGGCCTTCTGGAAGGAGAAGCTCCACGGTCTGCCGCCGCTTCAGCTCCCCGTGGACCGGGGGGGCTCCGGCGCCACGAGCCACCGGGGCGCGACCGTCCCCGTCGCGTTCTCCCCCGCGCTGAGCGAGGCGCTGCGGGAGCTCGGGCAACGGGAGGGGTGCAGCCTCTTCATGGTGCTCTACGCCGCGTTCGCCGCGCTCCTGCACCGCTATTCCGGGCAGCTCGACTTCGGTGTGGGGACGGTGACCGCGAACCGGGGGAGCGTGCCGCCGGACCTCATCGGCTTCATCGCCAACACGCTCGTGCTCCGAAGTGACGTTTCTGGAGACCCGACCTTCGCGCAGTGGCTGGCCCGGGCTCGAAAGACGGTGCTCGACGCCCAGGACCACCAGTCGCTGCCCTTCAGTGAAGTGGTGAAGGCAGTCGGCGCGTCGCGGGAGGGCGGGCTCAACCCGCTGGTGCGCGCGTGCTTCACGCTGGAGAACATCCCCGCGCCCACGCTGGACCTGCCAGGAACGCGCTGGTCCTTCCTGGGCGGCGCGCCGGACGGCAGCGTGGAGGGTGTCGCCAAGTTCGAGCTCTCCCTCATCCTGGCCTCCGGCGAACAGGGCCTGGCGGGCATGCTCGAATACTCGCGCGAGGTCTTCGACGCCTCGACGGCGGAGCGGATGGTGGGTCACCTCCAGGTGCTGCTGGAGGCCGCCGTCGCGAAGCCGGAGACGCCGCTGTCCAAGCTGCCGGTGTTGTCCGTGGAGGAGCGGACGCGGCTGCTGACGGCCTGGAGCGGTCCGGTGCTCGGCGTCCCGGCGCTCTGCATGCACGAGCTCATCCAGGCGCAGGTGGAGCGGACACCGCACGCCGTGGCGGTGGTGAGTGGAACGCGAACGCTGACCTACGCCGAACTCAACCGTCGAGCGAACCAGCTCGCGCATCACCTGCGCCGGCTGGGTGTGCAGCCCGAGGCGCGCGTGGGGCTCTGCGTCGAGCGGACGGAGGACCTTGTCATCGGCTTGCTGGCCATCCTCAAGGCGGGTGGTGCCTATGTACCGTTGGACCCGGCCTACCCGAAGGAGCGGTTGGCGCTCATCCTCGAGGACGCGCAGGTGCCCGTGCTGCTCACCCAGCAACGGCTGCTCCCGGAGCTTCCCTCCACCCAGGCCCGCGTGGTGTGCCTGGACGCGGATGCCGCCGCCATTGGCGCCGAGCCGGACACGAACCCCGAGCGCGGCACGACGCCTGCGTCGCTCGCGTATCTCATCTACACCTCGGGCTCCACCGGCAAGCCCAAGGGCGTGATGATCGACCATCGGAACGCCGTGGCCTTCCTCCAGTGGGCGCAGAGCGTCTTCCCACCGGAGGCTCTGGCGGGGACGCTGGCATCGACGTCCATCTGCTTCGACCTGTCCGTCTTCGAAATCTTCACCCCGCTGTGCTGCGGAGCGAAGGTCATCGTCGCGAAGAACGCGCTGGAGCTGCCTGAGCTGCCCGCGGCGAACGAGGTGACGCTCATCAACACCGTTCCATCCGCCATGGGTGCGCTGCTGCGGGGGGGCGGGGTGCCGAAGTCCGTGAGCATCGTCAACCTGGCGGGCGAGGCGCTGGCGGGCGCGCTGGTGGACGCCATCTACGGCCTGGGCCACGTGCGGGACGTCTTCAACCTCTACGGCCCCAGCGAGACGACGACCTACTCCACGTTCACGCGGGTGAGCCGAGGCGAGACGCCGACCATCGGCAGGCCCGTGGGAAACACCCAGGTCTACGTGCTGGACGCGAACCGTGAGCCCATGCCCGTGGGCGTGCCGGGCGAGGTCTACATTGGCGGGCACGGCGTCGCGCGAGGCTACCTGGGCCGGCCTGAGCTGACGGCGGAGCGGTTCGTCACGTCCCCCTTCACGGGCGAAGCGGAGGCGCAGCTCTACCGGACGGGAGACCTGGCGCGCTGGCTGCCGGACGGGCAGCTCGAATACCTGGGCCGGATGGACCACCAGGTGAAGCTGCGGGGCTTCCGCATCGAGTTGGGAGAGATTGGCGCGGCGCTCCAGGAGCACCCCGGCATCCGTGATGCCGTGGTCGTCGTGCGTGAGGGCGCGGGAGGCGACAAGCAGTTGGTGGCATATGTCGTGGGCCGCGACGGGAAGGCCCCCGAGCCGGGCGAGCTGCGCGACCACCTCAAGTCCCGGTTGCCCGAGTACATGGTGCCCTTCGTGTTCGTGAGCCTGGAGGCCCTGCCGCTCACGCCGAACGGGAAGGTGGACCGCGCCGCGCTGCCCGCGCCAGAGCGCCTGGGCGCCGGGACGGCGAAGGCGCACGTCGCGCCGCGAACGCCGACGGAAGCCGCGTTGGCGGACATCTGGCGCCAGGTCCTCGGGGTGGAGCAGGTGGGGGTGCACGACCACTTCTTCGAGCTCGGTGGCCACTCGTTGCTGCTCTACCGGGTGCTGGTGCTCGCGCGGGCCACGTCGGGCGCGGACATCCCGCTGAGGGCCCTGTTGCAGTCACCGACGCTGGAGGAGATGGCGCGGACCATCGATGCCGCGACGACGGGCACGCTGCCGGTCCACGACGTGGTGGCGGAGATGGAGGCGGACGCAGTGTTGGAAGCCGGGCTGGTGCCGGGAACAGCACCTCCGCCGGTTCCCGGGCCCGCGCGCGCGGTGCTGTTGACGGGGGCCACGGGATTCCTTGGCGCGTTCCTCCTGGAGGAGCTGTGCCGGAAGACCGACGCACGCATCTACTGCCTGGTGCGCTCGAAGTCGGAACAGGACGGGATGCAGCGGGTTCGCAAGAACCTGGAGAGCTACGCGCTGTGGCGTGACGACCTGGCGTCGCGAATCGTCCCGGTCCGGGGGGACATCGGCCAGCCGTTGCTGGGTCTGTCTGAAGCGGAGTTTCAGCGGCTGTCAGAGGAGGTGGACGCCGTCTATCACAACGGCGCGCTGGTCAATTTCATCTACCCCTACGAGTCGCTGCGCGCGGCGAATGTGCTGGGCACGCGGGAGATTCTCCGCCTGTGCACGCGAACGCGAATCAAGCCGCTGCACTACGTCTCCACGGTGTCTGTGTTGCCCGTGGGCCGTCAGGCGCCATTCCGTGAGGATGAGCCGCTGGAGGCGGCGTCCAGCCTGGTGGGCGGCTACGCCCAGAGCAAGTGGGTGGCGGAGAAGCTGGTGCGCGAGGCCTCACAGCGAGGGCTCCCGGTGACGATTCACCGGCCGGGCAGGGTGACGGGCCACAGCCGCACGGGGGCGTGGAACACGGACGACCTGGTGTGCAGGACGCTCAAGGGGTGCGTCCAGTTGGGGAGCGCGCCCAGCGTGGATGCCCTGCTGGACGTCACGCCCGTGGACTACGTGAGCAGCGCCATCGTGGACCTGTCCCTGCGTCCCGAGTCCATTGGCCAGACGTTCCACCTGGTCAACCCGCAGTTCGTGCGAGCGGACGAGATGTGGCGCCACATGCGAGCCTTTGGCTACGGCCTGCGTGTCCTCCCCTATGACGAATGGCTCACGGAACTCGGCCTCGCGGCGCCGTCCGACCGGGAGCTGGGGGACCTGCTCCTGTTCCTCCAGCAGGTGCCGCCCGAGGACCGGGGCGTCGGCGGGCCCCGCATGGTGGTCTGCGACAGCGGGCACACGCTGAAGGCGCTGGGAAGCACAGGGACGGCGTGTCCGTCCGTGGATGGCACGTTGATTACGACGTACCTCTCCTCCCTGGTGCAACGCGGCTTCCTGGCCGCGCCTGGCGGGCGGTGAAGGGAACCGCGTGAGTCAATGACAAACGCAGGTGGACCGGCAGGCCATGTGAGGTCTGCTGTGTCCTGGAGCGGACGCAATCCTTGCCGGAGGCAGTGGTAGGCTCAGTGGCGATTCCTCGCCCCTGTTTCGCCGGAGCCACGCCATGCAATGGAGAGTCTTGCCCTGCGCCCTCGCCCTGTCCCTGGGCGCCTGCTCGGAACCCGAGGACCCTCGGCCCTTGAAGGTCGTCCTCTTCCCCTACATTCCAGATGCCGCGGGGGACGGCTTCGCCAGTCTCAAGCAACGGCTGGAGGCGGACTTCGAGCGCGACCACTCGGACATTGACGTGGACATCGTGTTCGACGCGAACCTGGACCTCTATGACCTGGATGAAGGGGGAACCCTGAATCAGCTCCTCGGGCAGGGCCCGGGGGCCGCGCAGGTGGTGGAGATCGACACGCTGATCATGGGAGACCTCGTGTCGAAGGGCTGGGTGCAGCCCGTGCCCCTGGAGGCGGGCGTGGCGCATCCGGCGGCGGAGCAGGCCGTCTCCATCTCAGGGCAGAGCTACGGCGTGCCGACGTACCTGTGCAGCTACGTCATCTACTCGCGCAGCCCCGACCTGTCGTCGGCCACGGATGGCGCGTCCCTGGTCCAGATTCTCTCCGAGGCGGCGCCCGGTGTGCGCCCGCTGGCGACGAACTACAGCGGAAGCTGGACGTTGCCTTCGTCCTACCTGGACGCGTGGGCGGACACGAACCCCACGGGAGCGCTGTCCCAGGCCCTGGCGCTGCCGTTGGATGCGCCGACGCTGGACTCGTTCGAGGACGTGGTGAAGAGCTGCGAGCTGGAGGCGGGCGTCAACCCGTGTCTCGATGGGACGTACGCGGACAACGCCCTGGCGGAGGAGGCCTTCGCCACGGGGCAGGCCAACGGCTTCATGGGCTACACGGAGCGGCTGTTCTTCGTCCGGAAGGCGAACCCGGGCATGGCGCTGCCGGAGGTCATCTCGGTTCCCCTGGGCACGGGCTCCGCGCCGGCCGTCTTCGTGGATGCGCTGGTGGTCAACGCGCAGTGCACGGGAACGTGTGCCGAGGACGCCCGGGCCTTCACCGACTTCATGAAGCGCCCGGCGGTGCGCAGCCTCATCGCCTTCAGCGGAGATGCGCCGCAGGGCACCACGCCGCGCTATCTGTTGCAGGCCACCCAGGCCTTCTATCAGCAGGAGCCCGCGCGCTCCGACCCGATGTATCAGCAGTTTGAGCAGTTCCTGCGGAGTGTCCGGCCGTATCCCAACCAGGGCTTCCCGGAGAACCGGAGGACGCTCCAGGCGGCGTTGATGGACGCGCTGCAATAATAAAGCGCGGTGTCATCATGCGTCACGGCCTCCTGGGTTAGAGTTTCCGTTTCCCTCAGGAGGTCGTGACATGACGGTTGCTGGCAGGCGCCCCAACTTCCTCATCATCACTACGGACGAAGAGCGATTTCCGCCGCCCTACGAGAACGAGGAGGCCCGGCGGTTTCGTATCGAGAATGACCGGGTCGGCCAGGAGCTGCGCAAGCATGGAATTGAGTTCCTCCGGCACCACTCGGCCTCAACGGCCTGCGCGCCCAGCCGCACCACGCTCTACACGGGGCAGTATCCGTCGCTCCACGGCGTGAGCCAGACGCCCGGCATTGGCAAGTCGTCGTTCGACCCGGACATGTACTGGCTGGCGCCGAACACCGTGCCCACGTTGGGGGAGTACTTCCGGAAGGGCGGCTATCAGACGCACTACCGGGGCAAGTGGCACATCTCCGACGAGGACATCCTGGTGCCGGGGACGCAGACGGCCCTGATGAGCAATGACGTGAGCGGCGAGGCCTATCCCGAGCGCATCGCCCTGTACGAGCAGGCGGGACGGCTGGAGAAGTTCGGCTTCTCCGGTTGGATTGGACCGGAGCCTCACGGCTCGTCGCAAGCGAACGACGCGTCAATCCGCGACCCGGGCTTCGCCGACCAGGTCTGCCGCCTGCTGAGTGACTTGGACCGGCAGGCCGCGGCGGGAGAGACGGCTCCGTGGCTCCTCGTGAGCTCCTTCGTCAATCCGCACGACATCGTCTTCTCGGGCCTGCCCTGGTTCACGGAGTTCAGCAACCTCCAGGCGGCGGGGAAGCTGCCAGACGTGGCGCCCGCGCCAACGGCCGGTGAGTCGCTCGAAAGCAAGCCGCGCTGTCAGAAGGACTATGTCTACACGTACCCGCGCATGTACCTGCCGCAGCGTGATACCGCGTCGTACCGGCAGCTCTATTACTTCCTCATGGCGGAGGTGAGTAAACACATCGAGCGCGTCTACGCGCACCTCAAGCGGACCTCCTTCTTCGAGAACACCATCGTTGTTCTCACGTCCGACCATGGGGAGATGCTCGGTGCGCACGGTGGCATGATGCAGAAGTGGTACAACGCCTATCAGGAGACGCTGCACGTGCCGTTCGTCATCTCCAACCCGGGGCTGTTTCCGGAGTCCCGGAGGACGGAGTTGGTGACGTCGCATGTGGACCTGGTGCCGACGTTGCTGGGGCTCGCCGGAATCGACGCGGAGGCCGCGCGGCGCGAGCTGGCGAGGGACCACTCAGAGGCGCAGCCGCTGGTGGGCAGGGACCTCTCCGGGCTGGTGTTGAACCGTGAGCCCGAGCGGCACGAGCCCATCTATTTCATGACCGACGACAACGTCGAGTCGGGGCTTCAGATGACGAACAACCTCACCGGCCAGGAGTTCGCGGGCGTCATCCAGCCCAAACACATCGAGACGGTGGTGACGAAGCTCCCCTCGCTCACAGGGGACACGCTGTGGAAGTACAGTTGCTACTCGGACAACCCACGCTTCTTCGCGGG
The DNA here is from genome assembly GCA_046520405.1 of Myxococcus sp. 1LA. Classification (GTDB taxonomy): domain Bacteria; phylum Myxococcota; class Myxococcia; order Myxococcales; family Myxococcaceae; genus Myxococcus. The sequence continues at coordinate 39,265 of JBKGHI010000039.1, forward strand.
CGCGCCGGGGAACACGGACGAGGTCGCCACGGCGCGGTTCATCCCCCGTGAGTACGAGTGCTACGACCTCACGGAGGACCCGCTGGAGACCCGGAACCGGTGCAGCGCGGTGGCGGCTCAGCCGTTGCCGGAAGACATCCGTGAGGCGCTGGACAAGGTCTTGAAGGAGCAGCGCGCGAAGAAGCGGCTGTTGCCCCAGAGCCTGAATCGGAACGCGTCGACGAAGGGGCCGCTGCGGGACTGAGGCTCGGGAAGGCGTGGGGCCCTGTCGCACTTGAGGCATGGGCGGCGAATGGAGGGAGCAGGCCGGTGTGATGCCGGGCCTGCTCCACGCCGGAGGGGGCGCCATGCCGTCCATGACCTGCCGTGTTGTCACGACCCAGCAAGAGCTGGATGACGCGCTTCGCGTCCGCTGGGCTGTCTTTGGAGGTGAGCTGCGGTTGATGGAAGGGCGGGGTGTTCCGACGCGGCGGGAGGTCAATGCCTTCGACACGTTGCCGAGCACCGTCCACCTGGTCGTCTATGTGGAGCGTGAGCCGGTGGCGACCGTGCGGATCCTGCTGCCGAATTCCGAGGTGGCCTCCGCGACGGGAGGCGTGCTGGGCGTCGAGATGGAGCAGCGGCTGGACCTGACGGGACTGGCCGGGCCGGGGCAGGTGGTGGCGGAGGCAGCGCGCTTCTGCGTGCGCCGGCAGTGGCGGCACTCCGATGCGGTGGTGCTGCTCCAGGCGGCCTTCTACGCGGAGAGCCGGCGGCGAGGAGTCACCCACTGGCTGGCGACGGCGAACCTGGAGACGGACTCAGAGGTGGATGCGCGCCTCATCCAGCAGGCCTTTGCCCACCATGGCTGGCTGAGCCCGCATTGGAAAGTGAGGACCCCGGCGGGCGCCGTGCGGCCCACCGTGGCCAGCGCGCCCTTCTACACGCCGGAGGAGCGGGAACGGGCCCTGGAAGGGCGGTGGCACACCGTACGGTTGCCTCGCTCACCCACGCTTGTCGCGAGGCGAATGGGGGCGCGGTTCATCTCCGAGCCGCTCTACGACGCGAGCTTTGGCCGGTTCACGTTGCCGCTCATCGCCGCGCTGGAGGACATTCCCATCAGCACCCTGGCGCGGTTCGCGGCGCTGCTCCCCGAGGAGAGCACGTACCTCTCGCGAGGTAGAGACACATCCCCTTGACCCGGCCATCCTTTCTCATCAGCAGGGATGTCGAAGAAGGAGGATGGCCGTGAACGGGCAGGTCGCGATTCCCAAGGTGAGGCCGAATGCAGGTCGATGCGGACAGGCCCACGGTCTCGTGCGGCTTGCCTCAGACCGGCTTCAGGAATTGTGCGATCTGGTGCATGAAGTCGGCGCGGGATTCACACTTCAATCTGTCGTAGATGGCCCGCACGTGTACTTTGGCCGTGTTCGACTTCATCCTGAGCGCTTCGGCAATCTGGTCTGTGGTCTTGTTGTTGGCCATGGCCTCGGCGACTTCAGCCTGCCGCTCCGTCAATTGACGGGCCAACTGGATGGGAAGCGAAATGGACTTGGGGAACTCGTTCAAGAAGAGCCCCCAGTGGCGTGGGCCTTGGTGCGGCGGCAGTTCGATGAACGTGACGTGCAGCGACTGGTCGTTTTGATACACTTCCAGCGTGTCGTTGTCTGGTCGCTTGAGGATGTCCATCCGAATCAACGCTTTCAATCGGTCCACGAAGGAGAGTGGGAGCCCAGCGCGAGTCTGTGGAGCATGCGCGAACCACTCCTTGAGGATTTCGCCTGCTCGGCGCGAGCGATGCATCTCGAAAGCATCGGTATCCAGGATGATGAACTCGAAGCCCTGGCGTTGCCCCAAGACTTCCAAGAGGCGGAATCCATTCAAGGCACTGTCAAGGATGCGGGAATTCCGAATCGCGACTTTGAAATGGCGCGAAAGGAGCTGCATGGCTTCCTGTTCCTTGTCGGAAAAGGGAGTGGGATGGTCCCGGTACGCGGTAATCCCGCAGAACACACCAGACTGGATGTCCAGCAGCACCGCCATGACCTGCTCCAGGTTCACGCCAATCTCACGGCTTTGTTGATAGAGGCGGCTGCGCTCCAGCTCCCTCCGGGTGATCATCTCCGAGTCCCGAAGGACTGTGTCAGGCCTGCGCACCACCGACTGGAGGACGAAGTCATTGGGCTCCAGCGATTCGTACTGAGCCAGCAGTTCGTTGGGCGCTCCAGCCTCTTCAAGCCACTGGAATTCCACCGGCCGCCCTGGCGTGACGATGCACATCGCCCTGTAGTCAGCAGGGATGAGGCGTGCCAGCGGGTCCCGCGCATGGCTCAGCATGTCCGGCAGGTGCTTCGACTCGTGGAGTGCGAAAGCGACATCGTGCGCGAGAAGGAGCTCACTCGAACTGAGGCAAATTGACGCGACCATTCATCCCCCCGGCCAACGAATGCACCGATGGACACCATAGACGTTCAGGTCCTGAATAGGTCCCTGTCCGCTGTTTGTCCGTACCTCTTGAGAGGTAGACGACACCCCCTTGCGTAGGGGCTGTCGTGCCGCTAGTCGAGGGTGCGAATGGCCAGCTCCTTCGCCGCCTCGACGAAGAGGCGCAGCGGTTCAGAGCGCTGCGCCCGGCTGGGGTAGTAGAGGAAGAAGCCGGGCACCGTGGGCGCGTACGCTTCGAGCACGCACTTCAGCCGGCCGGTCCGGATTTGTTCGGCCACCGCTGGCTCAAGGGTATAGGCGAGTCCCTGGTTCTGCTCCGCAAGGAGCACGCTCACCGTGTTGTCATTGGTGACGATTCCGCCGCGCACGGGGACGCGCCAGTTCCTCCGGCCTCGCTCCAGTTCCCAGGCGTAGAGCGTCCCAGAGCTCTGAGAACGGAAGGTGATGCACTCGTGGCTCAGCAAGTCCTCGGGGCGTTGAGGCGTGCCCATCCTTTCGAGGTACTCGGGGCTGCCCACCACCAGGAAGCGGAAGGCGTCGGTGAGCCGCATCTGGACCATGTCGCGTTCAATGGCTTCGCTCAGCCGGACTCCGGCGTCGTAGCCCTCGGCCACGACGTCCACGAAGCGGTCCTCGACGACGACCTCCACCTCCACGCGTGGGTGACGAGCGCGAAAGGTCGGCAGCACGGGCGTGATGACGAAGGGCACCGCGGACCGGGGCACCGACAGCCGGAGCCGGCCGACGGGCTCACCCGGCTTCGCGGAGACCTCGGTGAGGGCCGCGAACGTCTGGCCCAGGGCGGGCCCCGCCTTCTCGACGAGCCGCCTGCCCACTTCGGTCAGGGACACGCTGCGCGTGGTCCGGGTCAGCAACACCACGTGGAGTTGCGCCTCGAGTTGGCGTACAGACTGGCTGACCGCGGAGGCGGAGAGCCCCAGCTCGCGGGCCGCCGCGCTGAAGCTGCGCAAGCGCGCCACCACGAGGAAGGTCTGCAGTTGGGGGAGGAGCGCCGTCTTCATCGCGTGAGTCCCTAACAGGTCGGCGCGGTGGCCGATTATTCAGTCCAGCTTCAAAGCCCATATCGCCGCTGGCGCCTAGTGCCCTGGGGACGTGGCCCGTATTCCTCTGGACCTCACCGGAGAACCCCTCCCTTCTCCCAGGAGTATCCAGATGCCCAAGGTTCAAGCATGGGGCGCCCCCGCCGCGGGGCAGCCGCTCGAAGCCATGACCATCGACCGGCGTGAGCCCGGTCCCCACGACGTCGTCCTCGACGTCCTGTTCTGTGGCGTGTGCCACTCCGACATCCACCAGGCCCGCGACGAGTGGTCCGGTGGCATCTTCCCCATGGTCCCCGGACACGAAATCGTGGGACGCGTCGCGCGGCTCGGCGGCGAAGTCACCGGGTTCAAGGTGGGCGACCTCGCGGGCGTCGGCTGCATGGTCGACTCGTGCCGCGCCTGCAACCCCTGCAAGGAGCACGTCGAGCAGTTCTGCGAGAAGGGGAACGCGCCCACCTACAACGGCACCGAGATGGACCGGAAGACGCTCACCTACGGTGGCTACTCCAGCCAGTTGGTGGTGGACGCGCGTTACGCCCTGCGCGTCCCCGCCGGGCTCGACCCCGCGGCCGCGGCGCCGCTGCTGTGCGCGGGCATCACCACGTACTCGCCCCTGCGCCAGTGCGGCTGCAAGCCGGGCGACCACGTGGGCGTGGTGGGGCTGGGCGGCCTGGGCCACATGGCGGTGAAGCTGGCCGTCTCCATGGGCGCCAAGGTGACGGTCCTCAGCACCTCCGCCAGCAAGGAGGAGGACGCTCGCCGGCTGGGCGCCACCGGCTTCGTGGTGACGAAGGACGAGGCCGCCCTCAAGCAGCTCGCGGGCCAGTTGGACCTCATCATCGACACCGTCTCCGCGCCGCACGACTACAACACCTACCTGGGACTGCTGCGCTCGCGAGGGACGATGGCCCTCGTCGGGGCTCCGGCGACGCCCATGCCGCTCCACGCCTTCTCTCTCATCCTTGGGGGCAAGCGGCTGCTGGGCTCCGTCATTGGAGGCATCGCGGAGACGCAGGAGATGCTCGACCACTGCGCCCAGCACGGCATCGTCTCGGATGTCGAAATCATCCCCATCCAGAAGATCAACGAAGCCTACGAACGGGTGCTCAAGAGCGATGTCCGCTACCGCTTCGTCATCGACATGGCGAGTCTGAAGGCCTGACACGCGTGGTCACCCGGGCCACCGAGCGCACCACGGCCCTGGTCGCGCTCGGTGTCACACCGCATCCCCGTGTCGTTTCGTACCTGCTGGAGCTGCTCTCCGCTCCGATGGACGTGGCGTCACCGCCGCGAATTCGAGCCCGTCCAGGCGCGCCTGGGCCCATTCCTGATGGAGGTGCGATGCGATGGATGAACGGGGACAGCCCCCGGCTGGCGCGTGTGCTGGCACTCGGCGCGTTCGCCCTGTGGGCGGGCTGTTCTGACCGGTCGAAGGAGGCTCCGCCGCCGACGCCGCAAGAGGTGGAGGCGGTCTCCGTGCGGTCCTCCGAGTTCCGCACCACGGGGGAGTATCTGGGCGCGCTGCTGTCGCGGCAGAGCGTCACGGTGATGCCGCAGGTGGCCGGTTACGTCCGAAGGATTCATGTCCGTCCGGGCCAGCAGGTGGGTGCGGGCCAGCCGCTGGTGGACGTGGATGCGCGCGAGCGGACCGCCGCGTTGGAAAGCGCCCAGGCGGAGCAGCACTCGGCGCAGGTGAACCTCGACCTGGCCCGCCGCACCCGAGCCCGGACGGAGTCCCTCTTCAAGGAAGGGCTGGCCAGCGCGCAGGAGCTGGAGCGCGCGGTGGCGACGGTGGACGCAGCCGAGGCCGTCAGCCGCTCCGCCACCGCGCAAGTGGCCCAGCGAGACGTGCTGCTGGGCTTCAACGTGGTGCGGGCGCCCTTTGCTGGCACGGTCGGTGAGGTGCGGGTGAGGGTGGGGGACATGGTGTCCGCCACCACGGCCCTCACCAGCGTCGCCCAGGCGGACGTGCTGGAGGTGAGCGTGGCGGTGCCTGGCGAGCAGGCCCGGGCGCTCGCGCCCGACACGCCGCTGGAGGTGCTCGACGCGCAGGGCCGGGTGCTCATCACCCGTCCCATCTTCTACGTGGCCCCCCAGGCGGACCCGAGCACCCAGCTCGTCGAGGTGATGTCCACCTTCCAGAACACGGTGGGCTTGCGCCCCAGTGAGTTGGTGCGCGCGCGTCTCGTCTTCGCCACGCGGCAGGCGTTGCAACTGCCGGCCGTGGCGGTGGTGAGACAGAGCGGTCAGCCCTTCGTCCTGGTCCTCGGGGAGAAGGATGGACAGACGCTCGTGGAGCGCCGTCCCGTTACCCTGGGGACGCTGGGGGAGGGCGCCTACGTCGTGAAGTCGGGACTGCGGCCGGGTGACCGGGTCGCCGTCTCATCACTGCAATCCCTGCGGGATGGCGCGCCGGTGACGGTGAAGGCCCGCGCATCCGAGGCCCGGACCGAGCCCGACGCAGGGCTCACGGGAGGACGCCTCTAGGCACATCATGGTCCACTTCTTCATCCGCCGGCCTGTGTTCGCGGCCGTCCTGTCCATCCTGCTCACGTTGGTGGGGGCCATCGCCATCCCCACCTTGCCCATCTCTCAGTACCCGGACCTGGCGCCACCGCAGGTGACGGTGACGTCCACCTACGTGGGCGCCAGCGCGGAGGTCGTGGAGACGGCCGTCACCATCCCGCTGGAGCAGGAGCTCAACGGCGTGGAGGGCATGCGCTACATCACCTCCACGTCGAGCAACGACGGCACCAGCTCCATCACCATCACCTTCGAGGCCACCCGCGACATCGAGGTGGCGGCGGTCGACGTGCAGAACCGGGTCAGCCGGGCCGCGGCGCGCCTGCCTTCGGAGGTGAACCAGACGGGCGTCGTTGTCAGCAAGGCCTCCAATCAGTTGCTGATGTCCTTCGGGCTCTACAGCCCGGATGACCGCTACGACGCGGGGTTCATCAGCAACTACGCGGACGTCAACATCAAGGATGCCCTCAAGCGCGTACGAGGCGTGGGCGACGTGCGCCTCTTTGGAGAGCGGCGGTTCAGCATGCGCCTGTGGCTGAACCCCACGGCGCTCGCGCGGCACAAGCTCACGCCCCAGGACGTGGCGCGGGCCCTCCGGGAGCAGAACCTGCAAGTGGCCGCCGGGCAGGTGGGGCAGCCTCCCAGCCGGAGCGACCAGGACTATCAGTTGGCGGTGCGCGCCCGGGGCCGCCTGGTGGAGCCCTCGGAGTTCGAGGAAATCGTCGTGCAGCGCAACTCCGGTGGCCGGCTGGTGCGCCTGAGGGACGTGGGCCGCGCGGAGATGGGCGCGGAGAACTACGGCATGCTCTTGCGCTTCAACGGGCGGCCCGGGCTGGGGTTGGGCATCTTCCAGCTCCCCACCGCCAACGCGCTGGAGGTCCGCGACGTCGTCGTCCAGGAGATGGAGCGCCTGAGTCAGCAGTTCCCGCCGGGGCTCGAATACCGGCACGCCACCGACACCACGCTGGCGGTGCGCGCCTCCATCGACGAGGTGCTCCAGACGCTGATGGAGGCCATCGTCCTGGTCATCCTGGTCATCTTCCTCTTCCTGCACGGCTGGAGGAGCGTGCTCATCACCGCGCTGACGCTGCCCGTGTCGCTGGTGGGCACCTTCGCCTTCGTGAAGCTGTTCGGCTTCTCCATCAACACGCTGACGCTCTTTGGCCTCACCCTGGCCACGGGCCTGGTGGTGGACGACGCCATCGTCGTCATCGAGAACATCGAGCGCCTGATGGTGGAGCGGGGCCTCAGTGCCCGTGCCGCCGCGCGGGAAGGCATGAAGGAGGTGTCCGGCGCGGTGGTGGCCATCTCCATCGTGTTGGTGGCGGTGTTCGTCCCAGTGGCCCTGTTCCCCGGCACGACGGGCGCCATCTACCGGCAGTTCGCGCTCACCATCGCCGCATCGGTGGGCCTGTCCACGGTGTGCGCGCTCACCCTGACACCCGCCCTCTCCGCGCTGCTGCTCAAACATCACACCGGGCCGAAGTGGATTTTCTTCCGCAAGGTGGACGAGGTCCTCGACGGGACGAAGCGCATCTACGGAAGGCTGCTCCGCCGCTTGCTGAGGCACCCGGTCGCGGTGCTGATCGTCTTCATCGCCTTCCTGGGCGCCACGGTGGCGTTGTTCCGCGTGGTGCCCACGGGCTTCATCCCGGACGAGGACCAGGGGTACTTCATCGTCTCGGTGCAGGGGCCCGAGGGCATGTCGCTCGCCCGGACGGAGAAGGTGCTCGAGGAGCTGGAGGTCATCCTCCGCGCGCAGCCCGAGTTCCGGGGCATGTTCGTCATCGGTGGCACGTCGCTGGGCAACAACGGCTCCAATCTGGCCCAGGCGTACGTCAACCTCCTGCCCTGGGACGAACGCAAGGGAGAGGAGCATTCGGTCGCCGCCATCGTGGAGCGGCTGCGAGGCCCGCTGGCGGGCATTGGCGGCGCGCGAGTGATGCCCTTCCTCCCACCGGCGATTCGAGGCGTGGGCACGGTGGGCGGCTTCCAGTTCATCGTCGAGGAGACGTCCGGTGGACGCGAGCTGTCCGAGTTCGCCACCGCCGCGCACGAGCTGGTGGGCAGGAGCAGTGAGGACAGCCGCCTGCGAGGTGTCTTCACGTCCTTCGCGGCGGACACGCCCCTGCTGGACGTGGAGGTGGACCGGCAGCAGGCCAACGCACTGGGCATCCCCGTCGAGCAGCTCTACAGCACCCTCCAGCTCTACATGGGCAGTCAGTACGTCAACGACTTCAACTACGCGAGCCGCACCTACCGCGTCTATCTCCAGGCCGAGCAGCAGTTCCGAGACACGCCACAGGACATCGCTGCCTTCTACGTGCGCAACGAGAGCGGGGACATGATTCCGATCGAGTCGCTGGTGAAGGTGACGCCGACCACGTCCGCCCAGGTCATCCGGCGCTACAACCTCTTCCGCTCGGCGGAGCTCAACGGCCAGGCGGCGCCCGGCGTCTCCTCCGGACAGGCCATGGCCGCCATGGAGGAGCTGGCCAGTCAGGTGCTGCCGCCGGGCACGAGCACGGAGTGGTCCGGCCTCTCCCTGGAGCAGCAGGAGAGTGGCGGGCAGACAGTGGTCATCTTCGGGCTGGGCCTGCTCTTCGTCTTCCTGGTGCTCTCCGCCCAGTACGAGAGCTTCACGCTGCCGCTGGTGGTCATCCTCTCGGTGCCCCTGGCGATGCTGGGCGCACTGGGCCTTCAGGTGTTGCGCGGGCTGCCCAACGACGTCTTCTGCCAGGTGGGGCTCGTGATGCTGGTGGGCCTGGCGAGCAAGAACGCCATCCTCATCGTGGAGTTCGCGGAGCAACTACGCGAGCAGGGGCGCAGCGCGTTGGAGGCCGCGATTGAAGCCTCCGAGGTGCGCCTGCGCCCCATCCTCATGACGTCCATCGCGTTCCTGCTGGGCGTGGTGCCGCTGATGCTGGCCACGGGCGCTGGAGCGGCGGCACGCAACAGCCTGGGCACGGCGGTCTTCGGCGGCATGTTGGTGTCCACCGTGGTCAACCTCATCTTCATCCCCAGCCTCTACATGTTGATGCAGAAGCTGCGCGGCGAATCCAAGCGCACGCGGGATGACGAAGAGGATGAGCTGCCCGAGTCGCACGAGCATCCCGCCGCGCCGTCACCTTGATTGCTCACATCCGGCGGGAGGCCCGGGCCCGACTGTGTAGTGCACCTTCAAAGCCCATCGCCGCAGCGGATGTAGTCACGGGCCGAGGCGGTGCGTACCTCTCTTCGTAGACGCGGGGCACGTCGTCCCGAATCCAGGAGCAGGCAGATGTCGAACATTCAAGGAAAGGTCGTTGTCGTTACAGGGGCCAGCAGCGGGCTGGGCGAGGAGACCGCTCGCCACCTCGCTTCCCTCCGTGCGCGCCGAACGGACCGGCTCGCCAGCGTGGTGGCGGACATCGAGCGGGAAGGCGGACAGGCGGGTGCCCGGGCTGTGGATGTCACGAAGCGCGCACGACCGTCATTCATCTCCCCGGGCGCAGTGCAGTCCGCGCTGCCCATGGGGAACGCGGCCCCGGAGGCCGCGAAGCAAGAACTCTGAAAGGACCCGACATGAAGATGCGCAAGCTTGGAAAGAGCAATCTCGAAGTCTCGGCCATTGGCCTTGGCTGCATGGGAATGAGCTTCGGCTACGGCCCGCCCGCGGACCGGCAGGAGATGATCCAGCTCATCCGCGCGGCGGTGGAGCGGGGCGTCACCTTCTTCGACACCGCGGAGGTGTATGGCCCCCTGACGAACGAAGAGCTGGTGGGCGAGGCCCTGGCCCCGTTCAAGGGGAAGGTGGTCATCGCCACGAAGTTCGGCTTCACGCCCACGACGCCGGGCGAGGCGCGTTGGAGCGGCTTCGACAGCCGGCCCGAGCACATCAAGGAGGTCGCGGAGGCCTCGCTCAAGCGGCTCAAGGTCGACGCCATCGACCTCTTCTACCAGCACCGTGTGGACCCGAACGTGCCCATCGAGGACGTCGCGGGCGCGGTGAAGGACCTGATTCGAGAAGGCAAGGTGAAGCACTTCGGGCTTTCCGAAGCCGGCGTGCAGACCGTGCGTCGCGCGCACGCGGTGCAACCGGTGACGGCGCTGCAGAGTGAGTACTCGCTGTGGTGGCGGAAGCCGGAGGAGGAGATGCTATCGACGCTGGAAGAGCTCGGCATCGGCTTCGTTCCCTTCAGCCCGCTGGGCAAGGGCTTCCTGACGGGGAAGATTGACGACAAGACCTCCTTCGCCAGCAGCGACTTCCGCAACATCGTCCCGCGCTTCACGCCGGAGGCCCGGAAGGCGAACCAGTCGCTGGTCGAGCTGCTGAGCCAGGTCGCCGCGAAGAAGAAGGCCACGCCCGCGCAGGTGGCCCTGGCGTGGTTGCTCGCACAGAAGCCCTGGATGGTTCCCATCCCAGGCACCACGAAGCTGAGCCGGCTGGAGGAGAACCTGGGCGCGGCCAACATCGAGCTGACGGCGGAGGACCTCCGCGAAATCAACGACGCCGCTTCGAAAATCACCGTGCAGGGGGCGCGCTACCCCGAGGCGCTGGAGAAGGTGACGGGGCGCTGAGCCGGTTCGAACTCAATGTTCGATGGAGAGGAGTACGCACATGGAAATCAAACGGAATGGGACGCAGCCATCGGCGAAGGGCCCGGCAGAAAGCTTCACGGGGAGCGTGCGCATCGACCCCTTGTTCCAGGCGCCTGCGCCTGCACGTGGGTTCGGAGCGAGCGTCACGTTCGAGCCGTGCGCGCGGACCGCATGGCACACGCATCCACTCGGGCAGACGCTCATCGTGACGGCGGGCTGTGGCCTGGTCCAGAGCTGGGGCGGGCCCGTCCGGCAGATTCGTCCCGGCGACGTCGTCTGGTGCCCGCCAGGTGAGAAGCACTGGCACGGCGCGATGCCCGGGACGGCCATGACGCACATCGCACTCGTGGAGACGCTCGAAGGAAAGAGCGTGGACTGGATGGAGCAGGTCAGTGAGCAGGAGTACCGCTCGGCGGCGGACGCCTCCAACTGAAGCACCCATTTCGCCTTTTGACGTGACTCAGGAGCATCCGTGAAGAGCCAGCAGATGAACCCACAATCAGAAGACACGCAGGATGTGCCCACGCCCACGCAGCCAAGCCGGCGTGGGTTCATGATGAGCACGGCCCTGGCGGCAGCGGGGGTGGGGGCCGCTGGGCTGTTGAAGGCGTCGCCCGCGGAGGCGGCGCCCAGGGCGGAGAAGGCGAAGGGCCATGGTCAGGGGCCGTATCCCGCCGAGGGCATGGCCGTGTACTCCGCGACCGGGCCGCACAAGCTGATGAAGTTCCAGCGGCGAGCCCTGGGACCCAAGGACGTCGCCATCAAGCTCCACTACTGCGGCATCTGCCACTCCGACATCCACCACGGCCGTGAGCACTGGAGGAAGGAGACCTTCCCGCTCATCACCGGTCACGAACTGGCGGGCGTCGTGGTCGCGGTCGGCTCGAGCGTCAGCAAGTTCAAGGTGGGCTCCAGGGTCGGCGTGGGCTGCATGGTGAACTCCTGCCGCCACTGCGGCCCGTGTGAGAGCGGGATGGAGCAGTACTGCGAGAACGGCAACGTCCTCACCTATGGCTCGAAGGACCGGGACGGTTCGATGACGCAAGGGGGCTATGCGACGTTCAACGTCGTGGATGAGGACTTCCTCATCCGCATCCCGGACGGCATCGACCTCGCGGACGCGGGCCCGATGCTGTGCGCGGGCATCACTGTCTACTCGCCGCTACGCCGGTGGAGCATCGGGCCGGGAAGGAAGGTCGGCGTCGTCGGGCTGGGAGGCCTGGGGCACATGGCGACCAAGATTGCCGTCGCCATGGGCGCCGAGGTGACGGTGCTCACGACCTCCCGGAACAAGGTGGACGACGCGAGGCGCTTCGGTGCCAGGACGGTCATCGTGAACGAGCCAGGAGCGGACCTGTCGAAGCACCGGCGGTCCCTCGACTTCATCATCGACACCGCGCCGTATCAGCACGACCTCGACCGTCTCGTGTCACTGCTGAAGATGGATGCCACGCTCTGCATGGTCGGAGTGGGGAAAGTCACGGAGCCCAACCAACTGAATCCCTTCTCGCTGCTGCGCTCGCGCAACTCGTTCGCGAGTTCGCAAATTGGCGGCATCCGGGAGACGCAGGAGTGCATCGACTTCTGCGCCCTCCACAACATCCGGCCTGAAATCACCAGGATTCAGATGGCGAAGGTGGACGACGCCTGGACGAAGGTCGTCAACAAGGAGGCGCGCTATCGCTTCGTCATCGACATGGCGAGCGCCTGAGCTGGAGCGGACGCCGCGAGCGCTCGATGCAGTCAATCCCCAAAACCTGGAGCTGAAAATGAAGCTGCCCATTGCAGCCGCAGTGTCTCTGCCTGTCCTCGTGTTGGTGGTCTCCCATTTCAGCCAAGGATGGTGCCCAGCGGTGTCGAGCGCCTTCGCGGCCACGCCGGGCGACGGTCCGCGGCGGCTTGAGATCCAGCGGAACGGCTCGCAGCCCTCCACCAAGGGGCCCGCGGCGAACTTCACGGGCTCCGTGCGAGTGGACCCGCTGTTCCAGCCGAACGCACCGGGGCGCGTCTCTGGCGCCTATGTGACGTTCGAGCCCGGCGCCCGCACGGCCTGGCACGCGCATCCGCTGGGGCAGACGCTGGTCGTCACCGCGGGCCTGGGGCGCGTCCAGCTCTGGGGCGCGCCGGTGGAGGAGATCCGGCCCGGCGACGTAATTCGGATTCCGGCGGGGCAGAAGCATTGGCACGGTGCTTCGCCCGAGACGGCGATGACCCACATGGCCATCCAGGAGGTCCTCGACGGAAAGAACGTCGAGTGGATGGAGAAGGTCACCGACGCCCAGTACGGGAACCGGCCGTAACGGCCGTGCAGGTGGAGGCGGAATCCTTCGCGAGCCGCCGCCACCTGACGTTCAATACGGGCCGGCTCACCGTCGAGCCCGTCAACCCGCAGCCCCAGGGGCGCCCAGAAGGCGCCATCCTGGCGAGCGCGCCCGAAGTGCGAGGAGACAACAGATGAGTACAGCGAAGCGCCCGTACGTGATTTGCCACATGGTCCCCTCCCTGGATGGGCGCATCGTCACGAAAAGCTGGAAACTCTCGGCGCGCGCCATGGGCGAGTACGAGCGGACGGCGGAGACGTTCGACGCCGATGCCTGGATGATTGGCCGGATTTCGATGGAGCCCTACGCGGGCAAGGCGAAGGTCCCGGCACGCAAGGCAGGGGAGCCGATTCCCAGGACGGACTTCATCGCGAAGCGCGACGCGGAGTCCTACGCCATCGCGCTGGACCCCTCGGGCAAGCTCACCTGGAAGTCGGGCTCCATCGATGAAGAGCACGTCATCACGATTCTCACGGAGCAGGTCTCCGACGACTACCTGGCCTTTCTTCAGTCCAAGGGTGTTTCGTACCTGTTCGGCGGGAAGACGGACCTGAACCTGAAGAAGGTGCTGGAGAAGCTCCGGAAGGAATTCAGCATCAAGCGGTTGCTCCTGGAGGGGGGCGGCAAGATCAACGGCTCCTTCCTGGCCGCGGACCTGATTGACGAGCTGAGCATCCTGGTGGCACCCATCGCGGATGGGTCCATCGGAACGCCGTCGCTCTTCGATGCGAAGGAGGGCAAGGGGCCCACGCGTCACCTCAAGCTGGTCTCGTTCGAGCGGCGCAGCGGCGACATGCTCTGGCTGCGCTACAAGCTGAAGCGCTGAGCTTCAGGGAAGTACGAGGTCAGGCAGGGGAGTGCTCTGCTCACACGCCTCCGGCGTGCATTGGACAGTGGCTGTCATACGTGTTCGTTGTTGGTTTGCTTACGTCGTGAATTTGGCGCCCCCAGGAATGAATACATATGAGTCATGAGAAGACCTGTCCGAAGTTGTCGTTGGAACGGCGCCAACTTCTTGTCACTGGGTTGGGGCTGGCTGCGGCCATCGTTGGAACGAATGCCATTGGCGCTCCTGCTGGACAGAAAGGTGGGCAGAGCGCCACGAAGCCCGAGAAGGAGCCGGCGTTCCGCGCCATGCGCATCGGCGTCATCGGCGCGGGTTGGTTGGGGGGCACCGTTGGCCGGCTCTGGGTGAAGGCCGGGCACGAGGTGCTGTTTTCGTCACGGCATCCCGAGGAACTCGTCTCCATGGCCCAAGAGCTTGGCCCACGCGCCTCAGTGGGAACTCCGCGGCAAGCGGCTGAATTCGGAACGGTCCTCTTGTTCGTAAGAGCTCGCCGTGCCCCCTTCCAGCGCGTGCGGACCGGGCCGGAGCGCGCCGGACGGTCGGCGGTCAGTCGAGGCTCTTCGGCAAAGTGACGGTGCCGGGGTTCTCAATGGCGGCGAGAGCTGCGCGCAGCAGGTAGTCCCCCGGGTCTTCGCCGCGCAGCTTCGCCGTCTCAATCAGCGAGTAGAAGAGGGCGGCCACTTGGGTGCCTCGCTCG
>JBKGHI010000003.1:0-106543 GCA_046520405.1 Myxococcus sp. 1LA
GCGCCCGGGGCCAGGCCGAGGCCTTCCTGCGCCGCACCACGCTGCCGGGCGAAGAGGCCCAGGTGGACTGGGGCAGCTTCGGCAAGGTGCAGGTGGGGCGGGCCACCCGGACACTCTCCTGCTTCGTCCTGGTGCTGGGCCACTCGCGCGCCATGTACGCGCGCTTCTTCCTGGGCCAAACCATGGAGTGCTTCCTCCAGGGGCACGTCCAGGCCTTTGAAGCGCTGGGCGGCGTGCCACGCAGCCTCCTCTACGACAACCTGAAGTCCGTCGTGCTGGAGAGGGCCGGAGACGCCATTCACTTCCACCCTCGCGTGCTGGAGGCCGCGGGCCACTACCACTTCGCGCCCAAGCCCTGCGCCCCCTACCGCGGCAACGAGAAGGGCAAGGTGGAGCGCACCATCCGCTACCTGCGCGACTCCTTCTTCGCCGCGCGCACCTTCCACGGCCTCGACGACGTCAACCGCCAGCTTCAGCGCTGGGTGGAGGAGGTGGCCCACCAGCGCCGGGTGCCCGGCGACGCCTCGGGCCGCACGGTGGCACAGGCCCTGGAGGCCGAGCGCCCCCTTCTGCTGCCCCTGCCCGCGCACCCGCTGCCCACCGACGTCGTGCGCCCCGCCTCCTCCGGCAAGACGCCCTACGTGCGCTTCGACGGCAACGACTACTCCATTCCCGACTCCCTGGTACGCCGTCCTCTCACGCTGGTGGCCTCCGCCACCACGGTGCGCCTCCTCGACGGCACCGAGGAAGTCGCCTCGCACGTGCGCAGCTGGGACAAGGGCGCCCTCGTCGAGGACTCGAGCCACCTGGCCGCCCTGGCCAGGCGCAAGGCCCACGCCCACGAGCTGCGCGGCAGGGACTTGCTGCGCGCCCGCTGCCCCCGCGCCGAGCAACTCCTCCAGGCCCTCGCAAACCGCGGCGACAACCTCGGCAACCACACCGTGAAGCTGCTGGCGCTGGCCGACAGGTACGGCTCCGCGGAAACCGACGCCGCCATCGCCGAGACACTCTCTCGTGGCGCACTCGGCCCCGCCTCCGTCGCCCACCTCCTCGACCAGCGCAGCCGCAAAAAGGGCGCCCCGCCGCCACTGCCCCAGGTGCTGCCGGATGACCCGCGCGTGCGCGAGCAGCGCGTCCCCCAGCACTCCCTCGACGCCTACGACGTCCTCCTCGGACGGGACTTGGAGCACACGCCATGAGCCCCTTGAAAGAGCGCCTCACTACCCTGGGCCTGCACCACACCAGCGACACTCTCGAGGACCTCGTCGCCCTGGCCAGCAAGCGCAGGTGGGGGCCCATGGAGCTGCTGGAGGCCATCGCCGAGGAGGAGACGAAGGACAGGGCCCGTCGCAGCGTGGAGCGGCGGCTGTCGCGCAGCAAGCTGGGCACCCTCAGGACGATGGCCGACTTCGACTGGGGCTGGCCCAAGCACATTGACAGGACGGCCGTCGAGAGCGCCCTCGCGCTGGACTTCATGGCCCGCCCCGCCAACGTCGTCCTCGTCGCGCCCCAGGGCCTGGGCAAGACGATGATTGCCCAGAATATCGCCTACAACGCCGTGCAGGCCGGCCACTCCGTCCTCTTCACCACCGCCTCCCAACTGCTGCTCGACCTCGGAAGCCAGGACTCCGCCCGCGCTCTCGACAGGCGCCTGAAGCACTACTGCACCCAGGCGGGGCTGCTCGTCATCGATGAGATTGGCTACCTCTCCTACGACGCCAGGAACGCCGACCTCCTCTTCCAGGTGGTGTCGCGCAGGTATGAGAAGAAGCCGATTGTCCTGACGACAAAC
Source organism: Myxococcus sp. 1LA (assembly GCA_046520405.1). Taxonomy (GTDB): domain Bacteria; phylum Myxococcota; class Myxococcia; order Myxococcales; family Myxococcaceae; genus Myxococcus. The sequence continues at coordinate 1,793 of JBKGHI010000003.1, forward strand.
CTCCCCTTTTCGGAGTGGACCACCATCTTCCCCAACGCCGCGTGCGCCATCGCCCTCATTGACCGCGTCATCCACCACGCGAGCATCATCAGCATCGAGGGTGACAGCTACCGCAGGCGCATGGCCGAGGAGTCACGCGCGCTGCGCAAGGCCAAGAAGAGCTGAGCCTCCCGATTCACCGCTGCCCACCGGCCTCGCTCCGCGCCCCGCAACCGGGGCGGGAGCGGGGCCGGATTGCTTTGCCGCGACTCGGTACGCGCGCCTGCCGATGACCCGATTTCCGCGCTCCGCGATGACCGCGTCGATGACCAGAATCCCGCGCTCCGCGATGACCGCCAACACTCCGGCTCTCGCCTTGTCTTCTACCGGGGAAGAAGCCGTCATGCCGACGACGCGCGAGCACGGTGCGCGCGCGAACAACGGAGGCACGATGAACAACAAGGCGACCGCCAGAGCCCGCGCCGCAATGCGCGAGCTCGACGACGTCCCCACCCAGCTCGCGGCACTCGAGACGATGAGCGTCGGCCAGCTCGCCGAGAAGTGGCGCGAGCTCTACGGCGAGCCGACGCGCACGCGGAACAAGGACTACCTGAAGAAGCGCCTCGCCTGGCGCATCCAGGAACTGGCCGAGGGCGGGCTCTCGCAGGGCGCGCTCGCGCGCATCCACCAACTCGGCGACCAGATGCCGGAGCGTTGGCGCATGCGTCAGAGCCAGGGCCACGCCGCGAGCGACGCGCCCGCGCCGACGGAGGCGCTGCAGGTGGTGCAGGCGACCGAGCCGCGCGACCCGCGCGTTCCGCCCGCGGGGACGATCCTGCGCCGCGTCTTCGACGGCAAGGCCTACGAGGTCACGGTCTGCGCGGAGGGCTTCGAGTACGAAGGTCGGCGGTACAAGTCGCTCTCGGCGATCGCGACGGAGGTCGCCGGCACGCGCTGGAACGGGTTCCTCTTCTTCGGACTCAAGAAGCGCGGCGCGTCGGCGCGCGAGGAGTCCGCGGGATGAGCGAGTTCTTCCGCACGCAGATGGGCCACCGCTTCTACGAGTCGACGATGCCGTCGCTCGTGCGAGAGCTGGCGCGGCTCAACGCGAACCTCGAGCGCCTGCTCGCCGTCGTCGAGCACGACGCCGCGAAGCCCGACGAGGGCGAGCTCGCGCCGGCGCTTCGAAGGAGCCGCGATGAGCAAGCAGCGCCAGCGAGCGAGCGCGTCGGCGCCGGAGACGAAGCGCTGCGCGATCTACACGCGCAAGTCGACGACGATGGGACTCGAGCAGGAGTTCAACTCCCTCGACGCCCAGCGCGAGTCGTGCCTGGCGTACATCGAGCGGCAGCAGGGCTGGACGCTCGTCGACGAGCGCTACGACGACGGCGGCTTCACGGGCGCGAACATCGACCGCCCCGCGTTCCAGCGGCTGATGGCCGACGTCGACGCCGGCAAGGTCGACGTCATCGTCGTCTACAAGGTCGACCGCCTCTCCCGCTCGCTGCTCGACTTCGTGAAGGTGATGGAGCGCCTCAACACCGCGGGCGCGTCCTTCGTCTCCATCACGCAGAATTTCTCGACGGCCGACGCGATGGGGCGGCTGACGATGAACATGCTGATGTCCTTCGCCGAGTTCGAACGCGAGATGATCAGCGAGCGTACGCGCGACAAGATCGCCGGCGCGCGCCGCAAGGGGAAGTGGACGGGGGGGCCGGTGCCGTTCGGCTACTCGGCGAAGAACAAGAAGCTCCTCGTCAACGAGGCCGAGGCCCACGTCGTGCGCGAGGCCTTCACGCTCTTCCTCGCCCATCGGCAGATGGCCATCGTCGCCCGCGAGCTGAACCGACGCGGGCTCCTGCCGCGCGCATCGAAGCACGGGCGCAAGGGCGGACCGCTCTGGAGCAAGGACGGCATCGCGCGCGTCCTGCGGAGCCCGCTCTACGCCGGGCGCATGATGTACGGCGACGAGCTGTACGACGGCGAGCACCCTCGGCTCATCGACGACGTCACCTACCGCGAAGCGCAGCGGCTTCTCGGGGCAGCAGGCCGGGAGCTGCGCGTCACCGGCACGAACCCGGAGTACGTGCTCCGTGGGCTCCTCCGCTGCGGGCGTTGCGGCGAGGCGATGTGCCCGGCCTCGACCACGAAGAAGAGCGGGAAAACGTACCGATTCTATAGGTGTTCGACGCGCGACAAGTTCGGCACGGACCGGTGCTCGGGGAGGCCGCTCCCTGCGGGCGCCCTCGAAGACTTCGTTGTCGCGCGACTCACGGAGGCGACCGCCGACGGCACGCTCGCCGCGCGCATCGAGGCCAAGCTGTCGGCACGCGTCGCGAAGGAGCGCGCGACGTTCGTCGAGGTGCGCAGATCGCTGGCGGCGCAGATCGCCGAGGACTCGGCCGCCACCGCGAAGCTGACCGACGAGGTGGTGCGGCTAGAGGGCCGCGCACGCGAGCTCGTCGAAACGAAGCTCCGCGCCGAGGCCGCCCGGCTCGACGACGCCGAACGCAGGCTCCGCGCGCTCGAGGACGACGCCCTCGACCTCGAGCTGGTGGAGAGCCAGCGGGAGTGGTTCGTCGGCGCGCTCCGCAACTTCGGGAACGTCTGGGGCGACATGACGCCCGAGAACCAGGGGCGCCTGCTGCGCGCGCTCGTCGCCAAGGTGAGAGTCGACGAGGACAGCGGGGTGTGCCGCGTCGAGCTCGTGAACTTCGACGCCATCGCGAGCGCGAAGGAAGGCGCATGAGAGCCGGCGAAAGCAGCGAGGTGGGCCCGAGGAAGAACACGGACGCCGAGGACGACGCCTTCCGCGTCATCGAGAAGCCGCTCTTCCGCCACAAGAACCGGGCCGTCACCCTCGCCGAGACGCCGCCGCCCCCCAAGCCCGAGCCAGTGCGCAGGCCCGCCAAGGTCGCTCAGCAGCTCGCCCTCGCGCACCACCTGCAGGCCGCCATCGACCGGGGCGCCATCGCCGACCGGGCCGACGTGGCGCGGAAGCTGGGGCTGACGCGAGCGCGGGTCACCCAGCTCCTCGACCTCTTGCTCCTGGCGCCCGATCTCCAAGACGCCGTCCTGGCCCTCGAAGCGGTGGACGGCGCCGAGCCGATGGCCGAGCGGACCCTCCGGGCGGTGGCCCACGCCGGGGACGTGGGCCGCGCAGCGGGCGGCGTGGGCGAAGCTGGTCGCGTAGGGCGCGTCTGGCCGCGTCAGCCCACGACGGCCAGCGAGCGTCCGGCAGCCCGCGACACGCGCGCGACGGGAACCGTCGGCGCCGTCTCGGGCATCGCGTCGTAGGTCTTGCCCTCGAGGACGCGGCCGGCCTTCTTCTTGTTCTTGCCGCCCCACTGCTTGAAGAAGAAGGCGACGCCCGCCTTCGCGCACTGGTCGCGGATGTCCGTCGCCCACTCGGGAGCCATCGGGCGCGCGCACGGGCCCGACTCGCCGCCGACGATCACCCAGTCGATGCCCTTGAGCTTCAGCTTCGGCAGCGGACCGAGGAGCGGCTCGAGCGAGAGGAACTTCACCGCCGCGCCCGTCGTGCGCAGGTCGTCAATGCGATCGACGTAGTTCGCGTTCTCGACGCTCACGCCCATCCACACGTTCTCGGGCCAGGCGATCTCGGGGCTCAGCTCGGCGAGCCTGTCGGCGCGCTTGGTGAGCACCTGGAAGCGATGCCAGTGCGCGCGGCGCATGACGTCGAAGACGCGCTGGATGTACTCGAGCGGCACGTCCTTGTGGAACAGGTCGCTCATCGAGTTCACGAAGATCGTCTGCGGCTTCTTCCACTGGAGCGGCAGCTCCAGCATCTGCGGCTGCAGCGTGAGCTTGAAGCCGTCCTTGTAGTTCGGCTGCCCCATCGCCTGCAGGCGTTCCGCCATGCGCTCGGCGTAGCAGTACTTGCAGCCGGGGCTGATCTTGTTGCACCCCGTGACGGGGTTCCAGGTGGACTCGGTCCACTCGATGCCGGAGCCGAGCGCCATCAGCGCACCTCCTTGATGATCGTCTTGAGCAGATGGTTCGCGATGCGCAGAGCAATGTCCTTGCCACGCTCGTTGCCCACCGCGAAGCAGAACAGGTACAGCGGGTTCTTCGACGAGTTCCAGAGCACGCCCGGCTCCTCGGCGACGCCCGCGAACACCTGCTTCAGGCGGTTGTTGAAGTAGCGCGCCATCACGTCCATCGACGCCTTCACCTGCACCTGGTGATCGCCGAACAGCGTGGGCTTCGTCTCGACCTTGTAGAACTCGTCGTACCAGTCGGCCGTGCCGAGGAAGGCGTTCATGCGCTGTCGCCACGACTCCGGCAGCTTGCCGGACTTCGGCGCGAGGCGGTTCATGCCCATGCCGAGCGGCACGAGGAGCCACAGGTCGATCGCCTTCGTCGCGGCGACCGCCTCGATCGTCTTCCACTCGACCTGCATGCCGTAGGGGTCGAGGAAGAGCACCGCGCGCCGCGACTTCCACTTCGAGGGGTCGGCGCAGAGCTTCTGGATGACTTCGTTCGCCTCGCCCTGGCGAACGTCGATGTCGTCCTTGAGCGCGGGGAACTCGGTCTTGAGTCCTTCGAGCTGCAGGCAGCGCTCGGGGCTGCGCTCGATGAAGATGTACTTGTCGAAGCGCGGCTCCACCTGCAGCGCGAGCTTCGCCGATCCGTCGAGCAGCTTCTGCGGGGCCGCCTCGGCGAGGTCGGGGAAGAGCAAGGTCTCGGAGGCGCCGCTCGACTCGGACTCGCGCGCGGTGCGCGTGCCGGTGCCCGCGAACGCATCGATGTACGCCTTGCGGAACGGCTGCTCGGGCGTCGGCTTGCCCTCCAGCGCCGTCGTGTAGCTTTTCAGGTACTTGGCGAGGACGTCGAGCTTGGCGTCGGTCCAGTCGCCGCCGAAGCGATGGGTCGAGCCCCTGGATGTCGTTCGCGTCTTCGTCATGACACTGTTCACGCGTTCAGCATCCACGGACCGCGCCTTCTGGGCAAGGTACATGAGCCCCCGGAAACACCGAAGTTCTTGGCGCAAAGCCCCTCGACGAGGTGGCTCGGGGACCGCGAAGCTGCCGGTCGCCAGCCGGACCACCAGCACCTACGGGCTTCTCGACTCTTCTCGACTCTTGTTGGGGGAGCCAGATCTGGGTACCGTGCTCAGGTGCACAGTGGTCCTCCTCTGCCCGGAGCGCAGCGATGACGACGACAGAGCCTTGGGCCTCGGTTGAAGACGTCGCCAAGCACCTCGGGGTTGCGAAGGACTCGGTGTACCGGTGGATCGAGGCGCGGAAGCTCCCGGCTCATCGCATCGGCCGGCTCTGGAAGTTCAAGCTGTCCGAGGTCGACGAGTGGGTTCGGGCGGGAGGCGCCCAGGATGAAGACGGAGGAGGCCAACAGAGCAAGCGATGACGGGGGCAACGCTGACCACGAACGAACGACGACTCGAGCCGACGAGCGCGCTGCGTGAAATCGCGCGCGCCGAACGGTTCGACGTGCGTCTGCGTTTCGGGTCGACGGTCGAGGCCTCTCGGTATCTCCGCGCGCTCACGAGCCTTCTCTCTGGCGCGAGCACCAGGGTCACCGCGACGCTGACCACGGGCGCGCCCCGCGAAGACCTCACCGCCGAGGAGATCGCCGAGCGGCTCGCGCGCGGTGCCATCCACCAGCTTCGCTTCGCGCTCCGACTCGGCGAGCACGCGATCGCGGTCGAGCTCGCGCTCCTGGCCTCGGAGCCGGGCGGCGTCGCCATCCGCGCGCCGTTCACGAGCGGCCCGCCACCTCGCGCCTGTGGCTCCAGTCCGACGCCGACGTCCTCGCCCCCATCCCCTTGCTGGCGCTCCCGACCACCGCCGAGGGGGTCGCCGTCGACGCCGCACACGCGCTCGTCGGGCTCGCGCTCCGCTGCGGCGGCTTCGAAGACGCCGAGTTCACCGGCGAGCATCCGCTCACCTGGAACACGACGAAGTCGAACGACGCCGCCCGGCCGGTGCGCAGCACGCTCCGCGACGCCGTCTGGAGCACCGCGACCTCGGAGGGCGCGGTCGCCCTGTGGGTGAACGGCCTCGCGCCAGCGTCGAAGCCGCGCGCACCCGAGGCCGGTTGGTGGGAGCAGTACGACGTGCTCACGCGTAGCCCGCGCGAGGCGTTGAGCGAGCTGCACGCCCACCTCGCCGAGCATTTCGACATCCCCTTCACCTGGGCAATCGTCGACAAGACCGCCGCGCCCGAGGGCACCTTCGTCGTTCCGCCCGAAGCGAGCGGCATCGCGCGCCTCGTGCCCGAAGCTAACCTCGTCATCGTCGCCGTCGACCTCGAGCAGCCCGCCTCCCTGGTCGCCGAGATGCTGCTCCACCTCTGCGCGCACCTCACGCTCGGCCACGTTCGCCCCGGCGATGCGTGGGGCCATTGGGACACGCAGGCCTCGCTCTCGCCGACGCCCCATCGGCAGTGGGACCGCGAAGCGCGCGCCTTCGTCGACGCCCATTTCGCCCGCCCCGTGCGCCGCGTCTCGTCGCTCGAAGAGTGCAACCCGCGCGAGAAGGCGTGGCTCGTGCTCCTCGACCACATCGGGCGCATGGTCGGCCAGCAACGCACGCTGCACGCCGCGACGGAGCGTTACCAGGCCGCCGCATATCAGCGTCAGGCCGCGCAGCGGCTCGTCGCGCAGCTCGAGGAGTACGGCGGCGCGATGCTCTGCGACGGCGTCGGCCTCGGGAAGACCTACGTCGCCACCACCGTCGCCGTTCACTACGCGAACCAGTGGCGGGACCAGCTCGCCGACACGAAGCGCTCGGCGACCGACGACCCGTTCCGCATCACGGTGCTGTCGCCAAACTCGGTGGTCAGCACGTGGCAACGCGAGGCCATCGCGCCGCTCGCCGCGCACGGCGTCCCGCTCGCCACCATCCGCGTCGTCTCGCACTCGAAGCTCTCGCGCATCGTGCCGTCCAGCGACATCCTCACGCGCGGCCGCGCGGGCATGAGCGACATGGAGCACCTGCTCCTGTCGGATCTCGTGGTCGTCGACGAGGCGCACAACTTCCGCTCGGTCGGCGCGCGCCGCACCACGGTGCTGCGTGACCTCCTGCGACTCCAGCCGCGCAAAGACCTGCGCCGCAAGGTGCTGCTCCTCACCGCGACGCCCGTGAACAACAGCCTCGAAGACCTGCGCCAGCAGGCGGCGCTGATGTTCGGCAAGCCGCTCTACCTCAACGACAACCTCACGCCCGACAAGTACCGCACGCGCGTGTTCAAGGACGTCGAGGAACGCGTCGTGAAGGCCACCAAAGGTAAGGGTGCGGCCGATGTCGCGGCGCTGCTCATTCACGGCGACGCATCGGCGAAGTTCGCTTACGCGCCCGACTTCCGCGACGACGTTCAGTTCGGCGTGCAGGTGCCACGCGTGGGCGACTACCTGAAGGAGCAGGAGAAGCGTCTCACCGCGCAGCAAGCCGCCGTGCGCGCCGCGATCCAAAGCGGCCAACCGCCCGCGGAGGCTCCCGCGCGCATCGCGGGCGAGTTGCTCGATCGCATCGTGGTCCAACGCTCGCGCGCGCTCTGCAAGCAGATCGAGCGCGAGCAGGGCTCGAACGCGCGGCTCCTGTTCCGGCCTGACGCGGTCACGCCCGAGAAACTCGTCTACGAGGACGTGTACGACGACACCCGCGACGTGCTCGCGCGCTTCCTCCCGCTGTTCGAAGCCGAGGGTGAGGCTACCGAGAAGGACACTCCGCCGCTCTCGCTCAAGGTCTACATGTGGGCCGACGTTCGCGACGGCATCCGCGACGCGGGCGAGGTCTCGTCGGTTGTCGGCCTGCAGCGCGTGCTGGTGCTCAAGCGCCTCGAGTCGTCGCCGGTCGCGTTCCTCATCACCCTGCTCCGGCTGCTGGCCCTGCACGCGCATCGCCTCAAGCAACTTGTCGAGCTGTGCCGCGAGGTCGGCGACAAGAAGCGCGAGAAGGCGCTCGCCGCCGAGCTGGCGGATCTCGTCGACGCGGTGAAGCCCGTCGACCGCGAGCGCATCGACGCGCTGTTCGCAGGCGGTGCCAAGGCAAAGGTGCGCGCCAACGACCTCCTCGAGCGGTGGAGCAAGGCGCACATGAGCGCGAAGGCCGCCGCTGACACGGACGATCCTCTTCCGCCCCAACTTGACCTGTTCGGCGAGGACGAGAAGACGACGGAACGCAAAGAGCAGCTCGAACGCCTGTGGGGCCTCCGCGATCACCTCACGCGTGATCTCGCCACGCTGCTGCGGGTCGCCCCCGGCCTCGCCGACATCGTTTTCGGGCGCTTCGCGCAGAGCGACTGGCCGCAGCGCTTCATCAACGGCGGCCAGGAAGTCGACTGGCCGAAGTCGGCGGCATGGGCGATGCGCATCGTCACCGACGCCAAGCTGCAGCGCCTCGTGGCCCGCCTGCTGCGCGCTCGCAGGGAAGGCCAGAAGGCCATCGTCTTCTCGCAGTTCACCGACACGCTCGCGTACCTCGACTCGGTGCTGCGCGCGGCGCCCGTGCTCGAGCGCAACGAGTGGAAGACCGTGCTGCGCGAGCTGTCCACGGGCGCTGGGCACATCGTGTCGAAGGAAGAGGTGCTGGACCTCATCGGGCGCATCGCCGTCGTCAGCGGCGAGACCGAAGAGCGCGATGCCGTCATCCACGCCTTCGCGCCGTTCTACCGGCTCGGCCCCTCGCGTCCGCTCCTGACTGGTGCGTCGCCGCTCGAACAGCAACAGCTCGACGCGCTGTGGATCAACGGCTGGACGCAGGCGCTCAAGCAGCCCACCGACGTCCTGTTCGCCACCGACGTCCTCGCAGAGGGTGTGAACCTCCAGGACGCGGCGCTCCTCATCAACTTCGACGTCCACTGGAACCCGGTGCGCATGATCCAGCGCGCGGGCCGCATCGATCGTCGCTTGAACCCCGCCATCGAAGAGGCGACGAGCTTCCCCGATCTCGAAGCGCTCGCGCGTGACCTCGGCGTCCAGCCGCCGCGCTACTGGTGGCACGAGCACACCGGTGCCGCCCCCATCACTGTGAATCTGCTCCTTCCCGACGAGCTCGAGAAGGAGCTACAGCTCCGCGAGCGCATCGCCAACAAGACGCTCGCCATCGACTTCACGCTCGGTCTCGAACAGGGGACCGGCGCCGAAGCGGACTGGATGGCCGAGTACCGTTACCAGGGCATCTCGGCGCTCAACGCCTGGCAGGGCGACCGCGCCATCGAGCAGATCGCGGGCTACCAGCAGCGCCTTCGCCGCATGATGGCCGACTGTGGCATCGAGGCCGAGTGGCTCGGTGCGTGGAACGGCTGGCTCCGCGAAGCTGGCAGCCACGCCGATGGCCGCATCATCGCGTGGGCGAACCTCGGACGTAAGGGAGGCGAGGCCAAGGAGTACACGCGGCAGCTCCAACCGCGCGTCGTCGACGGTGTTCCGCACTGGCTGTGGACGGCAGAGAAGCCGGTGGAGTGGAGCAAGAACTTCTGGCTCGTGCTCGACAGCAACACGCACCCCGCAGCGACGCGCAAAGACCTCGGCTTCGCCGAAGACGCCTCGCGCCCCGTCGCCGCCGAAGATCTGCTGGTCGCCTCGCGGCGCATCGTCGACGGCGACATCATCCTCGAGGAGCTTGGACGCGAAGTGGGCCGCCCCTTCCAGCAGGGGGCGACCGCCATCGCTGCCGGCGTCTTCAGCGAAGAGGACCGCCGCGCCATCCAGATCCGAGGATTTCGAATCCTTCAGTTGCGTCACGTCGACGCAGCGCCTGCCACCGTGAGACCGAGCGAGGAAGCATGCTGACCAAGGACGACTTTATCCGCCACATTCTTGGCGACGCCCCTCGCACGAAGGCACGCGCGACGAAGAAGGACACCGGCCACATCGAGGGCTTCGACTTCGCCGACGACGCGCCGGACTCGGAAGCGACCGAAGACACCCGCTTCGTGACGCCGCTGCTCCAAGCTGGCTTCGGCGATGGCCAGGGCATCCCGCGCGCCACGGTCATTCGCAGCGCCGACGCGGTCGCACGGTACATCCCCGACGAGGTCCGGTACTGGCCGAAGACGCCGACGCGGCCGCACCACACGCTGCTCATCGAGGCGAACCTCACGCACCGCGAGCTGCTGGCCATTCCGGCGTTCAAGTCTCGCCAGCTCGCCCACCTCGACATCGCCGAAGACGCTGTCGCGCGTCTCGTCGCCGAGGCGCTGGAGGGTTTCCAACGCGGTGCCGAAGGTCTCGACGCCTCGGCCTTGAAGGGCCAGAAGCACGAGACTCTGTGCGTCGTGTCGATCATCGACGCTCGCGAGGAGCATGCGGGCCGCATCGCGTGCTTCGGGACGTTCAACGCAAAGACCGAGGGGCTTGAGACGTTCTTCCTCACTAGGCCCTCTAGCACCTGGGATCGTGCCGAAGCGCGTGAGCGCCTGAGCCTCATCTACGAGAGGCAGTTCAAGAAGCTCGGCGAGGCCTCGTGGCAGGAAGCCTTCACCGCGACCGACGAGCGCAAGCAGGCCGAGAAGCTGCTGGACGTCTGCACCAAGAAGAACGTCGTCGAGAAGGAAGTACAGGAGTCGATCCTCGATCTCCTCGACACCATCGCGCGTGGGTTCGGCCTTCGGAAGAAACCGAACGTCGAACGTCGACTGCAGGCGTTTCCGCTGCCGGGCGAGCACGACATCGGTATCGACTCCGAAGAGCGCGAGAACAAATACGGCGGCACCAACCCGTTCAGCGGCGTCACCCTCCGCGACGACCACAGCCGTCTGCTCGGCTACATCGTCTACCCGCTCAAGACGAAGTCCGACGCCGAGAAGCTGCGGCAGCACCTCGAGAAGCACAACCGCTTCCACAACGTACTCGTCGTTTACCCCGATGCGAACCAAGCCAGCATCGAGCTGTGGCAGGGGCGCGAGCAACTCACCGGAAAGCTCCGCAAAGGCCAGAGCCACAAGGACGCCGCCGACGTCGTAAACCTGCTTTCGCGCTTCTTCGTCGTCAGCAAGGCGAAGGCGCGCAACCCCGCAGAGCTCGCCGAAGAGTTGGCATTTCGAGCACGCTTCCTTCGACGACTCGCTCTCCATCAACTCGCCGAAGAGGCGAACGCGGGACCGTTGCGCACCCTTTTCAGGGCGTTCACCGATGCCCTGGCTCACGACCAAACGGAAGAAGACTTCGCCGACGCATACGCACAGACGCTCACATATGGCCTGCTCGCCGCGCGTTGGCTATCAAAGGACGACAAGCAACAGCAGGAGAGTCGGTTCACTCGGCAACTGGCTGCCAACTATCTGCCTGCAACGAGCCCGTTTCTGCGGGACTTTTTCAGAAGTGTTCTGCAGGCAGGATTCGAAGGGAAGCTCACGTGGCTGCTTGATGACATCGCCGCGCTTCTTGATCGTACGGACGTTGAACTCGTCTTTAGCCAAAGCGTCGATCTGAATCACGCGCTCAGCACGGACCCCATTATTCATTTCTACGAGCCGTTTCTCGCGGCATACGATGCGGACCAGCGGCGTGACCGTGGCGTGTACTACACGCCCGACGCGGTCGTTCGCTACATGGTCGCGATTGCAGACCGCGCTGTTAAGACGGCTTCGCCGGACCACGCGTCGCTTGCATCGGGGGCTATTCGTGTCGTCGATCCGGCAACGGGCACGGGAACGTTCCTTCGCGAGGTGCTTCGCTACTGCGGGGAGTCAGCAGCGGACGACGCTGCGATCGGGCGCGTTCTCGGGGCCGTGCGTGGCCTCGAAATCATGGTTGCACCATACGCGATCTGCCATCTCCGCCTCGCTCTCACGCTCCATTCTCTTCTCAAGGATGGTCGCATCGCAGATCAGGCAGTCCATGTTCATCTTGCCGACACGCTTGAGCCTGCGGTTGAGCCGCCGCCCGAACTGTTCAAGGAGTCGGCAGCTCTCGCACGCGAGGCGGTTGCAGCCAAGCAGGTCAAGGACGAGAGGATGTGGACCCTCGTCATCGGCAATCCGCCGTACAAGAACAACAGCAATCACACGCTTGCACAGATCGCAGATCGTTTCCCTGCGCTGCTCAAATCGTCTCGCGATGCGGCTGCCGCCAAGGTGAGGAATATCCGGGACGACTACGCATGGTTCTTCGCTGCGGCCGATTCCTTCACCGCCAGTGGCGGCGCAGTTTGCTTTGTCACGTCGGACTCCTACCTGAAGAAGGATAGCTATCGCCATTTCCGGCGTGAACTCATCAAACGATATCAGATCGTCCGCGTTACGCGCCTGGGCCACGGTGTGTTCGTTAACGTTGGTCCGCGCATTGGCTTCGCCATCATTACGATGATCCGGCGCGCCGTCCCGCTCACGAGCCCGGATGCGGCGGAACCGATCGAGCTCGTAGACGCGTCAGCACTTGCTGACGGGATGGCAGCGCGCGATCACGGATCTCCGCGAGATCCTCGCATCCAGTGGCTGCTTGCCACTGCCGCGAATGACGCCAAGGGTACGAGCGCGGCGGGCGTGAAGACCGCTCTCTTGCGGCCGAGAGAGGACTCGGACTACCGCCTTGTCGGTGACTCGGGAGGCGCAGGCGCTCGCTCCGTTCGCATGCAGGTAGTCGCAAAGAAGGGGTCCGGCCTCGCTTCGATCTTCGTCAAGAAGTGGCCCGGCATCATCACGGCTTTCGACTGTCTACTTAAGGCAGAGACCGATGACGTTCTCGCCAAGCGAATGCGTCGGTTTTTCGATATTTCGGCCAACGGAGGTGCGTCCGATGTCGCAGCCCTCGCCGAAGAATGTGGCTGTGATGAGGACCAGAGGCAGCGCCTCGCGTACTTGTGCAAGGAAGCGCGAAGCATGAACTTGAAGTTCGATAAGACCAAGCTCAAACCGGTGTTTGCCGGAAGCATCCCTGATGGCAATGCGTGGTTTCCGCCCCTCAGCTATGCGCACTGGGTCTACTACGAACCTCGGATCAAGATCCCGCGAAACACCAACCCGGGCAAGAACGCCGGGTGGGGATGGATGCAGCAGTGGAGGGACCCCGAGACCCACGAGGTCTTTCCGAAGCTCATTTTTACTACCTCTACGAACCGCAACTACGGCTTCCGCGCATACGTCATCAGCGGGGGCTGGTACACGAAGCTGCACGGCGCTGCGAGCCAACAGTACCACTACGTCACGCTCAACGATCCCACCAAGCCGGCTCGGCTCGACGGGGGCCACAACAATCTCACGGGCGAAGGCGAGGCGCTGCTGTCGCTGTTTAGGAAGTGGCGTCTCGATGAGGAGGACCTGCTTCATTGGATCGCCGCGTTCTACAACTCGTCTCACGCACGCGCCTACGTGTCCCAAGAAGAGGATTCGATGCTCCCTCTTCCCGAGGTGCGAGATGATGATGAGGGAGCGGTCAAGGATATCGTGGGAGCTTCGAAACGCCTGCGGGACCTGCGGGCGGTCCAGGAGGCGCGTGGTACGCGTGGCAAAGAAGCGTTTCCTGCGTTCAATCCGTCCAAGTCCATCCTGAAGCTGAAGGACACCGAACTGGCAGCAACTATCGATGAGGAGCAGGTTCGCCTCGACGACATGATCGGTGAGTTTCTGGGCGCCGGAGTGGATGCCTCCGATGAGTAGGCGAGTTCCTAGCGGCGCAAGTGTTCGATCTGTTGCGACTCTGCAGAGCCGCACTCTCGCTTGCCATCGTGAAGTCCTGGAAGCAGGCGCCATGGAGCAGAGGGGCTCATGACCGATCCGAAGGCATGGGCGCTCGACATCAGCCTGGTGTCCGACTTCTCGCTTGATGCCGCTGGTCCGGTGCGGCTGTCGATGCCGTCCGTTCTCCAGATCGAGCCTGAGTCCCTCATCGCGCTGATGGACAAGGGGCGCTGCTGCGGCATCGCGACGGTTCACGACTCGTCGTTGTTCGTCTTGCCTGTGAGCTTCGAACCGAACCTCCTTGTTAGTCCGATGTACGAACCGCTGGAGCTGAAGGCAGAAGACCGCATCAAGCTCTTCGGTCACGACGAAGCCCATCTTCGCAGGATCCTCGCTTCGGTCTCCCTGGCTCCGACGGCGCACGCCTTTGCGTCTCAACCGTCGGCGGCGGCTACGAGCACCCGCTACTGGAAGGTCGCTCCCGGCCGAAACGGCATCGCATGGCCCGAGTGGCGGCAGCGAGGCATCGCGGCCATCGGCTGGCCCGACCTCGGCGACATCTCCACGCTCTCCGAGACCGACTTCCAGGCGCGCTCGAAGGCCAAGTACGACAAGGACAAGCGCAGCGCGGGGCCGTACCAGGTGTGGCTGTTCCGCGCGATTCAACCCGGCGACCGCGTCATCGCCAACAACGGGAGGACGTCGATCCTCGGCGTCGGTACCGTCACCGAGGGCTACCGGTATCGGCCCGGCGAGCACACGGTCGAGGGAGAGGACTTCCCCCACCAGATCAAGGTGAAGTGGGACGACACCGCCGCGCGCGACATCGAGGACCAGGCCGACTGGACGCGCACGCTGCGCGAGCTGCCGCAGGAGAAGTTCGAGACGCTCGTCGGCGGTTGTGGAGAGGTCCCGTTCTCGGTCACCGACCCGAGCAACATCATCCTCTACGGCCCGCCCGGGACTGGGAAGACGTACAACGTGCGACGGCGCGCGCTCGAGCTGCTCGGCGACGCGACCGCCACCGACGCGCCGAACGACCACGTGCAGGCCGAGTGGGAGCGGCTGCGGCAGGCGGGGCAAATCGTGTTCTGCACCTTCCACCAGGCCTGCGCCTACGAGGAGTTCGTCGAAGGCCTGCGCGCCATTACCGACGAGGAAGGCGACGTCCACTACCGGGTCGAGCCCGGCATCTTCAAGCGCGTCGCCGCCACCGCGGCGCAGCAGCGCAAGGACGCCTTCGTCCTCGTCATCGACGAGATCAACCGCGCCAACATCGCGCGCGTCTTCGGCGAGCTGATCACGCTGCTCGAACCCGACAAGCGGCTCGGCAATCCGAACGAGCTGCGCGTGCAGCTCCCGTCGTCGAAGGAGTGGTTCGGCGTGCCTCCGAACCTCCACGTCGTCGGCACCATGAACACCGCCGACCGATCCATCGCGCTGATGGACGTGGCGCTGCGCCGCCGGTTCACCTTCGAGGAGATGATGCCTGACGCCGATGCGCTGAACGACGCGCTCGCCGAGGCGAACGTCGACGAGGCGTTGCGCACGCTCGTCGTCACGGTGTTCACGAAGCTCAACGAACGCCTCCGCTACCTCTACGACCGCGAGCACCAGATCGGGCACGCCTACTTCTTCGGCGTTCGCTCACTCGATGGTCTGCGCGCCGTCTTCGCCGACCGCATCCTCCCGCTGCTTCAGGAGTACTTCTACGGCCAGTGGGACAAGGTCGCCCTCGCACTCGGCTACCCGATCAAGGCCGACGGCACGCCGAAGGAGGTGCGCGGCACCGAGCACGCGAACGGCACGTTCCTCACCACGCAGAAGCTCGACGAGAAGACCGTGCTCGGCTTCGACCACGACGAGTACGTCGACCAGGTCGCGTGGGACGTGCATCCGGCCTTCCGCCCGCGCGGCAAGGCTGCCGATGCGTGGCTGAAGCAGGCCTTCGACGAGCTGGTGGGAGCCAAGGGGACCTGATGCTGCGCGTGACCGTCCACGAGCGTGGCCGCATCGTGCGGTCTGACTCCGACGCCGACAGCGTCGAGCTCGGGACGCCTTCGCGCCGCGTGCTGCCCCAGCGCCTCTACGACCGGCTCTATCGCAGCGAGGGCGCACGCGAAGACCGAGGGGAGGCGGCGGTGTTTCGCTGGCGGCGCAACCACTGCCTCGTCGGACCGTGGGTCGGTGTGATGCAGATCCCCGGCTTGCAGCTCGAGATCTTGCCGAAGACCGACGAGAGCGCGGCGCAAGACAGCGACCAGGAGGTTCGGGACATCCGCAGCAATCTGATGGAGATGCTGCTGCGCGGTGGCCTCGGAGCGGTGCGGGCGCGGGGCGTCGCCGACCTCGCGCTCAAGCGCGGCAACCTCCACGACCAGCTCGTCGACGCCTTCCTCGAGCGCACGCTGTTCGAGCTGCGGCGTGGGCTCGATCGCGGCTACGCCACCGAGGAAGACAACCTCGCGACGCTGCGAGGCAAGCTCGTGCTCGCGCGGCACGTGGCGCTGAACGCCGCACAGAAGGCCCGCTTCTACTGCCGCCACGACGTGCTCACCGAGGCGACGCAGATCTCGGTGCGCCTCAAGCAGGCGTGCCGCGTGCTCGCCGCCCGTGCGCTGCCCGTGGCGGTGCTGGTGAAGTGCCAGCAGGTGCTCGCGCTCCTCGACGACGTGCCCGACCTGCCGTTCCGCCACCGCGAGGCCGACCCGGTGTTCACGCGCCAGAACCAGCGCTTCGCTGACATCTTTGGTTTCGCCTGCATGCTGCTCAAAGGCCAGGCGCCCGACGCGCGCAGCGGCGAGGTCGAGACCTTCTCGCTGCTCTTCGACATGGAGCAGGTGTTCGAGCGCTACATCGCCGCGTTCCTTGCTTCGGAGGTCATGCCTCGCTTCGCCGACGCGAGCCTGTTCCCGCAGGCGAAGGGGCAGCGTCACAACCTCTACCTCGACGGGCAGGAGAAGGTGCTGCGCATGGCGCCGGACCTCGTGTTCGTTCACGAGAGGGCGGGCGCGAAAAAGACGCTGATCATCGACACCAAGTGGAAGCGCCTCTCCGAAGAGGAAGGTGGTCGCCCGAGCCGACCGGACCTCTACCAGCTCTACGCCTACCTCCATCGCTACGACTGCCAGCGCGCGCACCTGCTCTATCCGAAGGCGGCGGGCGTCCAGATGCGCGACCTCAATGCACGAGGGCGCAACGACTCGGACGCTGGCACGGTGGGCGTGCGCTTCGTCGACCTGAACCGGAAGCTCTGGACGCGCGAAAACAAGACGGCGCTGGCCGACGAACTCGCGGTCATCGTCCGTGAAGGTCTCGACCTCGCAGCGGCGACGCCCGTGGAGGCCACCGCATGACCCGCGCTTCCTTCGACGCCCTCGTCACGCGCCTCGCCGAGTCGCCCACGACGTTCAGCGAGCGTGAGCTGCTCGAGCCCTCGCACTGGAGCCTCGGCGAGGACGCGCGGCTGCGTGAAGACCTGCGCTTCCGCGAGACGCCCTGGGGCCGCTGGATGCTCGCCGAGGACCTCGTCGTCAACGACGCGATCTACCGCTGGCTCCACGCCGAGCGGCGCAGTTCGGTCGCACTCGACGCCGCGCTGAAGCGCGCAGGCGAGGTGTTCGGGCGCCGCTGCGTGTTCTGCGCCGACGACCCACGCTTCGTGCTGCGCCACGACGAGGTCCACCTAGCGGCGAGCGAGCTGTCGCGCCAGCCGGTGGTCGAGGACAACGTCGGCGACCTCGAGAAGTACCGAACGCACCTGCCGCTCCACAGCCTGAAGGCAGCGGCCGCCTCGGAGCCCGCAGGCGAGTGGGGGAAGCGCGCGCAGGACCAGGTGATCGAGACGCTCGGCTGGGTGCGCGTCTCGCTGCCCGGGCGTCGGCTCAACGACCGCATGTTCATCGCGGCCATCGAGGGCCACAGCATGGACGACGGCAAGAGCGGCCTCGTCGACGGCGGCTACGCGGTCTTCGAGCTGTGGCCGTCGGGCACCAAGCAGAACCTGAGCGTGCTGGTTCGCGGCGCCTTCTCAGACCCGGAGACCGGCAACTACGCGGTCAAGAAATACGTGGCCGACCAGCGCGACGAAGAGGGGCGCCACAACAAGGTCTCGCTCGTCTCGTTGAACCCGAACAAGGAGCGCTTCCCGAACATCGAGCTGCAGCCCGAGGACGACGACGACATCACCGTTGTGGCCAAGGTGGTGCAGGCGCTCTCGACCGAGGACTACGAGCGGCGCCCGAAGGCGAAGCGCCACGTGGGGCGGCGCAACCTCACGGGCGACGAGCAGGCTACGAGGCTCGGTCGGCGGTGGCGTCGTTCTTCGACGGCACCGCGCCCGAGGCCGACGACGAGGACACGACCGCGACCGAGAGCACCGGCTGGCAGACGCGGCTCGTGTGCCTCGACGTCGCCGCCGGTGGCCTGCAGCTCGAAGCGGGTCCGCTCGATGGGTTGCCGAACTTCGTGAAGAAGCTCCGCGTCGTCGGCAGCGAGTGGGATGCTGTCGTGCTGGCGGCAAACGCGAAGACGCGCCCGACGCGCGCCCCGGTGCGCCCGGGGACGGGGCCCTGGCGCTGGGAAGCCGTGGGCTTCGAGGAGGAGCAGGACCTCGGCGTCGATAGGCTCGCCCTCGATGCGCTCGCCACGACGACGCCGCTCGTGTTCCGCGTCGACGCCGACGGCGTGGGCCAGCACACCAAGAGCACCACGCTCTCCCTCGGACAGGCCTACCGCCTGCTGCTCCCGCCGGGCGTCTGCGACGACCTCGGCGTCGCGCTCGATGATGGCTGGCGCATCTGGTCGCTCGACCTGGCGGCGCCCCTTTCTCCGACGACGCGGCAGCGCCTCACGTCGCTTGGGCTCGATGTCGGCGAAGCCTGGCCGCGCCTCGAATGGGCGCTCGCGCCTGCCGCCGTGTGGCGCACGAACGCGCGCGGCGACAGCTACCCCGTGTTCCAGGCCGGCACCGAGCTGCTCGTGAACGTGAGCGGCGTCGCCGTGGATGACGGCGACGAAGCAATGCTCTTCCTCCACGGTCCTGCTGGCACGGAGCGGCTGCCGCTTTCGGCGAATGGCCTCGTCTCGCTCGGCACGCCCGCAGCGGGCCGCTGGGCCTGCGCGCTGTTGCACTCGCGCACTAGCGTAGGGGCCACGACCTTGCTCTTCGACGTGGCAGATGGCGCGCTCGACGCGGTCGCTGCAGCGTGCTCGGCGGTCGCGCACAGCGGGCTCGCCTCGCTCGAAGCGGCGGCGCCGCCCGGCTGGCCCGTGACGCTGCGCTGGCGCGTCGTCGCCGCGTACGAGGAGCTGCTGGCGACCCTCTACGGCGACGAAGACGGTACCGTGCCGGTCGATGACGTCGCGTCGATCATCGAAGCACGCGCCGCGCGAACCCGCCTCGCGGACCTCATCGTCGACTTCGGCGAGCTGGGGCGCCGCGTGCTGCCGCACGACGGCCGCGCGTCGTTGAAGCAGGTGCGCGAGCAGCTCACCGCCCTCTGGCAACAGCGCTCCGGCCTCGTGCAGAGCCGCAAGGGCGCGTGGCTTCAGCTCAGGAAGCCTTGGTTCGAGCCCGTCACCGAGCTCTTCGGCTACGGCCTCGAGGACGCGCCGCTGCTCGCCGATGTCGAGGCCCCGCACGACCTCACCGCGTGGGGGCTTACGGTCGACGAGCGCATGATAGGCAGCATCACGCGCTCGCCCTCGCGCGTCCTCGTGCTCACCACGGACATCGACGCAGTGCTGCGCGACCACCGCGCTTGGGTCGACAGCGCGTGCGCGATGGCGAAGGTCCGCGACGCGATCATCACCGACGGCGCCCGCTGGACGACGCACCGCAAAGGTAGCCAGCAGCTCAAGCAGCAGGTGTGGAGCCTCGATCACGCCATCGGCCTCGGCAGCATCGACGAGATGCTCGGCGACCTCGCGGAGGGTCTGTGATGGCGCCTTCGAACTACGCTGCCATCGGTGACGAGAACCGAACGCGCTACGGCACCGACATCGGCCGCATCGGCCCGATGCTGCTCGCCGACCGCTACGACGACCGCACGCACTTCATCTTCGAGCTGCTCCAGAACGCCGAGGACGCGCTCGGTCGACGCGGCGAAGCGGGCGGACCTCGGAGCGTCACCTTCACGCTGTCGGCCGGGCGGCTGAAGCTCTCGCACTACGGAAGGCCGTTCGACGAGGCAGACGTTCGCGGCGTCTGCGGCATCGCGCAGAGCACGAAGGATCAGCACTCCATCGGCCGCTTCGGCATCGGTTTCAAGTCGGTCTACACGTTCACGGATCGCCCCGCGATTCACTCGGGCGACGAGGACTTCGCCGTCGAGAACTACGTCCAGCCGAAGGCGGTGGCGCCGTCGGCGCGCGCTGCAGGCGAGACTCAGATCATCCTGCCCCTCAAGGCGGGCGACAGCAGCGCGGAGCAGGAGATCGCGAACGGCTTCCAGCACCTCGGCCCTGGCGCGCTCCTGTTCCTTCGACACATCGACGAGATCAACTGGAGCATCGAGGGCGGCGCATCCGGCGTCTACATGCGGAGCGCCCCGGAAGCTCTCGCCGCCAACGTTCACCGCATCAAGGTGATCGGCCAGGAGACCGGCAAGCCCGAGGTCGACCAGAACTGGCTGGTGTTCCACCGCGACGTGTCTTCGACCGCCGGCGAGAAGGTCGGCCGCGTCGAGATTGCCTTCTCGCTCACGCCCAGCAAGGACGAGTCTGGGCGATGGGCGGTTCAGCCGCTCGCGGCGTCCCATCTCGTGGTCTTCTTCCCCACGGTCGTCGCGACGAACCTTGGCTTCCTCGTGCAGGGGCCGTATCGCACGACGCCCAGCCGCGACAACGTTCCGCGCAACGACCCGTGGAACCAACAGCTCGTGCAGGAGACGGCCGACTTGCTGGTGGAGGCCGTTCGCTGGCTCCGCGACAACGGGATGCTCGACGCCTCGGCGCTGCGTTGCCTCCCGACGGACCGAACCAAGTTCCCCGAGGGCGCGATGTTCACGCCGCTCTTCGAGGCGGTGCGCAAGGCCTTCTTGGAAGAAGCGCTGCTTCCTCGCTTCGACGGCGGCCACGTCACCGCAGCACAAGGAAGGCTGGCGCGCACGCAGGAGCTGCGAGAGCTGTTCAGCGCCGCGCAGCTCCAGGAGCTGTTCGACGCCGAAGGCTGCGCGTGGCTCACGGGCGACATCACGCAGGACCGGGCACCCGAGCTTCGCGCGTACCTGCTGCGGGAACTCCAAGTTCCAGAGATCACGCCTGACAAGATCGTCGTGAAGCTGGGCAAGGCGTTCCTCGAAGCGCAGCCGGACGACTGGCTGACGCGCCTCTACACGTTCTTGGGCGGGCAAAAGGCGATCGCGGGTCTCTTCAGCGTGCTTCCCTTGGTTCGCCTCGACGACGGGTCCCATGTCATCGCGCGCGAGAACGCCAAGTCGAACGCGTTCCTGCCGAGTAAGATCGAGACCAGCTTCCCGACCGTCCGTCGCGCCGCCTGCGCGACCTCCGAAGCGCGCAGCTTCCTCATCTCGCTCGGACTCACGGAGCCTGATCCCGTCGACGACGTCGTCTGGAACGTGCTTCCCAGGTACCGGGCGAGCGAAGTCGACGGCGACGGCAAGGCGTACGCCGCCGACATCGAGCGCATCCGCCTCGCGTTCAACACCGACTCGAAGGCGCAGAGGGAGAAGCTTCTCAAGGAGCTGGGCGAGACCCCGTTCGTGATGGTGGTCGATGCCGGTGACGGGAAGGACTACGTGTCCAAGCCCAGCGAGGTCTACGTCGCGACGGACCGGCTGAAGGCGCTGTTCGCAGGCGTCTCTGGCGTGTTCGTCGTCGACGACAACTACGAGTGCCTTCGCGGCGAAGCTGTCCGTGAGCTGCTCGAGGCTTGCGGAGCGCTGAGGTACCCGCGCCCGGTGCACACCCCGAACGCGCTCACGTGGGAGGAGCGCCGGGAGCTCCGACGCCAAACCGGCCAAGAACAACTTGGGCAGTACGAGGATGTGAAGGATTGGGAACTGCTGGGCTTTGAGGCGCTACTCGCACTGCTGCCGACGCTTTCGCAGGAGCAGCGCGCCGAACGCGCGCGCCTGCTGTGGGAAGCCCTGGGCGACCTCGAGGAGCGACGCGGGCGTGGCGTGTTCGATGGCTCCTACTCGTGGACGTACTACGGCCAGCGCAAGGCTCCTCCGTTCCCGGCCGCCTTCCTCCGTCGTCTCGCCAAGACGGCGTGGGTGCCCGATGCCAGCGGCGACCTGGTGCGACCCTCGCTCGTGACCTTCGAGAGCCTCGGATGGAAGCCCAACCCGTTCCTGCTCAGCAAGATCGCGTTCAAGCCGCCGATTATCGACCAGCTCGCGAAGGAAGCCGGGATCGAGCCCGCAGCGCTCGACCTGCTGCGAAAGCTCGGCATTACCAGCGTCGCAGACCTGGCCCGCATCGGCATCGCCAACAAGCCTCCGGCCTCACCGCCTGATGAAGCGGCGACCGATGACGATGAAACGGCAGACGACGGCGCGGAGCTGCAGGCTGTGGATGTCGACGAGGACGCCCGCGATGATGCTGACGACGCTGACCAGGCACTGAGCCCCGACGCTGCGGCTCCCTCGGAGGACAACGACGCGCCGGACCTAAGCGTGGCCGACCCTGATGAGCCGACGGAGAACGACACCAACGACGAAAGCTCCGGCGCAGAACCGACCGAGCCGCGCACCAACGGCGCTCGCGGACCTCGCTCAACCGGCGGCGAGCACTGCCCCAGCGGAGCCGCACGCCCGGGTCAACGCAACATCACCGGCCAAGCAGGCCTCGACGAGCAGGCGAAGCGCCTCGGGCGTCGCGTGGCGTCGTTCTTCGACGGCACGGCCCCCGACGCCGACGACGAAGAAGCGACCGCAGGTTCCACCGTCGCGTGGCAGACGAAACTCGTATGCCTCGACGTCGCTGCGGGCGGTCTCCAGCTCGAGATCGGTCCGCTCGATGGGCTGCCGCCCTTCGTGAAGAAGCTCCGCGTCATCGGCAACGAGGACTGGGATGCCTTCGTGCTGGCGACGAACGCGAAGGTGCGCCCGACGCGCGTGTCGGTGCTGCCCGGAACCGGTCCGTGGCGGTGGGTGGCCGTGGGCTTCGAAGACGAACAAGACCTCGGCCTCGACCAGCTCGCTCTCGGTGCGCTCGACGTCACGACGCCGAGCGTGTTCCGTGTCGACGCAGACGGCGTGGGCCAGCTCGTCACGAGCACCACCCTCTCTCTCGGGCAGTCCTATCGGCTGCTACTTCCTCCAAACTTCGGTGGAGAGGTCGGTACGCCTCTCGCTGACGGGTGGAGGGTCTGGTCACTCGACCTGGCGGTGCAGCTCGCGCCGTCGACGGGCGACACGCTGAAGGCCCTCGGCATTGACGTGGGCGAAGCATCGCCACGCCTCGAGTGGGCCCTGGCCCCCGCTTCAGCGTGGCGCACGAACGCTCGTGGCGACAGCTACCCGGTGTTCGACGAGGGGACGGAGCTGCTCGTAAACGTGAACGGCGTCGCCCTCGAAGACGGCGACGAGGCCATGCTGTTCCTCCACGGCCCCGCACGCACGGAACGTCTGGCGCTCTCGACGAGCGGGCTGGTCTCCCTCGGCAAGCCAGCGGCGGGACGGTGGGCCTGCGCGCTGCGGCATTCGCGGACCAAGGTGCAAACCGCAACGTTGGTCTTCGAGGTCGCTCAGAGCGTGACCGAGTACGTCAGCGCGGCGTGGACGACGAGCGTGCCGCACGGGTTGGCGTCGCTCGAAGCGACGGCCCCGCCTGGGTGGCCCGTCTCCGTGCGCTGGGGTGGCCTCGCCGCGCACGAGGAGACGATCGCAACGGTCTACGGCAACGACGACCGGACTGTGTCCTTCGAGGATGTCCATCCGCTCCTCGAGGCCCGTGCCGCCCGAGTATCCGTTGCTGACCTCGTGGTCGACTTCCGCGAGCTGGGGCGCCGCTTGATCCCTCTCGATGGCCGCGCCTCGCTGGACGAGGTCCGCGCGCAGCTCACCGCGCTCTGGCAACAGCGCGCCGAGCGCGTGCAGAGCCTCAAGGGCATGTGGTTGCAGCTCATGCCCATGTGGTTCGAGCCGACGACGACGCGCCTCGGGTATGGCGTCGATTCGCTCGCCATCCCCGACGGCGCAGATGCGCCGCACGGCCTCGCCGCGTGGCTGCTCACCATCGACGAGCGGACGAACGGAAGCATCACGCGGTCGCCGTCGCGTCTCCTCGTGCTCACGACCGACGTCGACAGCGTGCTGCGCGACATGCGCGAGTGGATCGACAACGCCTGCACGGCCGCGAGGGTGCGCGACGCGATCGTCACCGACGGCACCCGCTGGGCGACGCACCGCAAGGGCGACCGCCAGCTCCGGCGGCGTGAGTGGTCGTTCGACCACGCAATCAATCTCGGCAGCGTGGACGACATGCTGAACGACCTCACGGAGGGTTTGTGATGACGCTCTCGCATGTCACCCGCGAAGAAGCAGTGAAGCGGCTCGCCCAGGGCCAAGCCGGCGCCCCGGACTCCATCGAAGCGCTCTGCGATCTCGTGCGCGCCGAGGTTCACGCCCGGAAGCACGCGCCGCGCGCGGCGACGCTTTCGCGCGTCGCGCGACTGCTCGCGCCCGCCATCACCCTCGATGAGCAGCGCCTCGACGAGGTGTGCGACGCGCTTGAGCGCGAGGGTGACGTGATGCTCAACCCGGGCGGCATCCTCTACGCAACGCCCACCCGCGTGGTTGCCATCGAGAAGAGCGCGCGTGTCTTCAGCAGCCTGCCGACGCGCGCGCTTGCGAAGGCGCTCGGTCGAGACATCTCCGCGAAGGGTGCCTCGCGCACGATGACCTCGGTCGACGGGCTCACCGAAGCTGTCGCCAAGGTGAGCGGCGTGATGGTCCCGCCCGAGGCGTGGGCCGGGCTCGACCGCTCGCCGAACGCCGACGCGGCATTTCTCTCGAAGCTCGACCAGCGGCTCGAGTGGCAGCCGCTCGGCGCGGGCTCGCTCGAGAAGGACGGGGCGCTCGAATGGCGCGCCTGGCAGGTCACGCCGGAAGGGGCGCGCTGGCGACGCAGCAGCGAGGGCCAACTCTGGTGGGCGCGCACGCGCTTCGGTGGCCACCATCGCGCGTGGACGGCGAGCGCATCTCCGGCGACGAGCCCGTTCGTCACGCTGAGCCCCGACGACGCGGACCGCGCACGCTTCGCGCTCTCGCGCAAGATCGAGGCGGCCTCGGTCCTGCGCGTCGAGCGCGCCGGTAAGCGCGTGACGATCGAGCTTCCCGGCTGGCTGCCGCGCCCCGAGTACCGCTGGCTCTCGCTGCACGCGGTGGCCGTCGCGGAGAGCAAGGGCATGCGTTGGGAGATCTCGACGGACAGCGAAGACCAGATCACGAAGCTCCTGTCTGAGCGTCTCGGTCTCACCGTGAAGGCCACATGACGCGACGACAACTCACCATCAAACCGAGCTGCATGCGGGAGATCGCGACGTTCCCTTCGGACCGCGCCGCGCTGCTCTGGGACAAGATCGACGCGCTCGTCTCCGACCCACTCCCCGATGGGAAGGTGAAGAAGAAGCTCAAGGGCGCCGACGGCGTCTACCGCATGCGCGTGACGGACCACCGCGTGTTCTATCGCTTCGGCGAAGACTGGATCAGCCTGCTCGGCATCCGGCGGCGCGCCGAAGACACCTACGACGGCGTGCCCGACGAGACCGCCGACGCCCCAGCACCCGACGACGGCGACGACAACCTCGATGCGCTCATCGCAGCCGCGCAGCCGAAGACCTTCCAGTTCAAGACGACCGCGCCCGAGACGACGCTGCCCGAGCCCATCACGCAGGAGTTGCTGCGCGAGCTCGGCGTGCCCGTCTCGGCGGTGCCGACGCTGTTGCGCTGCAAGACGGAAGAAGCGTTGCTCGAAGCCCCAGTGCCTCCCGACGTTCTCAGTCGCGTCGTCGACCGCCTCTTTCCGCCGACCATCGAACGGCTCGACCAGCAGCCCGATCTCGTCGTGGCGTCCACGAAGGACCTCGTTCGTTTCAAGGAGGGCGATCTCCTCGGCTTCCTCCTGCGGCTCGACGAGGATCAGCTCAAGCTGACCCAGTGGGCGATGAAGGGCCCCACGATGGTTCGCGGCGGTGCGGGCACGGGCAAGAGCACCGTCGCGCTGTACCGCGTGAAGGCGCTCCTTGAACGGCCCGGGGCGACTGGCGCAGAGCGTGTGCTGTTTACGACCTACACGCGCTCGCTGCTCACCGTGACGCAGCAGCTCCTCGAACAGCTTCTGTCGCCCGAGCAGATGAAGCGCGTCGAGGTCGCGACGTGCGACCAGATCGCGTGGCGTGTCGTCGGTAAGGCTCGCAAGGTCGGCCAGCTCGAATCCGACAACGACGCTCTCAAGCGGCTGGCCAAGCTCCGAGCGACGCACACGCCCGGGGGCTCGGCCTTCGAGGCGAAGCTACGTGCGCGGGCGCTTGAGCGCCTGACCGATGCGTGGCTGCTCGAAGAGTTCGAGTGGATCATCGAGGGACGCGGGCTGACGAACCTCACCGAGTACCAGGCGGCGGCGCGCCCGGGTCGCGGGCTGCCGCTCAACGAGCGAGCACGCGCGGCGGTCTGGGAGCTTTACGAGGCATTCAGCAAGGGCGCGGGTGAGCGATACCCGGCGTTGCGTCGAGAGGCGCTGAAGCTCCTCGCCGAGGACGCGCAGGCGGTCCGCTATGACTACGTCGTCGTCGATGAGGCGCAGGACCTGAGCCCCGTCTCGCTCTCGCTGATGGCCGAGGTCTGCAAGACCGCGGAGGGCCTGTTCTTCGCCGCCGACAACAAGCAGTCGCTCTACTCGCGCAACTACACGTGGAGCTCGGCGCACCCGCGCCTCCAGTTCCGAGGGCGCACGGCGCTGCTCTCGCGCAACTACCGCTCGACGCGCGAGATCGACCGCGCAGCCTTCTCGGTGCTCGTGGCCGGTGAGGACGAGGAGCTGGTGGCCTCGAATAGTGTCCACGAAGGGCCGCTTCCGGTGCTGGTGCGTGACATCGCCGCCGACAAGCAGGCCGAGTGGATCGCACGCTTCGTTCGGCAGATGGCGCGTCACCTTCACCTGAAGGCGAGCGCCGCCGCCGTGCTCGTACCCGTCGCTACCGCAGGCGAAACGCTGGCCACCGAGCTTCAGGCGCAGGGCGTCCCGGCTCGCTTCTTCCCTGGCCGCGATCTCGACCTCAAGGCCGACGTCGTGCGCGTGCTGACGCTGCACGCGGCCAAGGGCCTGGAGTTTCCCATCGTCATCGTCGCGGGCCTCGACAGCGGCAACTGGCCCGTGCCCGAGGACTTCGAAGAGCCCGACCTCTTCGCCGAGCGCGCACGCCACGAGCGGCGTGTTCTCTATGTTGGGCTCACCCGCGCGATGCGCGGCTTGATGCTGATGTCCCCCCAAAGATGTCGGCATCCCGCCGTCGTCGATCTCGACCTCAACCACTGGCACGTGGAGAGCGCCCTATGAGCAATGTGAACCTCCACAACTACGCCGATGAAGGTCGTCTCGTCGACGCGGACATCGTCGGCTTCCTCCGCAAGAAGCTCGACAAGGGCGACAAGCTTGATTTCACGAACATCGTCGAGGTGGCCGACGCGGTGCTCGACGCGCTCTTCGACGGCTGGTCGCCGGAGCAAGTGGCCGAGGTCATCGCTGAGCTGAGCCCCGCCGCCGACAGGGCGCTCGCTGCGTGGTCGGATCGCGCGGGCGGCAAGGTCACGAAGGCAGAGAAGACCACGCGCAAAGCCACCGTGCGCAAGCCGGCGCAGTCGACGCGCCCGCCATCGGTCCTCGAACGCGACCCGACGGGCGACGAGCGTTTCACGCCCACGCGCCTCGTGCGCCGCCTTCAGGAGGCCCTGCAGGGCTACATCGAGAGCGCATACCCGCTAAACGACCCGACGCTGGTCCGCTCACGTCGCCGCCTGCTCGAAGAGGAGGCGGGCGGCCACCTGCTCGCGCAGGAGCCCTACATCGAGACCACCACGCGCTACGCGACGTCGAAGGCGACCTACGGTGACCTCGGGTTCACGCCGGAGATCGCAGGCTTCTTCTCGAAGCTGGCCAAGACGCCGTCGGCGCAGAGCACTCCGGAGGACGAGCGCACGGTCCTTTTCCCGTCGATCTACGTGCATCAGGAGCGCGCCTTCCGCGAGTTCCTCGTGGAGCGGAAGGACATCGTCGTTGCGACGGGCACGGGCTCCGGCAAGACGGAGTGCTTCCTCGTGCCGATGCTGGGCTCGCTCTACGACGAGGCGGTGCGCTCGCCCAAGACGTTCGAGCAGCCCGGCGTGCGCGCGCTGATCCTCTACCCGATGAACGCGCTGGTGAACGACCAGCTCTCGCGCCTGCGCCTGCTGCTCGGCGACCCTGCCGTCGCCGACGCCTTCAAGGGGCTCGGGAAGGATCGCCGCTTCCCGCGCTTCGGCATGTACACCGGCCGCACGGCGTACCCCGGACCGCGCTCGACCTCGCGCGACGGCGAGCGCGTGAAGCCGCTGCTCGAGTACTACCTGGGCCTCTCGCCCGAGGTCGAAGAGCGCCTCCGTCGTCTGGGCCGCTATCCCGCCAAGGACCTCCAGGCCTTTTACGCGCAGAACGAGGCGCGCCGCCGGACGTACCAGAGCGGCAAGCGCGCCGGGCAGGAGTACACGGATCACAACTGGGAACGGCGCCTTCACACGGGCCCGAATGATCGCGAGCTGCTGACGCGGCAGGAGATGGTCCACGGCGCAGGGAGCCGTCCCGGCCACGCGCCCGACGTGCTCGTCACGAACTACTCGATGCTCGAGTACATGCTGATGCGTCCGTTCGAGCGCCCTGTCTTCGCCGAGACGAAGCGCTGGCTCGACCAGGACGGCACGCAGCTCCTGCTCGTCCTCGACGAGGCACACATGTACCGGGGCGCCAAGGGCGCAGAGGTCGCGTTCCTCATCCGCCGCTTGCGCGCCCGTCTTGGCATCCACGACCGCCCCGACAAGCTGCGCGTCATCGCCACGTCCGCCTCGCTCGGCGAAGGCGCGGCGGCGGTCGATGCGGTCAAGCGGTTCGCCGCTGACATCACCGGCAAGCGCCCCGGGAGCTTCGAGGCCATCACGGGCACGCGCGAGGTTCCGACGCCTGCCAGCCCCGCCCCGAAGGACGTGGCCGACACGCTGGCCTCGCTCGACCTCGACGGCATCAACGAGGCGCTCGACGCGCCCGCGCTTCGCGAGAAGCTCGCGCCGCTGCTCCCGGCGAGCATCGCCACGAACGCCAGCGAGAATGAAGTGCTCGCGGCCCTGCATGCAGCCTTGAAGAACAAGCCGTGGGTCAACCAGTTGGTGAAGGAAGCGGCTGGCCACGCGGTCGCAGTGAGCGAGCTCGCCCCGCGCGTGTTCCCGGGCCATCCGGAGGCGCGCCGCGCGCTCGAAGCGCTGCTCACGGTGTCCACCCTCGCGCGCAACAAGGCCGACGAGCCGGGCCTCGTGCCGACGCGCGTGCATGGCCTCTTCCGTGGTCTGCACGGGCTCTATGCCTGCGTGAACCCTCGCTGCGGTGGACGGCAGAGCGAGCCGGGCGAGCAGGCAATCCTGGGCAAGCTGTTCACGACGCCCAGCGCCGTGTGCGACGCATGCGGCTGCCGCGTCTTCGAGATCGCGTCGTGCCGCGACTGCGGCAGCCCGTACCTGCTCGCCTACTCGCAGGAGGAGTCGCTCGACCGGCTTTCGTTCCTCTGGGGCGAGACCGAGGGCGCGCTGTTCCGTCTGCAGCTTCTGCCGACCGCGCCGCGCTACACCGACCGCACCGAGATCGTGCGGCTCCACCTGCGCACCGGCTACCTCGACACCGGCAATCGCTTCCCCGATGACGAGGTCCGCAACCTGGCGCTCTGGCTCGATAGCGACGGCAAGCGCGACGCGTCGTTCGACCGCTGCGCCATGTGCCAGCCCTCGGCGAACGCGAAGAGCCGCATCCACGACTTCAGGACGCGCGGCGAGCAGCCCTTCACGGCGCTCATCGAGGCGCAGTTCGCGGAACAGCCGCCGCAGAAGAAGGACCCGCGCCTGCCGAACCACGGGCGCAAGGTGCTGGTCTTCAGCGACGGACGGCAGAAGGCCGCGCGCCTGGCGCCCGCACTCGAGCACAGCCATGCACGCGATCTGTTCCGGCAGGTCGTCGCGCTCGCAGCCCACGAGCTTCGCGAGCAGGCGGGCATGTCCGCGATGCAGTACCTGTACCCGGCGGTCGTGCATCTGTGCGCGCAGCGCGGCTACGACCTGTTTCCGGCTGCCGACGAGGTCGAGTTCCACAACCACCTCGGGCAGGTGAAGGGCAAGACGCTGCAGCAGACGATCGCGATGGCGAATCGAGGCTGGCTTCGCGCCACGCGTTCGTTCGCGCAGGCGATCTTCAGCGAGCTGACCGACCGCTACTACTCACTGCCCGCGCTCGCCCTCGCCACCATCGAGGAGGACTCGGACACCGCCGATATCGTCTTCGATGATTTTCCGAGCGTCGGCCTCGACGCCGATGCCCAGAGGGTGCTGTTCCGTGCCTGGCTGCGACAGCACCTGGAGCGTCGCTCGTTCCGCCCCGACGGCGCGGAGACGCGCGAGCTCGGCGAAGGCTGGGCTCACCCGCAGGGCATCAATGCGGCGCGCATCGAGCACGTGCTGCCCAACCGCTTCGACCAGTACCTGGCCCACGTCCTCGGTGGCGACACGGCCAAGGTCGAGGAGGTGAACAAGTGGTTCCAGCACGTCGTGCGCGACAAGGGCCTCTTGCACTTCGAGAGCGACCTCTACTACCTGCAACTCCAAGGCTTGAGCCTGCACCTGCGGCTCGACGCCAACTGGCTGCGTTGCCAGGACTGCGCGCGCATCCATCCCGAGGCGCTGGCCAATGCGTGCCCCGCGTGCCTCGGCGCTGTCGTCGAGGTCGATCCCGACTACCTCGATGCACGCACCGGCTTCTACCGGCAGCAAGTGCGGCGCGCCTTCGATGAGCGCGCGCTCGAACCGTTCGGCCTCTCGGCGGCCGAGCACTCAGCGCAGCTCACCGGCCAGCCCGACGAGAGCGCATTCAACAAGGTCGAAGAGTACGAGCTGCGCTTCCAAGACGTGCCGCTCGACAACCTCCCGCCGATCGACGTGCTGAGCTGCACGACGACGATGGAGGTCGGCATCGACATCGGTGCGCTCTCCGGCGTCGCGCTGCGCAACGTGCCGCCTCACGTCGCGAACTACCAGCAGCGCGCCGGTCGCGCGGGCCGTCGAGGACGCTCCATCGCGTCGGTCATCACCTACGCCCACGGCACCTCTCACGACGCTCACTTCTTCGACCACCCTGAGCAGATCATCTCGGGCGACGTACGCGCGCCGGTCGTCTACGTCGAGAACCAGCAGGTGCTCACGCGGCACGTCCACGCCTATCTCGTGCAGCGCTTCTTCCACGAGCGCGTGCCGCCGGACCCGACCAGCTACGACCTCTTCGGTTCGCTGGGCTCCGTCGAGCAGTTCCTCTCCGAGGCGCACCCGTGCTCGCTGCTCAAGCTCGAGGCATGGCTCGACGAGAACGCCGACGTTCTGCAGCGTGAGCTCGCGGGCTGGGTCCCTGCGTTCAGCTTCGGCCTCAACGAGCCCGTCGCCGAGGTCGAAGACACGATTCGCGAGGCCATCGGCAATACCAAGAGGCGCATTCGGGACGTGCTCCCGGTCGCGGAATACGCGGCCCGTGAGACGCTCGCGGACCTCGAGCGCGAATCGCTGGAGCGTCGTCTGGAGGAGCCGCTGCTCGAGACGCTCATCGGTCATGCGGTGTTCCCGCGCTATGCGTTCCCGACGGATGTCGTGACGTTCTGGGTCTCGAAGCCTCGGCAACAAGGCGACGCGCCCAACAAGCGGACCTTCGATTACGAACCGCAGCGCGACCTTCAGCTCGCACTCACGGAGTACGCGCCTGGCCGAAGCCTCACCATCGACAAGTGGCGCTTTGAGTCGGCAGCCCTCTACTCGCCCTATGAGCCGAGCCCGGCGCACACGATCCAGCGACAGCGCCCGTACACGTCGTGCAGCGACTGCTCGTGGGCCACGATGGACGGCGCGATGGCGCAGGCGACGCTGTGTCCGGTCTGCGGAAGTGACCAGCTCACGCGCACCGCCTTCATCACGCCCGCAGGCTTCGCGCCCGACCTCAACGCCAAGCGCGAGATCGATCGCGGCCAGGCCATCAGCTACGCGGGCATGACCGACAGAGCGCGGCTCGAACCGCAGGACCCGCCCTCGGCGTGGACGGAGGAAGAGGGGGGCGACGGTCGGCTTCGCCGGTGGACCGGTCCGCGCCGCCTCGTGATGGTCAACAAGGGCGTCGGCCAGCGCGGCTTCCGAGTGTGCCCCGACTGCGGTCGTTCGGAGCCGGAGTACGGCCCGGGCTTCACCACGACGAAGCTCATGAAGAAGGGCGCGCCGACCTCGCACGATCACCCGCTGGAGCGGGGGAAGGTCTGTGCAGGCGTCGCCGACGGCCCGTTCTATCTCGGACACGAGTTCCCGACTGATGCACTGCTCCTGCGCCTGCGCGTGACGGCACCGGTGCAGCTCGGCGCGGCGACCACGACGGGCCTCATCACGCGCGCCTCGCGCATGGCGCTGTCGTCGCTGGTCGAAGCGCTCGGCCTCGCGGCGTCGCGCACACTACAGATCGACGAGGGCGAGCTGTCGGGATGGTGGACGCCCGTGATGGGTGGACGCCCTGACGAGGCGCAGCTCTACCTCTACGACCTCTTGCCCGGTGGTGCAGGCTACGCGCGCGCCGTCGGCAACGATCTGCCGAGGTGCTCGATGCCGCCGAGGCGCTGCTTGGAGGGTGCGACTGCCCGTCGTCCTGCTACCGGTGCATCCGCCACTACGGCAACAACTGGATTCACGCCTCGCTCGACCGCCACCTCGCACTCGCGCTCCTTCGCCACCTGCGGACGGGCGAGCTGCCGAGCCTGACGGACCAGGACAAAGACCGCGCCCTCGTCGCGCTTCGCCAGCTCCTCGCGCTGCGTGGCATCGCGTGTGAGGAGAACGCGAACCTCGGTGGCACGCGCGTCCCGCTTATCATCCAACTGCCCAACTCGCGGGTCTGCGTCGACGTCCACCATCCGCTCATCGATCCGCTCGCCCACGAGTCTCCGGTGATCGCTGCCGCGCGCTCGCAGTTCCTCGAGGCCGTGTCGCTCGACGCGTTCGACCTGCTGCACGATCTCCCCGCCGCCGTGGCTCGCCTGAAACTGCCGAACGGGGCGTTGGGATGAGCTTCTACGAGCTGCAAGCGCCCACCGCGTGGGCCGATCCGCCATCCATGTGGAGCAGCACGTCGATAGACGACGTCGAGGCATGCCCACGTCGATGGCAGCTCCTGCGCTCGCGCTGGGGCGACCTCGATCGTTTCCCGGTGCGTCCGCACCCGGCAGCCATCGAGGGGCAGATCGTTCACGAGGCGCTCGACCGCCTGACGCGTGCGTGCGGCCAGCGAGGCAACCCGCCGTTCGGCAGCCCGGAGTTTGCGGCGGCGCTGACGGACGCGGACTTCTTCCCCGGCTTCGCGCGCGCCGTCGCCGAGTGGGGGCATCGTCTGATGTCGCACCCAAGGCCCGGCCCCGCGTTCCGGCTACGTGCGAGCGGTGAGGAGCTGGCGAACCGCGCGGTGCGAATGTTCCGCGAGCAGTACAAACCCGACGGCAAGGCCGCATCGCACGCGGCTGAGCGAGCGGCCGAGACGCCCGTCAACGTGAAGGCACTGCTCAAGAAGAAGCACGCGCTATCCGAGGTAAAGCTGACGCATCCGGGCCTTCCGTTCCTCGGCGTCCTCGATCGCGTGCAGGACACGGGGGAGGGAGTCGAGGTCGTCGACTTCAAGACCGGCAAACCAAGCGACAAGCATCACAAGCAGCTCCTGCGGTACGCGCTCCTCTGGTGGCGCACGACGGGCGATGCCCCAGCTCGGGTCAGCGCGCAGTACCTCGATGGCGTCGAGTCCTGGTCCGTCACGCTGAGTGCGCTTGAAGGCATCGAAGCCGACCTCGTGAAGGGGCTGCCGCTGCTCACCGAAGCGCTCAGGGCGCACCCGGCGGCTGCGAAGCCCGGCTCCGGCTGTGGCTTCTGCCCCGTGCGCGCTCGCTGCGCAGCCGGTTGGGCCGTCGGCGAGGAGGCCGCGCTCGTCGATGGCCGGGGGGACGCCGAACTCCTCGTCGGGGCGAAAGCAGGGGAGCACGGCTTTCTCGCGCGCACCCGCGTCGGCGCCGACGTCGCGGTCGTCTACGAGGCAGCGGTGGCGAAGCTGCTCCCCGAGCACGTCGAAGGCCAAGTGGTCCGCGTCCTCGATGGTGTGTGGAAGGAGAAGCGCTCGCAGCTCGAGCTCAAAGCGTGGACCGAAGTCTTCGTCGTGAGGGAGGTACAGTGAGAGCCCGGCGCCTCCACTCCCCGGACCACAGCGAATCGGCGCGCCACGCGCCAACGTGGGCGCCCGTTCCGCGCTCGCGCAGGACAGCGCCCCGATGATCAACAGTCCCACCCCGCGCGGGACAGTTGATCGCCCGGTCGCCGTCCCGGAAACCGAGCGGCGGCTGTTAACCGCGTCTCGGCTTCTCTCTCCCCGCGGGCACGAGAAGAGAGCGCGAACGCCGTCCCGCGCGCGCTCGACGCGCTCGTCTTCGCGCTCGCGGCGCTCTCTACACGAACGCCGTCCGCGCGCACGCTGCGCTCGCCGACGCGCAAACCTTCGGGAAATCAGGAGAGAAAAGACAACGGCCCCGGAGATCGCTCTCAGGGGCCGCTGTTAAAAGGTGCGGGGTCGCGTTTCCGCAGCCCCGCATGAATGGCTCCCCGAATGAAGCCCTGCGCGAACTCGTTCTCTGCGCCCTCTCCAGAGACTGCGACGGAAAACACGAGAAAAATCCTGGGGTTGGGCGAATTCGGGAAAATTCGGGGGCCGATTGAGTCTCCGCAAACTTCACTGCGGCTGTTTCCCCGAGTAGCGCGGATTGGGGAGGGCGTCCAGCCTCCTTCAAAAAGGGGAGGCTGTGTGGGGACGCATCGTACTGGGCAGGGGTGGCATGTGGGACCTCATGCCACCCCCCTATGAATGACGCCATTCGCCCCGGCGCGTCTGACCCTTCCCGTGAGGACCCTGGCTCGCAGCTCGGCCGCAGAGAAGAGGGCAGCTTAGAGCGCCGATTCGCCCCTCTCCCCGGTTCTCACCCTGAGCGCGTCCTCAACAGAGGAGACGAACACCTTTCCATCGCCGATGTTGCCCGTGTGAGCATGCCGCTGGATGGTGGCGAGCGCGGTATCAACGAGCAAGTCCGGGATGACGAGGAGCAGCATGACCTTGGGCAGATAGTTGAGTGACCCGTGGGCGCGGGCCTCCATGCCGTTGTTCCCGCGCTGGTGGCCGAAGCCGCGTACGTCCAGCGCGGTGATGCCACCCACACCGGGGATGGCTTCAAGCGCGTCGGTGACTTCACTGACCTTGAAGGGCTGGATGATGGCCTTGATTTCCTTCACGCGACACCTCCTTCGGCGACGGGGGAGTGTCCCGTGGGCGCAGGGGACTGCTCTGGAGGGGCGGGGACTACCTTGGGGTTGCCGCGGTCGAACCAGGTGTAGACGGTGGGCAGTACCAACAGCGTGAGCAGCGTGGAGCTGAAGAGCCCGCCGATGACGACGGTAGCCAGTGGCTTCTGTACCTCGGCACCCGCTCCGGTGGAGAACGCCATCGGGAGGAAACCTAGGGAGGCCACCAACGCCGTGGTGAGGACCGGCCGAAGTCGCACGTGGGCTGCGTCATGGGCTGCTTGGGCAGGAGACAGGCCGTCCTGACGCAGCTTGAGGATGTAGGCCACCAGGACCAATCCGTTGAGCACCGCGACTCCGAAGAGGGCGATGAAGCCCACCGCTGCGGAGATGGACAGCGGCATCCCCCGCGCCAGGAGCGCCAGCAGCCCACCTGTCACCGCGAAGGGGATGTTGAGGTAGATGAGAAGGGCCGGCCGCACCGCGTTGAACGTGGTGTAGAGCAACACGAAGATGAGGAAGAGGGTGAGGGGGACTACGAGTGCGAGGCGGCTCGACGCGGACTGGAGGTTCTCGAACTGTCCGCCCCAGCTCACCCAGTAGCCTGTCGGCAGCTTGACCTCGCGCGCGATGACAGCCTGTGCCTCCGTGACGAAGCTCTGGAGGTCTCGCCCGCGCACGTTGGTCTCGATGGTGAGTCGTCGCTGGATGTTCTCCCGGCTCACCTGGGCGGGGCCTTCCTCTACGACAATGCGCGCGAGTTGCGAGAGCGGGATGAGTTGCCCGGATGGGCTGGCCACCCGGATTCCCTCGAGCTGCTCCACGCTTTGCCGAGCGCCCGGTGCGAAGCGCACCTGGAGCGCGAATCGCCGCTGGCCCTCCAGCACCGTTCCCACCTCTTTGCCACCCACGGCCTCGATGGTGTCCAGCACCTGGCGGGCGTTGATGCCATAGCGGGCGATGGCCTGTCGGTCTATCTGGATACGCGCGACAGGGAGGCCCGCCACCTGCTCGGCCTTTACGTCTGCGGCGCCCGGGACTTTGGCCAGCGCGGCGGCGAGTTTGTCTCCCGTCTGTTTCAGCACGTCCAGGTCCTCGCCATAGAGCTTGAGCGCCACATCCGAGCGCACGCCGGAGATGAGTTCGCTGACCCGAAGCTCGATGGGTTGCGAGTAGCTGAAGAGGGTGCCGGGCACTTCCTTCGTCAGCGCTTCGTTGAAGCGGACGATGAGCCCCTCGCGGTCCTCCGCCGTTGTCCACTCCTCATGTGGCTTGAGCATGACGAAGATGTCGCTGATTTCCACGCCCATGGGGTCTGTTGCGATCTCCGCGCGCCCCGTACGCGAGATTACGGTGGTGACCTCGGGAAAGCGCTTGAGCACCCGTTCGATGAGGCCCGTCTGTCGCACCGACTCCTCCAACGAGACCGAGGGCACACGCCAGGCCTGCAACGCGAGAGCTCCCTCATCCAGCCGGGGAATGAACTCCGCACCCAGGAAGGGCACCGTGGCCAAGCTCACCGCGAGCAGCCCGCCAGCGATGCCCACCACCACCCCGCGTCGCCGGAGGCACCAGGACAGGGCGGGCTCGTAGACACGGCGCGCCCCGCGGACGATGAAGCTCTCCTGCTCCTTCGCCTTTCGGGGGAGCAGGACGGAGGCGAGGGCCGGGACGAAGGTGAGTGACAGGACGAAGGCTCCCGCCAAGGCGCAGATGACCGTGATGGCCATGGGCTTGAACATCTTCCCCTCGATGCCGCTCAGGGCGAGGATGGGCAGATAGACCACGCCGATGATGACTTCACCGAACGCGGCCGCCTGTCTCACCTCCACCGCGCTGCGATAGACGACTTCGTCACGCTCCTCACGCGTGAGGGCGCGGCCCAGCGTGTGGCTCTGCTCCGAAATGTGCCGCACCGCGTTCTCCACGATGATGAGCGCGCCGTCGACGATGAGGCCGAAGTCGATGGCTCCCAGGGACATCAGGTTTCCTGAGACGCCCAGCGCCCGCATCCCGATGAAGGCGCAGAGCATGGACAGGGGAATGGCCGCGGCGGCCAGAAGTCCCGCGCGTAGGTTTCTCAGCATGACGAAGAGCACGACGATGACGAGCAGCCCGCCCTCGACGAGGTTCTTCGCCACCGTTTGGATGGTCTTCCGGACCAGGTCCGTGCGGTCGTAGAAGGTATCGATGGTGACGCCAGGAGGCAGGGTGGGGCGGATCTTCTCCACCTCGGCCTTCACGTTGTTGACCACCTCGCGCGAGTTCTGCCCGATGAGCATCATCACGATGCCCGTAACGGCCTCGCCCCGGCCGTCACGCGTCACCGCGCCCTGGCGGACCTGTGGAGCGAACGCCACGTTGGCCACGTCTCGGACATAGACCGGGACTCCTTGTGGAGACGTGGAGAGGACGATGCTGCGGATATCATCCAGCGTCTCCACAAGGCCTTCGCCACGGATGAGCACCTGCTCCGGACCGCGTGCGATGTACGCGCCTCCGGCGTTGGCGTTGTTCTCCTCCAGGGATTGGAACACCTGGCCAAGAGACAGGCCGTAGGCCGTGAGCTTGGAGGGGTCCACTTGCACCTCATAAGTCTTGAGCTCTCCGCCGAAGGCGTTGACCTCGACGACGCCGGGCACGGCACGGAGCCGCGGGGAAACCTGCCACTCCAGGATGCTGCGCAGCTCCATGGGGCCCTGCCCCTCGCCCCGTACTTCGAACTGGTAGATTTCTCCCAGGCCCGAGGAGATGGGCCCCATCTCCGGAGAGCCGTAGCCTTCGGGGATGCTTTCGCGCGCCGCTGTCAGCCGCTCCTGGATGAGCTGCCGCGCGAAGTAAATGTTCACTTCGTCCTTGAAGACGACGGTGACGACGGACAGCCCGAACTTGGAGACGGAGCGAATTTCCTCGGTGTCCGGCAAGCCGCTCATCGCGGTCTCGACGGGCACGGTGATGAACCTCTCCACCTCTACGGGCCCAAGGCCCGGTGAGGATGTGAGGATTTGGACCTGCACGTTGGTGACGTCCGGTACCGCGTCGATGGGCAGTGAGCGCAGCGCGTTGAGGCCGAAGCCGATGAGCACCGCCGTCAGGATGAAGATGAGGATGCGGTTCTTGATGGAAAAATGGATGAGCCTGTCGAACATGGCGCCCGCCTAGTGGGAGTGGCCCTCGCCCATGCTCTCCTTCGAGAGCTCGGACTTGAGGATGAAGGCTCCTTGCGTGACGAAGGAGGTACCGGGCTGAAGACCTGAGAGGATTTCCACGTCCTGGGCGGAGCTGGCGCCAGTCTGGACCTCGACGGGGCGGAAGCGGTTCTCGCCGGCTGGGACGAAGACCACCTGCTCTTCGCCGACCTTTTGCACGGCCTCTCGCGGGACAACGATGCGTGTGGGCGAGGGGGAGCCCGAGTCCCGTGACTCTCCCGTGGTGGTGGCGATTTCTGCCTGGGCGAAC
Organism: Myxococcus sp. 1LA; assembly: GCA_046520405.1. Classification (GTDB taxonomy): domain Bacteria; phylum Myxococcota; class Myxococcia; order Myxococcales; family Myxococcaceae; genus Myxococcus. Next base: position 40,435 of record JBKGHI010000003.1, read on the forward strand.
ATGCCCGGCTTGAGCGCACCATCAGTGTTGGACACCACTACTCGTACCGGAATGGTGCGAGTCTTCTCATCGACGACGTCTCCGATGTAGTCCACGCGGCCCGTGAAGCGCTGGCCCGCGCGTGCTTGGACGGTGATTTCCACCGGCTGACCGGCATGGACCTGCGGGAGCTGAGACTCCGTCAGGTCCAACTGCACCCAGAGTTCCGTGAGGTCCGCCACCGTGAAGAGGGACGTGGCCGCCTCCACCGCCTGGCCTACCGTGCCCGAAATCTCCACCACCGTGCCTGTCAGTGGACTGATGGCTGGAAAGCGCGAGCTGTAGTGCTCGTTGGTGCGCAGCGTGCTGATTTCTCCATCGGATAGGCCGAGCGCATGAAGCCGGCCGTCGGCGGCGTTGCGCTCCGCCTCGGCGGTGACGAAGGTGCTTTCCGCCTCGCGCATGTCCCGCTCGCTGGTGATTCCTTTGGCGAGCAGCTCCTTCTCTCGGCGGAAGTTCTGCTCCGCCACGCGCGCCTTGGTCGCGGCGGAGAGGTAGTCCGCTCGTGCCTGGCCCAGCTCAGGGCTTTCGAGATGGCCCAGCACCTGCCCCTTCTTCACCTTCTGGCCGAGAGCTACCTGGATGGTGGCGAGCCTTCCCGGAACGCGGGAGGCCACTCTGGCTACGCCTTGCTGGGTGAAGGTGATACGCGCTGGCACGATGAGGCCGGTTACGAGGGGCTTTGCCTCCGCTTGGGCCAACTGGAGCTGCGCCGAGCGCAGCGCCTCTGGCGTGAGGGTGATGACCTCGTCATGTTTTTCTTCCCCCTCACCATGGGTTTCGCCTTCTTCCTTCTCGTGGTCGTGGCCCTTTTCTTCGGCGTGGGGCTTGCCCTTCGTCTCCTTGCCGGACGAGGCCGTCGTCGCTTCACCGGAGGGGGGGGCAACCTTCTTGTCGGAGCAACTGGCCAGAAGAAGGGCCGCCGCCAGGACGATGGACAGATTCGTGTGAACGTTCATTGGATGTTCCCCACCACTTTCTTGAGTTGGGCCTCCGCGGCGTTGAGTTCCTCAAGGGCCTCGATGTAGCTGCGGCTCGTATCGAGGGCCTCGCGCCGGATGATGAGCAGCTCTAGGAAGTCCACCTTCCCGGCCCGATAGGCCTCATTGACCAGCTTCAGGTTCTCTTGCACGGCCGCCATCACATCGCCGCCGAACACCTCCGCGGCTGACAGGGCCGTGCGGTAGCGCTCGAGGGCGAGCACCACCTCGGAACGCACGAAGCGTTCGGTGGCGGCGAGCGCCCGCTCCGCCTGGACCGCCCGTGCCGTGCTAATCCCTCTCGCCGCTTGGTTGCGGTTGAAGAGGGGCAGGTCGATGCCGAGTGTGCCTTGGACGATTTGGGCATCCTCCTCCTGGCTGTAGCTCACCCCCAATCGAGGGCGGGGTAGCGCCCCCCGGCTGGCGAGCCGGACCTCTGCCTGGGCTGCCTCCAACTCGGCCGTGGCTGCCTTCAGGTCCGCGCGTTGCGCCGCCGCTTGCTCCAGGAGGACAGAAAGGATTGGGGGCGCGGCCGCCTCCGCGCGCAGGGTCCCTTCGGGGGCGATGTCCTCAGTTGGTTCGATGCCCAGCAGTAGTCGCAGCTCTCCGAGGGCCTGCGTCCGGCGCTGGACGGCGCGAACACGGGCGCGCTGGGTCTGGCCCAGCGCCACCCTCGCGGTGTTCACTTCGATGCGAGAGGCGGCTCCCGCCTGAAGTCGCTGCTCAGCGGCATCCCGGCCCTGCTCTGCGAGTGTGAGTGAATCATTGGCCAGTTGCAGCTCCTGCTCGGCCGCTAGGGCCCTGCCGAAGGCTTGGCGCACTTCGGCCGCGAGCTCTACCTGAGAGAGCGCGAGGCGCGACTCGCTCGCGGAAAGGGTCGCCGCTGCGGCGTCCCTGCGAGCTCCGCGCTGGCCGAAGAGTTCCAGTTGTTGGCTCACCCCGGCACCCACGTCGACATTGTTCCCACCCGCGCGGAAGCGTGGGCCGATGGCGACTTGTAAGTCCGGGTTGGTCTGGAACAGGAGGGATGCTCCCGAAAGCTGAGCTCGAGCAGCGGCGGCATCGGCCTGGGTGGAAATGAGTCGGGGGCTGCGCTCGAGTGCGAGTGCCACAGCTTGCTCCATCGTGAGAGGGCGGGCCGCGAAGGCCGGCACCGCGACGAGCAGGAGCGGGAGCAGACTTGTGAGACGGATTGATGGGGACACGAAGCTCACCAAGATGAAAAGAGGTGGGGCCGCGCCTGGGCTGGAGGATGTGCGGAACCGGCGGAGTCAGACCGTCAGGACGCGAGCACTCCTGCAGCGTCAGCCGCAGCTGATGAGTGGATGAGAGAGGGCCCAAGGCCGGCGCCGCGCACGGCGGTACCGGGCACGCCTGAGCAGGCACATGCGTCCGGTCCGTTCGCGCGTCATCGGCGCGAAGGCGCGGCCTAGCTCCTGGTCTCTCGAAGCGAGAGTCCCCGTGAGCGTGCGAAAGTTGCCGCACGCGCATGGCCGCAGGACGTCACGGCCACAGCACGGTTGGAGATGGAGGGGCGCACGAACCGGCCGTTAGGCCGATATAGGCGGACGCAGGAGGCGGGGACGCACTTCCTCGGCCGCCTCCTGATCCTGCCCGATAATCTTCGGCGGTTTGCTCGTGAGGGCCCAACCCTGTGAGGGCAGGGATTCAGGAATGACGGACTGGCTGGGGCAGCACCCGCAGTGGTGCTCGGTTGGACCACAGCCGTGCTCCCGGCTGGACTCGCCCAGGTCCGCCTCATCCGCAATGGAGTGCGCCAGATGCCCGGACGCCGCGTAGTGAACGGCCATCTCGACGGCCTCCCCGAAGGAAGGCACGAGGCCGTTGACCAGCACGATGAACATCAGAAGGCGCAGCACGGTGTCTTCGTAGTGACTTTAGTGGAAGAACGCAATACGGCCGGTGGTCACGGTTTGCTGGCGCACGGATTCACCTGGTTCAAGGGGCCTGCCTGTGGGGCCCGTGCCCTTCCTTCCGGGCAGCTTCTTGGAAGATGGCCTGGAGGTCATCTGGAATGGGCATGGGCGTGAAGATGCCCACGTTGGCGCCTCCGGTGTTGCCGAGGGGAGCGCGCCCGAGCCAGGAGCCAGGGCGGCCAGCAGCAATCGGGGCAACTGTCCGGCCAGCTCGCTCAAGTTTCCTCTCCTCCATGCGAAGCAGAACATGGCTCCGTGGACCTGAAGATGAGGCCACGCGTGGGCTTGGCTCAGAATGTGAGCGCGTTCCAGCGAATGCCACGCCAGTTGGAAGTGGCCTCTGGCCTCGGCCTCGGAGGCTTGTCGCAGTTCCTTCTCGAAATGAATTCGCAACTTCGGTTCCATCAAGGTGCCTCCTTCCGATGCGTCAGTGACACGCAGCGCAGGTGTCCTCGCCCCGCCACGCTTCCCGGCCTTCCTTCACAAGGAAGAACGTCATCCCAAGGGCGGCCACTGGGTCCGCCCACCACCAACCGAAAGCCGCGTTGAGGCCGATACCACCCAAGGTGATGAGGGACAGCCACCAGCACGCAGTGGTCTGGAAGGCATCGGCTTCCATGGCGCGGCTGCCCAGGGCCACGGCGGTCCGCTTTTTCGCGCGCGCGAGCCACATCATCACCGCCAGTGAGACAGTCGCAAGAATGAGGCCGACGAGACTCGTCTTAGGCCGCTCGCTGTTCAGAAGCGATGTCGACGCTTCCCATGCCACGAATGCGGCCAGCGCGAAGAGTGACAGTCCGATGAGCCGGTGCGCGCGGCGGTCCAGTTGCTCCAATTCCCCGGGAATGCTCCGAGCTCGTCGCTCCGCCGAGAGGCGCCACAGCATGACGGCGCCGGAAGTGCTCTCCACGAAGCTGTCTACTCCGAAGCCGAGTAGCGCCACGCTGCCGGCGGCGAGGGCTGCGGCTACGGCGATGGTGCCCTCGATGACGTTCCAGCCCACGGTGACCAGCGTCAATGCCTTGGCCCGTTTGAGGAGCGGCAGTCTTCCGGCGGGCAAGGTGGCTGCCTCAGACATGCCTTTCCTCTTCATTGTGCGCCATGCCGGGCTCCTCCGCGGGCGCGATGTTGCAGCAGTTGGAGAGCTGCCCTGCTTCCACCTGGAGCGTGACGTGCTCGATGCCGAACTCATCGTGGAGTTGCCGCTTCATTCGGTCGAGGAGCGGGTCGTCCAATTGTATCCCCCGAACGACGAGATGCGCGGTGAGGGCCGCCTCGGTAGTGCTTATGGCCCAGACGTGCAGGTCATGCACGTCGACGACGCCAGGTGCCCGGCTCAGCTGCTCCCGTACCAAGGTCATGTCGATGTTCTGCGGCACTGCATGCAAGGCGAGGTTGACGGAGTCTTTGAGTAGTCCCCATGTCCCCCAGAAAATGAGGACTGCGATGAGGAGCGTCACCACGGGGTCGAGCCATGCCCATCCGGTGAAATGGATGAGGGCGCCGGCCAGGACGACACCGAGCGACACTCCTGCGTCCGCAGCCATGTGGAGGAATGCACCCCGGATGTTGAGGTCGTCCTTGCGGCCCTTCCAGAAGAGCATGGCCGTGGCGGTGTTGATGATGATGCCCACCCCGGCTACCGCCATGATGGTGACGCTGGAGACAGGAGCGGGCTCTCCGACGCGCTGCACAGCCTCCCATCCGATAGCGCCCACGGCGACGAGCAGGAGGAGGGCATTGAGGAGGGCTGCCAGGATGGACGAACTGCGCAGACCATAGGTGTGGCGGGCTGTCGGCTTTCGCCTGGCCAGGATGCTCGCCCCCCAGGCGAGCATCAACCCGAGGACGTCGCTCAGGTTATGGCCGGCATCCGCCACTAGCGCCAGAGAGTTGGAGATGACGCCGAAGGTGGCCTCGACAGCAACGAAGGCCAAATTGAGGGTTACACCGATGGCAAATGCCCGTCCGGGTGAATCGGGTGCGTGACTGTGGGAACCTGACATGGGCGCGGGTGCCTCCAGAGCGAAAACAGTTCCGCTGCACACTCCTTTTCCGGTGTGTCAGCAGGGACTTTCTGAAATCTACCTGGGCTGACGAACGGATTTGTCCAGGGTTACACCTCCACGTTTCTGTCGTGCGCGGACGCTGACGAAGCGGCCCCGCCAGCGCCCGATGGGAGTGCACGCCTTCCCCGACCTCCGAATTCTCAGGGCTGCCTGGAACTCAGCTCTGGTTTCTTCGCCGTCGAGCAGGTGAAGGGGACCTCGTCCGCAGTGCTTGGGACGCCAACCACCCTATGGGAGCGCCCACTGTGAATCCCAAGAAGAGGCAGGCCGCAGCGAACGTGATGTCGGCGCGGGGTTCGCCCCAGTTGTAGATGAACAGGCTCGTTCCGAGCGCAGTACCAGCAAAGAGCGCGTATCGGCGGAGCTGGAGGCGGGCGTGAAGCACTGAGGCTGTGAGCAGCACGAGGCCCGCAGCCCAGGCTACAAGTAGAGGGGGCCACCGGTTACGGTAGAACTCCACGCGCAAAGGGCCTTCAAGGCTCCCCTCCAACTGCTCCACCGTCAGCGCGTGTACGCCTCGCGGGATGGAGCCTCGCTGATGGAAGCTCAATCGGTTGCGCCAGACATGGGTGCGCCCGCGCTTCGCCCGGATGTAGGTACGCGACCGCTCCAGCGTCCCACGTATCATCTCCTCCATTCCCGCTATCGAAAACAGGATTTCGGTGTTGCCTGTTTGGGCGAGCCTGCCCCTCACCACGACGAGGACCCTTCCATTCACAGAAGGAGGGAGGGGGATACTCTGTCCCTTCTCCGTCACTTCGACGGCAGCAAGTGGCTGCCCAGGCAGAACTGTTTCGAGGGCGGGTAGGGCAGCCAGCACGAGCACGAGGCCCATCACGAAGATGGACGCGGTGCGCGCCCAGCGCGCTTTCGTGCCTCGCCAGGCTTCGTGCAGCATCGCGCCGCAGAGGCCCAGCGCCGCAACGGCGATGAAGGCGGCTGCAGCGTCGCCATCCGCGAGGTGCTCCATCATGGGGGTGGGCATGTGCTGGTCCGGCTCCTGGTGCGATGCAGGGCGCCCATCTCAGGCTGGCTCACATGGACAGTCCACGCAGCCTCGCCGGCAGCAGGAGGGGCCGCAGGACTGAATCAGCCGCCTGCCCAGTGCCTGCCGGGCCCGGTGCAAGCGGACCTTGGCATTGGTGGTGGTGATGCCAGCCGCTTTGACGAGCGCTGCGAGACTCTGACCTTCTAAATCCACCCTGCGCAGGGCCTCCGCGTACTCTGGTTTCAAAGTGGGGGTGAGGGTAGAGATGCAGGCGCAGACGGTCCTCTCCAACTCGGTCGCATCCTCAGTGGAGAGCACCCTGGCACTGCCCCATTCGCGAAGCGCGCTCTCTTCGCGCTCCTGACGCCGGTAGCGGTCAATGAGCGCGTTGCGCAGCAGTCGGTAGAACCATGGCACCGCGCTTTCTTCCTGGCGCAAGGGGCTCCCACTCTCAAAGCCCGTGAGGAGCGCGGCCTGGAGGACCTCTTCGGCCCCCTCGGCGCTACCGCTGCGTGGCGTTAGAAAGGCAAGGAATCGCCGCCGATTCTGGAGCAGGAGCGTGAGGGTCTCTGGGCTCACGGGCTGCGCCTCTCAAATCGCCGCACGGGTTGATTCCTCCTCGGGTGCCTGCGTGCCGCTGGCCTGAATAGGGGGATGCTGGAGGGGCTCTTGCCGCCCACCTCCGAAAACAGAATAGAGGACGGGCAGCACCACCAGGGTGAGCAGGGTAGAGGACAGGATGCCGCCGATGACCACGGTGGCGAGAGGCCGTTGGACCTCAGCACCCACGCCTGTGTTGAGAGCCATGGGCAGAAATCCGATGGCGGCTACGGCGGCCGTCATCAGCACGGGCCGCAGGCGTGAGAGGGCCGCTTCGCGGATGGCTTCGCTCAATGCGTGGCCTGCATCGAGGAGAGAGCGCACGCGTGAGACGAGCACCATGTCTCCCAGCACCGACACCCCGGAGAGGGCGATGAAGCCCACTGCGGCGGAGATGGAGAAGGGCAGTCCCCGCAGCAGGAGCGCGAGCACTCCGCCCACCAGCGCGAAGGGCACGCCCGCGAAGATGCGCACGGAGTCGAGGACGCGCCGGTAGGTGAGGTAGAGCAGGAGGAAAATGAGGGCCAGGGCTAGCGGCACCACGATGAGCAGGCGCGCCTGGGCACGCTCCAGGTGCTCGAACTGTCCGCCGAAGCGGAGGTAGTAGCCCGCGGGCAGCTCCAGCTTCTCGTCCAGCGCGTGGCGCACCGCCTCGACAAAGCCGCCGAGGTCTCGGTCGCGCACGTTGGCCTGCACGACGATGCGGCGCTTGCCCCACTCGCGCTGGAGCGTGGTGGGCCCGGACACCTCGCGGATGCGGGCAAGCCGCCCCAGCGGCACGCGTGCATCCCCGGGCCCCGTCACCGGTATCGTGGCCAGCTTCGCCGGGTCATCCCGGTACTCCTCGGACAGGCGCACGGCCAGGTCGAAGCGCCGCTCGCCCTCGCGCACCTCGCCCACGCTCCGGGTGCCCACTGCCTCGACGATGTCGAGCACCGCACGGGTGGAAATGCCGTGACGGGCCACGGCCTCTCGGTCCACTGTCACCTCGAGCACGGGCTGGCCCGTCAGCTGCTCCACGGTAACGTCGGCGGCGCCTGGGATGGCCTTGACCACGCCCTCAATCTCACGGGCCTTGGCCTTCAGTACGTCCAGGTCGTCTCCGAAGAGTTTGATGCCCACGTCGCTGCGCACGCCTGCAATCATCTCGTTGACGCGCATCTCGATGGGCTGGAGGAATGCCATTCGCATCCCGGGGAGGTCCGCCAGCTCCGCCTTCATCTCCGCCACGAGTTCATCCTGAGTGGTGGCCCGCTTCCAGGCCTCGCGCGGCTTGAGGGTGATGAAGACGTCGGACAGCTCGATGCCCATGGGGTCCGTGGCCACCTCCGCCGTGCCGGTGCGCGTCCACACGCGTTGAACCTCGTCAGGGAACCGGGCGAGCAGCACCTTCTCAATCTCGGTGCCATAGCGGACGGACTCGGTGAGGGACACCTCGGCCAGGCGCACGGTGTTGATGACGAGCGTGCCTTCGGAGAGGCGCGGAACGAACTCGCTGCCGAGCTGCGTGGCGGCGATGAGTGCACCCACGACGAGGAGCGCCGCGCCGGCGAGGACGGCCCGAGTGTGGATGAGGGCCCAGTCGAGGACCGGCTGGTAGCAGCGCTTGAGGAAGGTGACGAGGCGCGGCTCGCGGTGGTGCCCTCCGCCACGCTTCAAGGCGAAGGACGCCAGCACCGGCATCAACGTCATGGAGAGCAGCGCGCTGCCCAGGAGGGCGAAGATGACGGTGAGCGCCATGGGGCGGAACAGCTTTCCCTCCACGCCCTCCAACGCGAGGATGGGAAGGTACACCACCATGATGATGAGCTCACCGAAGAGGGTGGGACCGCGCACCTCGACGGCGGCGTCGCGCACCACCTCGAGGATGGACCGACTCCCCCTGGCCTCGGCGAGCCGCCGCTCCGCGTTCTCCACGAGGATGACGGACGAGTCGACGACGAGCCCGAAGTCGATGGCCCCCAACGACATGAGGGTGCCGGCGATGCCGAAGCGCAGCATCGCGTTGAAGGCGAACAGCAGGGACAGGGGAATGGCCGCCGCGACGATGAGCCCCGCGCGCCAGTTGCCCAGGAAGAGGAAAAGGACGGCGATGACGAGGAGCGCGCCCTCCAGGAGGTTGGTTCGCACCGTGCGCAGCACGTGGTCCACCAGCTCGGTGCGCTCGTAGACGGGCTCCACGGAGACGTCTTGGGGTAGGGTGCGCTTCACCTCCTCGAGCCGTTGCGCCAAGGCCTTCGTCACTGTGTGGGAGTTTTCGCCCACGAGCATGAAGCCCAGGCCCAGGACGGCTTCGCCTTCACCATCCGCCGTGGTGGCGCCCCGGCGGATTTCATGGCCCACCTCCACGCGGGCCACATCCCGGATGCGCACGGGCACGCCGTTGTGCGCCGCGACGACGACGTCCTCGACGGCCTTGCCGTCCTCCAGGACACCCACGCCGAGGACGAGGCTCGCCGCGCCCCCGCGCTCCACCATGCCGCCCCCCACATTCGCGTTGTTCTCCTCCAGCGCGCGGTAGACGTCCTGAAGCGAGAGATTGAATTGCTGTAAGCGGCGCGGCTCCACGACGACGTGCCACTGCTTCTCCTGGCCGCCCCAGGCATTCACCTCTGCCACGCCGGACACGCTGCGCAACTGTGGAGCGATGACCCAGTCATGCAGCGTGCGTAGCTCTTCGAGGCTCTTCGTCCGGCTCTTGACGAGGTAGTGGAAGACCTCGCCCAAGCCTGTGGCCACCGGCCCCATCGTCGGACGCTCGATGCCCGCGGGGACGGCGACCCGGCCGAGCCGCTCGGCAACCTGTTGCCTCGCGAACCACAGGTCCGTGCCGTCGCTGAATTGGAGCGTCACCTGGGACAGGCCGAACTTGGAGATGGAACGCAGCTCGCTGACGTGGGGCAGGCCCGCCAGCGCCTGCTCGATGGGGATGGTGAGCTGCCGCTCCACCTCGATAGGGGTGAGGGCCGGGGCCATGGTGTTCACCTGCACCTGCGTGGGCGTGGTGTCCGGGATGGCGTCGATGGGCAGTGCCCGGAAGGCCAGCAGGCCCGAAACGACGAGGGCCAGGGTGCCAAGGAGGACGGCCCAGCGGTGTGCCAGGGACCAGTCGATGACTCGGGTCAGCATGGGACTATTCGCCTCCCTCTGTCTCGCAGCAGCCCGCACCGATGGACTCCTTGAGGATTTCCGTCTTGAGGAGGAAGGCGCCAGTGGTGACGACTTCCGCACCAGCGGAGAGTCCCTTCACCACGGCGACTTCTTCACGGGTGCCGGCACCCAGCTCCACCACGACGGGCTCATAGAGGCCCGCGCCCTTCTTCACGAAGACGAGCGCGCGGCCCTCGGCGCGCTGGATGGCCTCGCGGGGGACCAGCACGGACTCCTGCTCGGCGGTCACCTGCACCCTCGCGCGGAGGAAGAGCCCCGCCTTGAGGGCGCCGTCCGGGTTTGGCAGCTCCACGCGGGCGCGCACGGTGCGGGTGGCCGGGTCCACGGAGGCGCCCACTCGGGTGAGGGTTGCCTCACGCGTCTCGCCGGGCATGCTCTCGAATGAGAGCGTGACGCGCTGGCCCGCGCGCACCATTCCCGCATCTGCTTCGGGCACCTCTAGGAGGGCCCACATGGTGTGCAGGTCAGCGATTTGGAGGAGCGTCTGCCCCGCCCCCACCTGCCTGCCGGGGACGGCGTCACGTGCCACCACGGTGCCGGAGAAAGGCGCCGTCATCGCGTAGGTCCCCTGCTGGCTGTGGACGGAGGCCCCTGCGGCGGTCAGGGATGCGCGGGCCGCGTCGCGCTCGGCCTCGGCCTCGGCCACCTCCGCCTGGGCTTGCTCCAGGTCCTTGCGTGCGCTGATGCCCCTCTCGACAAGCGCCTGCTCGCGTGTGAGCGCGGCGCGCGCGACTGCAAGTCGTGCCTGGCCCGCAGAGAGGCGCCCCTGGTCCGCGCCCACGGAGCCGGAGGTCACCACCACGAGGGCTTGCCCGGCCTTCACCTCGTCGCCGACGTCGACTCGGACTTCCAGAACCAGCGCATCGCTTCGGGCCGATAGCTGAGCCATCCGGTTGTTGTTGAAGGCGAGCTGACCAACAACGTCCAGGGTGCGAGAAAAGGGCCGCTTCTCCACGCGACGTGTCTGGATGCCTGCCTCTCGCGCGGTTTCGGCGGAGGCGAGGCGAACGCGCGTTCCTGGCTCGGGGAAGGTGGGTGGCTCCGCCCCCGCCGCCTTCACCAGCTCCGGATGGCAGTACGGACAGACGGACTCTGGAAAGCCGTGCTCTCGGCAGTAGTCGCCCGCCTCGATGAACTTCGTGACGAGCGCCGGGTTGCACTTGGTGCACTTCGACTCGGGGACCGAGTGCTCCTTGCACCAGTCCTTTGGCGCGGTGGCCTGTGCGGTGAAGGTGAGGTTCGGGTTGCACTGGAGGCACTGGGACTCTGGCACTCCGTGCTCCTCGCACCAGTCATCTTGCGCCTTGAAGACGTCGATGAGGTCCGAGTTGCACTGGGTGCACAGCTCCGCTGGCACCTTGTGTTCGCACAGATGTAGGGACTGGGAGGATTCGGAAGCGCCTCCCGCGGCGGACGGAGGCGCGGCGGACTTCTCAGCCACGGCGGGCTTCGACTCCTTCGAGCAGCTGGCTGCGCCCAGGGCAAGCAGGGCCAACAGCATCACCGGACCGACGCGGGAGGCTGGCATCATCTACTTCACGCCCTTCTTGGAGAGCTCTGGGCTGCAAATGGAGCACTGGGACTCAGGCCGCTCATGCTCCGCGCACCAATCCCCCTTGGCCTTGAAGACAGCCGCCAGCTTCGGGTTGCAGCGAGTGCACAAAGACTTCTGGACGCCGTGCTCACACTTGGGCTTCTCGGCCTCGGCGGCCTGGGGCTTTTCGGTGGCCTTAGGCCCCTCGGCCAGCGCGGGGAGGACGGGAAGGGTGAGAAGCGAGACGACGATGGAAAGGGTGCGCAACGAACGCATGAGGAAACTCCAGCCGGGGCAGTCGCCCACGGCGGTGAATGCCCGCGCGAGAGTGCGCGGGGAGGATGGATAGGGCTTCAGGCGAAGAGGACGCGCATGCGCACGCACGGACCCGGTAGGGCTCGCGCACGGCACACGTCTCCCGTGAAGGGAGGCGTCAGGCTCTAGGCGGTTGGAAGATGTCGGTAGCGGTCCCGGAGAGGACCGGCTCGTCCACGCGGCTGGGCACCAGAGGCGGTGTGGGCGCGGCCGCGAGGTCCCCCATGACGGGAACCGGAGCGGGGGCTGCTCTCAGCGGGCAGCATGGGCACAGGACGCAGCTGGGGGCGCAGTCCGTGCAGTCATCGCCTTCATCCTCCATGCAGTCGGCGTGCGTGTCCGAAGCGAAGGCCAGCGTCTGGAAGACGCCGCCCGTCGTCAGGACGAGGAGCACGGCCATGAGTCGCAAGAGGAGCTGCATCCAGTAGGTGGCTTACAAAGGCCCAGGGGAAGAGTCAATCCGCCGAGCCGGTCGCCCGGGTGGCACGCTCGCGGGTCAACCTTTCCAGGAGGCGTCGCATGGCTCTGGAGTCCCAGTCCCGTGGGCCAGGGAAGCGGGCGACCAGCTGCCCTTCGACGACGAGGATGCTCGTCGGGAGTTGCTCCACGCCATACGCGCGGGCCACGTTCTCGCCCTCATCCAGGCGCAGGAGGAGTTCCGGTGGAGGAGGGCCTTCGAAGAAGGACTCCACGGCCCCAAGGTTCGCATCGTGGCTGAAGACGACGACCCGCAGTCCTTCGGGGGGAGACTTTGCCAGGGCAAGGAGTTGGGGCGTCTCCTCACGACATGGAGGGCACCAGGATGCCCAGAACACTATCAGTAGTGCGTGAGCATTCGGTGCGTCAGTGACCACAGGTGCAATGCCCTCAATCCGGATGTAGCTGGGCGGAGGTTCGTTCCGGCAGGCACAGGTCATTGCCAGAAGAATGAGCGCCAGCAGACATGGGGGACGATGGATGCGCATCACTCCAGACGCTATCTTACGGTCCGACGTTAGGGCGCCACTATGTGTGCGGCTCAGCAGCCAATAGTTGCGCACTGTCGTCGACCACGGCTCGCGGCAGTGCGGTTCTCACCTCAGGACTGCTGCGGGCGTCAATGCACCGGCCATCGATTTCCGGCTCCTGCCTGTAGTCCCAGGGATAATCTGCCTACTTGCTCCAGTGTGAGTGCATGAGTGTGCTCCGGTTCGTTGAACAAGGTGATGATGCCGCTGCCCTTCTCGATTTCGGTCGGCACCGCACGGTGAAGGCCTGAGGCGTGCGCAGGGCGGGCAGGAGGCTGGCGAGGCCCAACGCGTGCCGTCGCCGCTCGGACGCGGCTCAGGAATGTCCAAGGGGCCAAAGGTTGGGCCCGCACCTCAAGGCTGTGCAGTGCCCTTGGTGAGCTCCCTCGCTCGTCAGCCGAGGCAAAGCGATGACCGTGCGCTCCTCGCCCACCCGCCTTAACGCGCTAGCTGTCGTGGCAGTGCCGCGCTTGCAACGCAGCGACCGAATTGGGGGTAGGCACACCCGGACTGACGCACTGAGGTCTGCCCCCCCAGGCCTGCGCTCGCTGTGCTGGCGCCCTCCTGGTGGCCACAATTTCTGGCGGTGTCACAGGAAGTTTGCAGAGGCCGATGTTGTGGCGGGCCATAGGATATTCGAATATCGTAATGTCCTCATGGCACCTGCCGCCGCCTCTCTAGATGTTCGGTCCGCCTCCCGCCTCTTTAAGGCGCTGGGGGACGAGACTCGCCTACGCATCGTCGCGCTCCTCAGTCATGGGGAGCTGTGCGTCTGCCACTTCGAGTCAGCCTTGGACCTGACCCAGTCCAACACCTCCCGGCAACTCGGCGTGCTGAAGAACGCAGGCATCGTCGAGGCTCGCCGAGACGGAAGCTGGGTGTACTACCGACTGGCTCCGCAACTGGACGAGGTGTGCAAGGCCCAGCTCAAGGCGCTCGTGTCCGCCTTCACCAAGAAGGACGTCCTCCGGGAAGACGTCGTGCGCCTCCTCAAGTCCCGCGGCCCCAACGCCTGCAAGTAGACCCAAGAGCCTTCTCATGAACGCAGCCACTGCTCCAGACAGCATCGTCAAGAAGCTCTCCGTCATCGACCGGTTCCTGCCGGTGTGGATCTTCGCCGCCATGGGCCTGGGCATCGGCCTGGGCAGGGCTTTCCCGGACCTGGGCGCGAGGCTGGACATGGTGAGGCTAGACACCGTGTCCCTGCCCATCGCCATTGGCCTCTTGTGGATGATGTACCCGGTGCTAGCGAAGGTGCGTTACGGCGAACTGGGCCGGTTGCGCGCGCGGGGCAAGCTCTTCACCACGTCCCTGGTGCTCAACTGGATTGTAGGACCGGTGTTGATGTTCGCCCTGGCCTGGCTCTTCCTTCCGGACCTTCCGCACTACCGCAACGGTCTGGTGCTCATCGGCCTGGCCCGGTGCATCGCCATGGTCCTCATCTGGAACATGCTCGCGTGCGGGAGCAATGAGGTGGCTGCCGTGCTGGTGGCGCTCAACTCGGTCTTCCAGATTCTCTTCTACTCGGTGCTTGGCTGGCTCTTCCTCACCGTCATCCCTGAATGGCTCGGCGCGGATGTGGCGGCGTTCGACGTGTCCATGTGGAGCATCGCCAAGAGCGTGCTCATCTTCCTGGGCGTGCCCCTGTTGGCTGGCGCGCTGACGCGCATCGGCCTCACTCGGCTCAAGGGAGAGGCATGGTACGAGCAGCGCTTCCTGCCGCGCTTGGGGCCTACCGCGCTCATTGGTCTGCTGTACACCATCGTCCTCATGTTCGCGATGCAGGGGGAGAAGATTACCCGCCTCCCGCTGGACGTGGTGCGCATCTCCCTCCCGCTGGTTGTCTACTTCGCGATCATGTTCACCAGTGCCTTCTTCCTCTCCAGGAAGCTGGGCTTCTCCTATGAGGAAACGGCGTCGTTGTCGTTCACCGCTGCGGGCAACAACTTCGAGCTGGCCATCGCCGTGGCGGTGGGCGTGTTCGGTATGGCCTCAGGAGAGGCGCTGGCGGGCGTAGTGGGGCCGCTCATCGAGGTTCCCGCTCTCATCGCCTTGGTCTACCTGTCGCTCTGGCTCAGGCGTCGCCTCTTCCCCGGAGCCGGTGAAGCCGTGCTGCCTCGTCGCTTCGAGGGGAAGACGCCTGCGTCCGGGCCTGGCGAAGCGCACCCGTAGGACCCGGCTGCCGACGTCGTCCCCCAGGTGCTCCTCCTCGAGGCCCCGTGACTCCTCCATCGCCCTTCAAAGTGCTCTTCCTCTGCACGGGAAACTCTGCCCGCAGCATCCTGGCTGAGTTCCTGCTCAAGCGCTTGGGGGGTGAGCGCTTCGAGGTGCACAGTGCGGGTGCGGCGCCGAAAGGTGAGGTCCATCCCCTCGCCCTCCGGCTGCTTCGAGAGCGCTTCCGCATTCCCGCTGCCGACGCGCGCAGCAAATCCTGGGAGGAGTTCCGGGACGTGCGCTTCGACTTCGTCATCACCCTTTGCGAAAAGGCGCGCGAGTCCTGCCCGGTGTGGCCGTATCAGCCCGTCATCGCTCACTGGGGAAGTGCGGACCCTTCGGCAGCAGAGGGCAGCGAGGCGGAGAAGGAGTCTGCCTTCCTCAAGGTGTCCATGGAGATCTCCCGCAGGCTGGAGCTGTTCCTCGCACTACCCATCGAGAAGCTAGACCGGCTACGCCTGACGGCGCTCACCCGCGGCATCGGTGAGAAGTAGCCGCCTTTCCAAGGAGTCGTCACGATGAAGACGGTCATCTTCGCTTGCGTACACAACGCTGGCCGCTCGCAGATGGCGGCGGCCTTCTTCAACGCCCTGTCGGACCCAGCCAAGGCGCGCGCTGTGTCTGCTGGTACCCAGCCGGGAGAGCGCGTTCACCCCGAAGTGCAGGCTGCCATGACGGAGGTGGGCATCGACCTGTCGGGCGCCAAGCCTCAGCGCCTCACGGATGAGCTGGCCCAGGGCGCTCAGTGGCTCATCACCATGGGCTGTGGCGATGCCTGCCCGTACGTGCCGGGGCTGAAGCGCGGCGACTGGCCTCTGGAAGACCCGAAGGGCAAGTCGGTGGAGCGCGTGCGCGAGATTCGCGACAACGTGCGCGCCCGGGTGGTTGAACTCCTGGCCAGCGAAGGGTGGGCGCGATGATGCTCACCCTTCGGCCCGCCCGCCCCGCCGACCTCGGCGCAGTTGAAGCACTCCTCGCTGCCGCAGACCTGCCCCGACAAGGAGTGGCCGACCACCTGCCTTACTTCCTCGTGGCAGAGCGCGAAGGCACGCTCGTGGCTGCAGCAGGGTTGGAGCTGTACGGGACGAGCGCCCTCCTTCGCTCCGTTGTCGTGAACGAGAACCAGAAGGGGAAAGGCGTGGGAGCAGAGTTGGTCCGGCGGCTCGTTGAGCGAGCCAGTGCAGATGGACTGGAAGCATTGTTTCTGCTCACCACCACTGCTGCGGACTACTTCCCGCGCTTCGGCTTCGTTCGCATCGACCGTGCCTCTCTGCCCCCAGAGCTCCATGCATCCGAGGAACTCCGTGGAGCATGCCCGGCGAGCGCGGTCGTGATGCGCCGCCGAATTGCGCGCCAATCTTAACCCTTTGGCGTAGGGGCGTTATCTCCTCAGCGGGTGCGCCGAGTTGACGATACCCTCCGCGCCTCGCTCGCATTGACGCGCTACTGACTCGGCCCGGACGCGCTTTGTGGCAGCGGCCGAGCTTTGGATGGGCACAAACACTCATCGAGTTTGGGCAGCTCCCTATATTAAGGGCTGCCTTCTGAGTCATTTTGTAGCAAGGCTTGGATATCTTCCGGAATCGGCATGGGGGTGAAGATGCCCACGTTGGCGCCTCCAGTGTTGCCCAGGGGAGCGCGCCCGAGCCAGGAGCCAGGGGCAGCCAGGAGGAGGCGGGGCACTTGACCGAGCAACTCGCGGACGTCACTCCTTCTCCACGCGAAAGTGAACATGTGCCGGTGCACGCGAAGATGCGGCAGGGCATGGGCTTGGCTCAGGACGTGGGCACGCTCCAGCGCTCGCCATGCCTCTGGAAGGTTGCCCGCCGCTTCGGCGACGGCTGCGTGAGCGAGTTCATACTCAAAGTGTTTCTTCAACTTGGCCTTCATTGAATTGACCCCGAGTTGTTCATTCCAAGTCTCGAGCCTGTTGTCTTGTACCTCAGTCCGGCTCGTCGAGGATGGGCGTCGTCACACTTGGACCGCAGCCACTTTCGTACGGAGTACCACCCGCGCAAGGGGGGCACACCCATTCCGAGGTGGCGATGCGTTTTCAGGTGTCGATGGAGGACTTCCTGGAGCAGGTTGTTGATCAGCGTTTTCCCAGTTTGGTTGAGCAGCATGGGCCCTCTTTCACGCCCGGAGACGAAGAATGCGTATTGCGCCAGAGAGGACGAGCATCGCGATGCCGAGGCCTACGAGGAGGTCGGGGTAGGGGGACTTGGTGAGAGCGACGAGGATTCCCGCCGCGATGACACCGAGGTTCGCCAGCACATCGTTAGTGGAGAAGATGTAGCTGGCCTTCATGTGGGCCCCGCCCTTTCGGTGACGGAAGATTAGCAGGAGGCACGTCACGTTGGCGGCGAGAGCGAGCGAGGCCACCCCCAGCATCCAGGTGGGCTCCGGCTCGCTGCCAAAGAGGAAGCGCCGTCCCACTTCGAAGAGGGCACCCAGTGCGAGCGCTATTTGCAGATAGCCACTGAGGTGCGCGGCGCGCAGCTTGTGTGCGGCCGTACGGCCCACCGCGTAGAGGCCCAGGCCGTAGACCATGGCGTCGGCGAGCATGTCTAGGGAGTCCGCGAGGAGGCCCGTTGACTGGACGAGCCAGCCTGCGACGAGCTCGGCCACGAACATTATCCCGTTGATGGCCAGTAGCACCCAGAGCGTGCGGGCCTCCGTGCCCGCGTCCTCGCCGGCCTCCGGCATGCCCTCTTCTGCGGCCGCACCTCCGTGCGTCTCGACAAGTTGGGCGCCGAGCCCGAGCGGTTCCAGGCGTCCTGCCACCGCGGATGCCGTGCCCCTCGCATGCCAGACGGTGAGGCGCCTTTCGGGCAAGTTAAAGGCGAGAGCGCGCACCATGGGCAGGCCTTCGAGCGTCATGCGCACGGTACGCTCCTCAGAGGGGCAGTCCATGCGGGGCACCTTGAACTCGCTCCTGTCGGTGGTGTCTGGAGGATTATTGTCGTTTTGCATTGGATGTCGTCTCGACAGAAAAAGGGGGAGAGGAGGCCGGGCGCCCCGGCAGAGGGCCAGCCGTGCGCCGCCTCGCATGAATGGCGGCGCGGTACTCGTCACCACGGCAGTCCATCCATTCCGGCGCCCGAGGCGGCAGACCGCGCCTAGAGAGGCAAGTGCGGTGTCCGCTCGTGTGGCTTACGATGTGAGAGGAGGGAGGTGCGTCCGCACAACGCCACAGCGAAGTACTGCAGCGCTGCCAGGGCGCACCTCTTCCGTGAGCGTTTCGGGGACTACGCTTTGGGCGGCTGGAACAGCCCTTCGCTCACTGGTGCCATAGGGGCGTGCGGTGCCAGCAGCGGCGCGTCGAAGGAAAGGCGTGCTTCAACGAGGAGGGGCGGTGCAGCCGGCATGATAGCCGGAGGGCATTTGGCGCACGGGCCCATGGGGCAGCTTGGAGGGCACTCCTCGTCCTCGAGCGAGCCCGCGCAGTCAGTAGCACACTCCGGCTCATCGAAGCCCAGCGCGGCAAGCGCGTACCGAGGAGAGCCGGAATAGGTGAGTGCCAACAGCACCACCAGTAGGATGCGCCCAAGGGCGATGATGCGCTGCAGGGGGCGGACGCCCTTCACGCAGCCTCCTTGCCCTCAAGCTGCCTGACGGCGTCGTGGATTAGCCCCTTCGCCCAGGTACTGGCGAGGGAGTAATACACGAGCTTGCCGGCGGCCCGGTACTTCACCAGTCCCAAGTGTCGCAGTTGCTGAAGCTGCCGCGAGGTGGTGGCCATGGAGCGTCCAACCAAGTAGGCCAAGTCGCAGACGCACAGCTCAGAGAGTGAGAGCGCATGGAGTAGCCGCAGACGGGTCGGGTCTGAAAAAGCGCCCAGCAGTTCCGCCGCCTGCTGGGCCGCGTCGACGCTCAGCAGTTGGGGTTGGACAGCCTCCACCTTCGCCTCGTCGACTAAGTCCACCTGACAGGCGTCGGCGGAGAGTGGAGTCGTCTCCTGGGGGGCTCGCTGTTGCCGCATATTCACATTTGCATATATAAGCAAGTGACGCGTTTGGGTCAACCCTTCCACGCGACTTGTCTCGCCTTCCCTCGCAACCGGAGTGCAAGGATCTCCGTGAGCAGCAGTCTGCTCCAGGACGAAAGAATCGCCGCAGCACTGAGTCCTGCGATGCCAGCGGTGGCCGGCTGTCCCCACGAACTGCCGAGCACAAATGCCGAAGTAGCGAAGGAGGTACGGACTCGCGTTCGTCCAGCCTCCAAAGACGAAAGCCAAGTTGTCCACCGCGAGGCCGTTTCAGGCCACCGGCCCAGCATGAACGCGGCTCCCCACTGCATGAATGAGCCAGTCGAGGTGCATAGCGAGCAGTGACTTCATGTTCTCCCTCGCGGCCACCCGCCTGCCCCAGGGCTGAAGCGGCACGAGCATTAACGTGCCCCAGCAAGGACGAGCCGCAGACTGGGAGTGCCCAGTTGAAGGCCAGCAGCGCGACCGGGGCCACGCTCAGGCTTCCTTGCTGCCTTGAAAGGGCTTGAGTAGCTGTGCCCAGTAGCCCACTGGGAAATCCGGCTCCTTGGCGATGCCGAGATCATCCGAAGAGAACCGCTTTTCGGGCGCGTAAGACCACGTGCCCAGCAGGTAGTCCCAGAAATTGGTGAATAGACCGAAGTTGACGTCGCCGATGCCTGCCCACTTGAGGTGATGGAAGCGGTGCCCTGCATTGAGCGCCAGCAGGTACTTCAGCGGCCCCACCGTGTAGTCCGCGTTCGAGTGCTGCATGAGGAGTTGCACGCACGAGAGTGCGGCGAGCGCTGAGGCGATGCTCGAGGGAAGCCCAATGAGAAGTAGTGGCGCCACCCCCACCGTCATCTCCAAGGCTTGGTGCAGAGGGTGCTTCATCAGCCCATTGAAGCCGTAGAAGCGCTTTACAGAATGATGTACGGCGTGGAGTTGCCAGAGAGCGGGCACGCGGTGGCTCAACCAGTGCGTCAGGGTGACGCCGAAGTCGAACACCAGCACCGCGAGGAGTACCTGGAAAACAAACGGCCATTCATGTGGCCATGCGTCGCACACGGTTGCCAAGCCTGAAAGAAGCGGCAGCGCGAGAATTGATAGGATATTGGAGGCTTCGTTGACAACGAAATGCACAAGGTCTCGCCCGACGTCTCCGTGGGGTCGATTCCAGTCTGGCTCGTAAGGGATGGCGCGCTCGGCAAGGAAGGACACTCCGATGGCTGCTATGAGGAGCCCGCCAAGCCACAGTTTCGAGGCGCCGCCGTGGACAAGGGCAAGGGCTGCACCGTTGATGCCGAGGAGCATGAAGAGCGGGTAGCCCACACGCAGTGTCTGGCGCGCCAAGCGCGTGGGAGGGGATTCAGCGGAGGTAGTCAGCATGTGAGGAGGGTGGCATCGCCGCATCGCCGCTG
Organism: Myxococcus sp. 1LA; assembly: GCA_046520405.1. Taxonomy (GTDB): domain Bacteria; phylum Myxococcota; class Myxococcia; order Myxococcales; family Myxococcaceae; genus Myxococcus. Next base: position 60,677 of record JBKGHI010000003.1, read on the forward strand.
ACTTGGAAGAACTGGCTACTTTGCTGGTGCGAGCGGACGCTCGCTGACCCACTCGATACCCCGCGCCACCTCCGAGGGAGCAAGACCGAACATTCGGCGGAACGCATTGCTGAGGTGCGAGCTGTCCGTGAAGCCTGCGATGTGAGCGGCTTGGGTGAGAGTCGCGCCGTCCTGGAAGGCTTCCGTCGCTCGACGGAGGCGAAGCCAAAGGATGTAGGGACGCAGCGGGATGCCAACGCTTGTAGAGAAAAGATGTCCTAAGCGCCCAGTGGACAGGCCTACCTCTTCTGCGAGCGCGCGCTGGCTTACGTCTCCCGCTTCAATGCGCCCCGGGAGAAGCGTAACGAGGCGCTTTATCGCAGGGTGCACCGCGCTGGGGGAAATTGCCTCGCCTACCAACCGCATAAGCGACCCTTCCACAAGTCGCATCCAGTCAGCGGCATGCAGCAGCTCGGCCGGAAGTTGCACACGAAGTAGAGGCGTCCCCGCATGAACCCACTCTGCTGAAGCCTTGCCCACCTCGAGCTGCCGTAACCTGCGGCCTATCAGGTCGTCCGGGTCCACGAAGACGAGCAACGCACGCGCCGCCCCGTGCTCAATGCGATGAGCGGTGTCCGGAGGAATGACGGCCACCGTCCCCTCCGCGCGGCGTCCGCGCGCGTCTACGAGCGCGAGCAGTCCCTCAGTCGCGCGAATGAGCTGGAACGCGTGGTGCGAATGTTCTTGAGTTGGGCCAACAGCCCCCAGGTACGCGAGCCAGCGCGGGCCTACCATCGCTTGGCCTAGCCATCTCTGTTCACGAGGCACTCCCGCCTTCTATCAGGACTGAAGCGCCATGAGGCGCGCGTTTCAGGCTACGTGCGACGGGCCCTGGGGCTGACTGCGGCGCACCAGGAATGGGGCCAAGGGGAACTCCTTGCCCCGTTGGCATGCGGAAGAGGGTCAGACCTTGCTTTTGGTCATCCTGCCGCGGGTTCGTCGGCACAAGAACTCGGCAGCCGCGAGCTCCCCGCCCAATTGTCATGACGCACGTATGACGCAGCGACCGGGGTTGGTCACACTCCACCCGCCGGATTATGGACTCCTCCTTGTGGAGGAGCCGCCCTGGAGTCGTGCGCTCCGAGGGCCCATTTCTTGGGCGGGGCGCTCGTCGAGGCAGCGGAATCAGGCGTCGAGGTAACCAGTGGGTGGCAAGAGGGTTGCCAGGATGGTCGAGTGGACTGAACCTGTTGGGTTGCATTTGTAGGTTCAAGCAGGAATTTCCCGCTGAAGGAACTTGCCGTCTTGGGGCGGGCGTAGCTGTGCTGCGGCTCCCCATGTCCGACTTCCGCGAGGCCGTTGAATCGATTTCGGAAGCCCAATGCTCGGAGCACCCAGGCTTCTCCGCTGACGGTGCATGTCCTCGTTGCGGCACCTTCGTCTGTGCCTTCTGTGCGTTGTCCTGGGCGGGCCGGTGCTTCAAGTGCGTTCATGCCGCTCCTGAGCTGGCGACGCGCAGGGCCCGGCTCGCGGCAAGCCTTGTCGATGGTGCCGCGCTCCTGCTCCCGTGCCTGCTCCTGGGCGTCCTCCGGTGTCTGGCCATTCCGGACGAGGCGGCGATGAAGGCTCCGGTCGTCTACGCCCCGGCGCTCCTCGTGTTGTTCGTGCAGGCGAGCCTGATTCGAGGGACGGGGGCGAGTCTCGGCAAGAGGCTCCTGGGAATCCGCGTCGTCCGAAGAGATGGCCGTCCGGCGGAGGTGTGGCGGATCGCGCTGCTGAGGAACGTGCTCCCGATGGCGCTCTGCGGCTACTTCGGCTGGCTTGGCCTCGTGGACGCGCTCTTCATCGTTGGAGAGGAGCGGCGATGCCTCCACGACTGGGTGGCTGGCACTCGCGTCGTGAAGGCACCTCGAGTGCAGTGCTCCTTCGCTGCGCGGCTCGTGACTGGCTGAAGCGTTGGGTTCTGATTCCCTTCACCGCGAAGGGATAATGAAAGGCGATGACATGGAGGGAGAGGTGAAGTCCGGGTGCCTCCGCTGGCTGGCTGGGTTCGTGTGCGCGGTGGTGACGCTGTCGCTGGGGTGTGCCCGGCAGGCGTGGAGGCGGGACGACGTCATGACGTGGGAGGGTTGCTGCAAGGGGACCGACGCGTGCCTTGCGCTCCTGCAGGAGGTCCACGGCCCAGACAGTGGGGAGCGATGGCTGCCGCCGGAGCAGCAGTGTGCTGCGTGGAAGCTGGGGCGAGAGGGGGAGGGCGTCATCCCCCGGCTGATTCCGCTTCTTCGCCATGTGGAGCGTCGGGTCCGTGGAGGCGCAGCACTTGCGCTGGCGTCGATGGAAGAGAAGGCCAGGCAGGCCGTGCCTGCGCTCCTCGATGCTTATGAACGCGAGCCCGGTGGAATGGCCCTGCACGCGCTCTCCTCACTCGATGACGCGCGAGCAGCTCCAGCCATAGAGCGACACCTCATGGAGTCGCCCACGTCGACGCTGGAGCAGCTGGGGCCGACATTGGCTCCGGTGCTGCTGGACGTGCTGGAGAACCCGGAATCGAGCTGGGAGGCGCTGGTGCGGGTGCGCTACGTGCTCGCCCGGCGCGCCTCCATGCTCACGGAGAATTTCGTCCCGCGCCTGCGGACGCTCCTCGCACGGGAGTTGGAGGAGCCCACTCTCCGGCGCCCGCCAGGGACGTCCTGCCCGGCAGCTCCAGCGCCAAGCTGCGAGGCCATCTTCGACGGGTGCACTCCGCGAGCGGCCTACGTGGCGTCGGTGTTGGCGGCCTACGAGCGCCAGGGGGCGAAGGCCGCGCCCGAGGTGCTCCAGGGGCTACAACGGGCGGACGTGCGCCTCACGCCCGTGGCGCTGCAGGCGCTGGTGGCCTTCAACAGCCCTGCGGCGGTGCCCGAGGTCCTCCAGCAGCTCGCCGTGCCTGAATGCCGCGCCCGGGCCCTCACGAGCCTCGCGTCCCTGGGGCCGGTGGCGCGGCCAGTCGCGACGGGGCCGCTGCTGCGCCTGCTGGCCACGGGGGAGGAGGGGTGGGAGCGCGCGCGGGCGGCGGAGGCCCTTGGGCGCATGGCAGACCCAGCCGCCCTCAAGGCGCTGCGCCAGGCGGTGTACGAGCCGCACAGCGAAGTCCAGGCCGCGGCTGTCAGGGCGCTGGGCAGCTCCACCTTCCGGCCTTATGCGGAAGAGCTGGAGCCGCTGTTCCAGCAGGTGCTGACGACGCATGCTTCCCCTGTGGCGCGGAGCCACGCGAGGTGGGCCCTGCAGGCACTCTCCGGTGATGAGGTGCAGCCGGCGTCGCCTTCTGAGCCCCCCAGTGTGCTTCCAGGGCGCGGCCCGGATTGGCAGATGTGCCAAAGCCCCACGTCCATCCATTTGCACTGGGACAAGCCGAAGGCGCCGTCACGAGAGGCGCCATGCGCGAACGTACCTGGAGCGGACTTCGCGTCCGTCCTCGAAGCCATGGGGGAGGCCTGTCTCGTCGGCCGGGACTCCGGGGAGTTTGGCGGCACGCTGGAAGTGCACGAGGCCGGGCGGGTGACGGTGCTGGAGGAGCCACATGCCAACCCCCTGCTGGCCGTGCGGGTGCACGGCACCCTCGTGGTGGTGGAGGGACTCGCGCACCTGTTTGGTGGAGACGGGCGTCTGGTGCGTGTCGACGCGTCCGAGGGACGGTGGCGCGCCACGCCTTGGGTGGAACTCCCAGGCGCGCCGCTGGCACACGCGCTGGATGCAGCGGGGAACCTCGTGGTGGGGACGACGAATCAGCGACTCGACGAAGTCTTCTGCGGCCGGGCTGGTGCGTCCGCGCCCGCCCACGTGCTGCGCGTCACAACGGACGGGCGCCTGACCCCCGTCGAACCGGACGGGCGGCCCTGACGTCACCGCGTGTGAAGGGGCGCCCCTCCTGGGGAAGGAGGGGGCTTGGCGCGGGCGGGGCCGCTTCAGGCGCGCCGCTTCCCAGTGCGGAACTCGCTGGCCCAGCGCTGGACGGTGGCCTTGGCGCGCTCCTGCTCCGAACTCGCGTTGGGTTGCCTGGCCGGCGTGGGCGCCCCAGGGCCGGCGGTGCCGTCCGCCCCCGTTGCCCCCTTCTTGCGCACCCACATGCGAGGGGCAGGGGTGACGGCGGGAGCCGGCGTAGCAGGCGCGGCGTCAGCTCTGGGCCTGCGCCCTCGCGGCAGGATGACTTCGGGGATGCTGTGGGGCGCGGCGTCCTCTACCCAGGCGGCATGCAGGCGGCCCGTGGCCAACATGAGGCGCCGCTTCTGGTAGTGCGCCGCGCAGTAGCCCTGGCTGCGGTGGGGGCGCTTGCAGCCGATGACGGCGCATGCCCTGGCTGTAGGAGTGATAGGCGGGAGCAGAGGCCGGTGCTGTTGTTGCGCGGGAGGCGGGAGCGGGGGCCGGCGCTGCTGTTGCGTAGGGGGAGGAGGCCTCGCGTCGCGGCCTGGGCGCTGGCTCGACACTTCCTGCTGGGGCCCCGGGGCAAGGCGCCTCGCCACCCCGGCCAGTCTCGCGACGAGGCTGGCGAGTGGGCGCGCCAGCTCCTCATCAAGGGCGGCGCGGAAGGCTGACTCAAGAGAGCCCGTGGACTTCGGAGCGGACGAGCGGAGCGGCTCCCTCGTGGAAGAGGATGTGCCGTGAGCCTTCGAAACAGGAGTGCGTGGGATTTTGGGCATGTGTGGCTTTGCTCGCATTGCTGTGTATTTGGGGCGAATGCGCGTTGGGACGGCGGGTGATGATTACCATCCTCTGGGCATGTGTCGTAGTCGAGCAGTGCTTGAGTGGAAGGAGGGAGCGCCCGCCTCTTGTGACAATACGAAGTGACCTCACGGAAATGGTTGTTGGCATGCGTCGCCCGGCGAACTGGCACGTCGCGTGCTGTGGGGAATGCGGATGACGATGAGCGAGCGGGAGGCCCTCGCAGAAGAACTGCGGCGGGTGGAGGTGGCGTTGCAGCGAGCGTACGCGACGATGGACGGGAGTGCCGAATCGCGGACGCGGATGGCCAGGGCGAAGGCGGAGTACCGAACGGCAGAGGCCGCGGCGCTGCACGCGCTGGGCGCCGAGGATGCGTTGAGGCTGGTGGAGGCGAATGACTCGTCGTGCGCTCACGCCCCGGAGCAGGAGGCACTGCGGGAGTGGGTTACTCGCGGGGCGAGAGAGTTGCCCCTCCGCAGTGGCGAGCACCACGCATGAGGGGCGCGCCTCCTGGACATGCGTGAAACATCAGGTGCAACAGGGCGCTTCGGCAGGCGGACGGGCCCGGGCCGCATGGGCATACCCTGAGAGGCATGCCATACCGGCCCGGCTCACCCTCGCGTCGCCAAGCCCTCGCGCAGCATTTCATCCACGAGTGACGCGGCCTTCTCCTCGGCGGTTGCGCCCTGCACGCGCAGCGCGACGGACTCGAAACGCTGGGTATTGGCAACCACCCAGTCGATGTACTCGGGAATGGAAAGGCGCTCCACGCCGAAGGCGATGTCCTGCATTCCCTTCACGATTTGGACGGCCGTGCCCTGGAAGACACGTCCGTCGCGCATGACGATTACCATGGTTTCCTCTCCTTCAGGTGTCGACGCCAGCAACCGGACTCGATGATGAGGCGGCCAGCCAACCGCCCCTTGGGAAACAGGTATGCCTCGACGCGGCCCGCACCGTCGAGGGCAATGGACGTGCGCTGGTAGAAGCGAGGGTGGCCCTCGAGCCTGTCGAGCGCCGCCAGCATGAGCGCGTCGACTTCGTACACCTCTCCCTCGACAGCGTGCTTGCCCCTGGAGGCGAGGGCAGGGAAGGGCCCGTAGTCGTAGAGACTGAAGCGGGGCTGCGTCCGCGCTGGGCCGATGAGGCGTGCGCCGCGCAGGAGGCGGTGGTTGGGCTCGCCGGACAGCAGGGTTCCGTAGACGAAGACACGCGTCGAGACTGAGGCGCGCGTCATGACTCACCTCCCAGGACGCCCGCGAGCGCGGCGCGGTTGAAGCCCAGTCGCCCGTAGGCGTGCCAGAGGACGCGGAAGTAGCGGCCAGCGGGCGGCCAGGTCTCGAAGCCAGTCTCGGGCTGGAGGTACACCAGCGCGCGGCGGCGCAGGCCTGCCCTGTCCCTCACCAGTCGGGTGGCGCGCCGGTATGCGACGGGGTGCCCCTCGAAGATGTCGAGGGCGCGCAGGTCCTCGGGCGTGAGGCGGTACAGCAACCCCTCGACGTGAGCGCCGCGCACGCGCTGGACGCTGGCGACCGCGCCGCCCCAGCGGCGGCTGTAGCCGCCAAACACCAGGGTGTGGTCGGGAAGGGTGGCGCGGGCTTCGACAGTAGCGCCGGGGCAACGTGTGCGCATTTGGGCCCTGTCGAGGTTGGAGCCGTAGGCGAAGTAGAGCATGGGGTTTCTCGCGTTGAGGGCGGGCGCGCGGCCCGCCGTTGACATTGGCCAGCCAGGGCCCCGAAGGGCCCCGGCGTTGAGTCCGCTTCAGGCGGCCAGGGCCTCGTTCGTGCCGCCCTGGGCGCTGCCGCTGCCGCCCTGCGCGCCTTCGCTGCCGGGCGTGCCTTCCCCACCCGGCCCGCGCCCGTCGCGACGCTGGCCCTTCCAGGCGGCGCTGCCTTCCAGGTGCTTGAGAAGGTGCAGGCGCGCCGTTTTGAACTCCTCTCCAATCAGACCCAGGTGGAGCAAGAACACCCGGAAGTCGTACTTCGCGGTGGCGGGGTTGAAGTCGCGGCGCTTGCTGGAGGCGGCCTTCGAGGCCAGGGCGCGGGCGGCGAGGGCCAACACCAGTTGGACGTAGGCCTTCACCTCGCCCGCGTGCACCGAGCCGTTGAAGTATCGGAATTCAATCGTGCCCCGGAAGAAGAGGCTGTTGAGGTTGAGGCCGTGGTAGCGGCTGGAGTCGTAGCGCTGCGGGGCGAGGTTGCGGCGCCCGTACCAAGCCTCATTCACGTCCTGGAGGGTGCGCGGGCGCCGGGCCTCCAGCCGCTGGAGGAAGGCCCCGTCGATGGGCTTGCAGAAGCGGTTCAGTCGCGCGGCGCTCACCCCGAGGGCGGTCTCCAGGAGGCGCTCCTGCTTGTGCACCATTTTGACGAGGTTGGTGACGCCCTTGGCGTCGAAGCGGCTGCCGTCGACGTGGATGTGGATGCCGGTGGAAGCGTCGGCGCGGGCGCCGGCCTCGCGAGCGGCGCGCACCACCTGCTGTAAGGCTTCCAGGTCCTGGTAGGTGAGGATGGGGGAGACGATTTCGCCGCTGTACTCGCCCCCGCTCAGCGAGCCGTCCGGCACCACCTTCCAGGCGCGGCCCTGGGAGTCCGTCACCTGCCAGCCCCGGTAGTCGCCGGAAACGTGCCCGCCCACCGCGCCCTGAATCGCGTGGGCCAGCTTCTGGCGGCTGGCGCCAACCGTCTCAATCTCAATCCCAAACCGGAGCGTCTTCATGGGGTTTGCCTCTCGCGTTCGCGCGGGGCTGTGGCGCCCGTCGCGAAACGCATACACGCTCTTGTGTGCGAATGAAGCAAGTCCACTTCGACGGCCGGAAGGGCGGATTTGGGCGTCTGGAGTATTCGCGAGAATACGCGGGGTTTCTCGTCCGCTCTCGACGGGTGGCGCGTGTTTCAGGCGCTTGGGGTGCGGCTGGTGGGGGAATTCCAGTGTGTGTGATTGACTGGGTGAGGATGGACGGGGAAACCTGCGCGGTGCTGCGGCGCGGACTCCCGCTGACCTCTCCGCTCAGCCCAGCAGGGTGTTGAGGAGCATCATCCCGCGCATGGCCTCGGCATGGTCCCCCTCGGCCAGCTCCAGGTAGATGCGGCCATGGTTCGGCTCCGAGAGGCGCTCGCTCTGCACGATCCACCGCTCGCTGGCGGGGGTGCTCAGCTCCAGGCTGGCGGCGAAGGCGTGGAGCAACGCGCTCATCTGCCGGTGAGTTGCGCTGGGCGGAAGGAAGATGTCCAGTTGGGGCTGGGCCGTGCCGTACCGGCTTTTGCCGAGGTCGAGGCTCAGCTTGGCGTTGCTGAAGTCAATCACCTTCATCGGGATAACGTGAAAAGGGATGGCCGTCGCGCTCATGGTCGGTATTCCTGTGGGATTGCGCGGTGCTTTTTGTGCCCGTCGCGAGGGGCATACACGCTCTTGTGGGCGGGCGTATCAAGTCCTCTCTGCTGTCTTTGGGGTGTATGTTCTGTGGCGGGGCGTTGGTGTTTGGCTGGGGCGCTGTTCCCGATGGAGCGTGTGTCTGGTGGTGAGGTGAGGCTGGGCGTGCGCGCTTGGGGCCTATTTCGGCCGCTTCGAGTGGCTTGCCGGACGTGCCTGTCGCAGCCCGGCAAGGCCCTCGAATGGCGAGGGGCTGCGGCTAGGTTGCATCCTTGGCGGTCGGCGTGGGCTTCGTGTCCTCCCGCTCGGCTCGAATCTTCATGAGCTTGTCGATGATCTTGGCCTTCTTGGTTTCCCCCAAGTAGGGGAAGCTGTTTCCGGTGTCGATGACGTAGCGGCGCAGTTTCTTGACGGTCATCGTTTCCAATTCTTCGCGTGTCTTCATGTTGTTCCCGTGGGGACTGCGTTGAAGGAGGGGCCGGTCGAAGGTCTCGGGCGGTGTTTCACTTCACGACGATGTTGGTGGCGCCCGCCTCGCGTGTGGACGGCGGGGCGGAGCGCGTCCGGGTTGGGAGGGCCTCTCGGCCTATTCGCTGTCCTGCTGGGGCGAGTGGATGCGGGCCTCACTCCTCCTCTTTCGAGGCGAAGCGCGCGGCGGCTTCGGTGGCGCCCATGGCCGTGAGTTCTCGGTGGACCGCGCGCATGAAGAAACGAGTCCGGCTCGGGATGCCCGCGTCGCGCCAGGCCTTGTCCAGGGCCGCCAAGTCCTCCGCGTCGAAGGAGAGGGGGATGACGCGCTTGCCGTCCTCGCGCACCTTCACCTCGCGCTCGGGACGGGGACCCACCGGCACGCGTCCGGCCTCCGCCTCCCGAATCTTCCACTTGAGGTAGGGGATGTCGCTGCTGCCCGTCGGGCGCCCCACGACTTCGCGGTACTTCGCCTGCAACGCTTCCAGCGACATGCCGGCGAAGCGCCCGCGCTGGTTGGCAGACTGCGTGCCCTCGACCGACGTGGGGGGCTGTGCGGCAGGCGCCGGAGGCGCGCTGGGGGCGGTGGCCGTCGCCCGGCGGGAGGGGCTGCGCCGCTTCTTGGCGGCGAGAGACTCCTCGATGCGGCGGATGAGGAACTTCTTGTTCGGGCTGCGCGTCTCCTCGCCCACCACGTCGCGGTAGCGGGCGCGCAGCTCCGTCAGGTTCATGGACTCCAGCTTCTTCTTCGGGGCGGTGGTGCGGGACATGGTGCTGTTTTCCTTTCCGGGCCGTGGGTACACGTCTGCCGTTCACGAGGGCGGCCCGGTGGCCCTCATGCGCTGGTGCCCCGCTGGGCGGGGCGTGGGTGGTGAGAGGAGGTGCTACTTGCTGCGGGCGCTGTTGGCGGCGCTCAGGCCGGCCTGATAGGCCGCTTCGAGGGCCTCCTTCAGGCCCCACACCGCCACGTCGTGGAAGTCGAGGCTGTCGCTGTTGCGTGTCTTCAGGGTTTCGATGTTGAGCGATTGGCGTGCAATGCGCTCAAGTACTTCTTCGGGCGCCCGGGTGGGCTTCGCGGCGGTGGCGGGGCGGGGCTTGCGGGGTGTCATTGTTTCGTCTTTTCGTGCGCTTTCGGAGGCGCGCGTGAGACATACGCGCTCTGTTTTGCGCGTATGGCAAGTCATTGTTCGTTGGGCTTGCTCAGGTGCGCGAAGCACTCCAAGTCGATGGCGCGCGGGTCGACATGCACGAAGGAGGTGGTTCCGTCCGGGCGAATGGGAGCCGCGTCGATGCAGTCCTCGGCCGTTACACCCCCGAGGCGCGCCAGCTTTTCGTTGTCATTCACGTAGTAGTCGTCCGCGTCCGGGTTGGCGTCGGAGCGGAGGCTGCCGCGCAACACCGCGAAGATGCGGACCCTCTGCCCCCGGAGGCCGGGGATTTCGTTGCCGAGGTAGGTGGTGTCAGTGCCGATAAACATGCGTGTCTCCCTGGCGCGCAGTGGGTAGCGCGTGAAGACATACACGCTCTGTCTTGGGGGCATAGCAAGTCGAGGAGCGAGGGATTCGCGACGTCCCGGGGCATCGCGGCGCGCGGGGGCTGTTTTGCTTGCGGTGTATGTCTATTGACTGGACTCTTCAGGGGCGTGGGACTGCTCGTCGGCGAGCACCGCGATTCGGAGGCCCTGCGGGAACCAGCGCTCGCGAGCCTCCTGCGACAGGGGATGCACGGCCACCTTTCTGGCGCTGCCCCCCTTGGGCTTGAGCACCGTATGCAGGCGTCCGCGCTGGACGAGCTCTGCGTGGACATGGCCGACGAGGAGTCGGTGCAGGTGCCCGAAGCTCCCTGGCGCCGGATGCTCAGGCTCCCTCTCGGCGGCGCGGATGAGAAACTCGGTGGAGCGGCAGGCGGGACAGGGAGGGAGCTGGACGAGGCCGTCGTCAACGTCCTCCCGACGGGCGACGCCGACCTCCAGGGTGTCGAGGGAGAGGCGATTGCCGCTGCCGCACCGGGCGCAGCGCTGAAGTACGTCCTCGGTGGTGACTTCGTGAATGGCCATGGGGGCGCCCTTACGCGACAGCGGTGTACGAGCCGAACCAGTACGTCGCGACGAGGCCTGGGAGGTTTTGGTGGCTGTAGAAGGCGAAGCCGTCTCGGTCCGGCACCATGACGGTGGGATTGCCGACGAAGCTTCCGGCGAAGGCGTAGGGGCTGAGGGTGATGGAGGAGGGCGCGGAGGGGAAGCGACTGCGGAACGTCACCGAGCCGCCACCGGACAGGTTGTCGTGCGCGACGGTGTCGCTGTTGCTGTACTGGAGGCCGAGCCGGCCCACCTCGCGCACGCTGCCCGCCAACTCGAAGGAGGTGTTGCTGGCGGTGCTACTCAGCGGGAGTCGCAACGTGCGCGTCCAGGAGGCGAAGGTGGCGGTGAGGCTGGCGTCATGGAGGAACTCGGCCTCGTTGCGTGAGAGGCGGAAACCGCCCGCCGCCGCCCCGGTGATGTCGCGGGCCCAGGCGCTCCCATTCCAGGCGGCGTTGAGGGTGAACCACACCGAGTCGCCGTCAGCGTAGAGGCGCAGCCGCGCGGCTGCGCCGCCCGCGCCCTGGGCGTCGAGGAGAAGGACGCGGCCGGCGCCGAGGACGGGCTGGACGATGGCCTTGTGCTGGCCCGCCGCCGCCTCGTTGCTGCGGAAGTGCCCGCCGCTGAAGGCCGAGAGGACTTCCGCGAGGGCCGCTTCGACGGTGCCTGCCGTCAGCAGGTTACCCGCGTCCGCGACGGAGACTGCAGAGGCCGCGTGAGCGTCAGCGGACTGGGTGAGGTGCCCGTTGAGGAAGCCCAGCAGCGCGGCGACCTGCTGGCGCAGGCTGCTGGCGGGAAGGGCGTGGGGCGTCCCGGCCAGTGCGTCTCCTCCGACACGAGAGGAGCCGGGGCTGTTTGCCGTCGTCTCTCCGAGGCGGGTGACGACCTCCTGGAGTTGAGCCTGCACGCTGGTGCCGCTGACGTAGCCGTGGGGTGTGGCGCCAATGGCGCTGGCGTGGTGGGCACCGGTGGCCGCGCCCTGGTGGGCGTTGACGAAGCCCAGCAGCGAGGAGAGCTGCGCGTCCACGGTGCCTGCCGGCAGGAGGTTGGGCGTGCCGGGCACCGCGTCCGCCCCCACTCGGGAGGCGCCCGGTGTGCCGGCAGCGGCCGAGGAGAGCTTGTCCGCGACTTCGTCCACTGCCTCCTGCACGGTGGTGGAGGAGATGAAGCCGTGGGGCGCGTAGTCCACGGCACCGGCCACGTGTCGCCGGGCGGCGCCGGAGAAGTGGCCGGCCAACTCGGCGTCCACCTCGTCCAGCGTCGCCTGCACCGTGTCCGCGCTGGGGCTCAGGACGTCCCAGGTGCCGCTCTCCACTGCCACCGAGCTGCCCCTCGCGAAGATGAAGGCCTGCCGGCGAGAGGTGTCCAAGTCCGCGGCGAGGATCTGCGTCTGCCCGGGGCGCCGCCGGACGTCACACAGCAGCAACTCGTCGGGCTGGAGGGCGGCTTTGGGCGCCTGGCCGACGGGACCCTCCGGCGCCTGGCGCACCACCAGCTCGAAGGACTCGTCGCGGCGGAAGTACACCTGCTGGGAGTTGCCGTCCGTGCGCGGCTCCGACAGCAGGCGGGTGAAGCGCAGGAAGATGCCGAGCCACCTCTCGCTGCCCGAGGTGGAGACGTCGGTGGGGATGCCCGACAAGTCCACCGCGCAGTCCACCGTCTGCCCGGTGCCGAAGAACATGCGCTGGCCGAGGTTGTCGTAGGCGCGGCCCGGGGCCGTCAGGTCGACGGAGAGGTTGGGCACGGGCGCATGCGGCGCGGGCACGGCCCCGGAGATGACACCGTGGACGCCCAGGTCAGAGGCGAGGTTTCGGTCGGCCTGCTCCAACTGCGCGAAGGCCAAATCCAACTCGGCCTCGCTGACACGTTGCCTGAAGAAAAAATCCAGCCGGTTGCTCATGCCTGTGCCCTCCAGAGGAAGGCAAAGGCAGGGCGCGAGAAATCGGGGACATGCCGTAGGGCATTCAGTGCAGCGTCGTCGTCTCGCCCAGCTCGCTGAGTCCCAGCTCCCAGTGCTCCGGGAGAATGGGCGGCAGGGGCTCCACCAAGTCCACGAAGTGGGTGTGGGCGGGCTTGAGGTACTCGACGAGGGTGCGCAGGCGCTGGCGCTCCGCGGGCGAGAGGAGACGCTCCACCTCGACGTTGAAGGCGTAGCGGGCGAAGCGCTCCGAGGGGCCCAGCACCCAGTCCACGCCCAGCTCGGACTCGCCCAGCACAAGGGTGTCCGAGGCGAAGGGGGAGATGGCCCGCACCTCGATGCCGAGGAAGAAGCGGATGGCGTTGCGCAGGCCCAGCGCGGTGCCCTTCTGCTGGTACATGTCCACGAGGATGGCGGCCAGGCGGCGCCGGGCGAGGACGTCCAACTCGAAGGCGAAGGGGTTGCCCAAGTCCTGGAGGATGGCGTCCAGGAAGGCCTCCGGCGCGCGCTCCAAGTCGAAGATGTCGGGGAAGGCGTCCAAGTCAGCGAGGAGCAAGTCCGTCTCCTCCTGGAGGCAGGAGATGAAGCGGCGCAAGTCCCCCGTCACGTCGTCGCGGCGGTTGTGGCCCGGCAGCATGTCCCAGAGCTGGAAGCTCCGGGAGGGCGGCCTCGCTGGACGGAAGCCCGCGAAGGTGGCGCGGTGGTAGGGGGCGAGCACCGGGTTGCCGTGCGCGTCCGTCACGCCCTCCACGCGCACTTCGTACACCACGTCCGGCGTCAGCTCCGTGTCGAGGACGAGGTGGACGAGGGGGCCGTCCGCCGCAGCCTCGAGGGAAGCGACTGGGACTGCGGGCGCACCGCGAGGCGTGAAGGTAAAACGCGCCGAGGGCGGCACCCGGACGGACTCGTCGAAGGCGAGGCGCACGGACTTCGGCGCCAGGGACTGGACGCCCACGAGACGGGGGGCCGTCCTGTCCTCCACAGTGAAGGTGTACGTCTCGTCGAGGAGGTGCGCGCCGCCTGCCGTGGCCGAGACGACGCGGACGGAGACGGAGGCCTGGCTGGCCAGCGGCACCGCCGGGTGCAGCACCACGCGCAAGGTGTCCGCCGTCTGCGTCACCTCCGCCAGAGGCCCTGCGAAGGCGGGCGTTACCTCTGCGCTGGCGCCGCCCTCGAATGCGAGGACTCCACCCACCCAGACGCGTGTGGCCGCCCGGGCGACGCCGTCCACGCCGACGTCCACAAGCTCCAGCTCCAGCGCGGAGTCGACGGGGACGTCCTCCTCCCCTGGGCCCGGAGCGCGGTTGAGGAGGAGGGGGCGGCGCGTCTCGGCGAAGAGGGAGACGGTGTCGACGTAGAGGGCGGGCAGCTCAACCGTGGCCATGGGGCTTCCTCACGGGGAGACGAGCTCCAGGCGGACGCCCACCGTGTGGACGCCGGAGAGTTTCGAGACGTTGGCGGCCAGGTCCGTGACGAGGCGCTCGCGGCCGGGGCGCCCGAGGCAGCGGGCGTACTTCACGCCGTCGACGACGAGGGACGCCTCCCAGGCCAGGCCCGCCGGGGCTGCTGAAGGCACACGGAGGCGGAAGGCGGCGCGGACCAGGTCCACGCCGGTGACGTCCACGGCTTGCGTCACCTCGGCGAAGTCCCCGGGGGCCAACTCGAATCGGCGCCCGGGCTCCTCGTCGCCGAGGACGAAGAGGTACTCGCCCGAGGTGGGCGTGGCCTGCTGGGGCCGGATGCGGCCCTGCCCCAGGCCCAGGCGACTGGTGAAGGCGGTGAGGGCCATGGGCTTCACACCTGCCGGGACAACTCGAGCGAGTCGAAGTAGGCCCGGCGGGTGACGTCCCGCACGGCGAAGCCGAAGCCGCCCCGGCCGGAGGTGAGGGGCTGGCTGCCGGAGTTGATGCCGAGGGCGTCGTCGATGAAGTCGGCCATGCCTGGCACGGGCTGCCAGTCGGGAGGCGTGCCGAGGGGGTGCGCGGTCAGGTCGTTCTGGAGGGCCTTGAGGACGACGTCGCCGTTGGCGTTGACGATGACGTCCAGCCGCAGGTGCAGCCAGGTGCCCTGGGTGAAGCTGGCCGAGGACTTCAGCAGGACACCGGGCCCATCCGCGTCGGGCAGGCCCGTGGTCACCGCACCCTTGCGGAGCACCACCCGGTGCGGCTCGTCGTCGGAGAGGCCCAGGAGGTAGGCGGAGTCGTTGACGGAGGTGCCCTGGCCGCAGAGGAAGAGGAAGGGGGAGAAGCCGGTGGGGCCGCCTCCTGGCCCTCGTTGAATGCAGCCGCGGATGCTGCCTCCCTTGGCCATGGGGGCGAAGTCGGGGAGGTTGGCGAAGAGACCCACTGCGCCCTGCGCGGCGGTGAGGGAGTTGAAGGCGAAGAGGAAGTTGCCGCCGCCCGGGGGACGGGCAATGCCCGCCGTCACGCCTCTGTCCACGGTGGCGATGTCGAGTCCTTGATTGAGGTAGCTCCAGTCTGCGAGTGCCATGGTGTCCTCACTGCGTGGCGGCCAGAGGCCACCCGGTGTCGAAGTCCTCGGTGGGCTGCGTGGTGTGGAAGAGGGCCACTCGCGCCGTCACGTCCTCCCAGCGCCAGGCGTAGGCCTCGTTGGTGTGCCAGCGCTGCTCGAAGTCCTCCCGCGGCGAGTCGCTGAAGCGGCCCAGCACGGAGGTGACGTCCACCCAGTCCGCGAGGACGGGCCCCTGGCCCCAAGTCTCGACGGCCTGCCCCTCGACGTGGTGCGGGACGAGCTGCGCGGGCGGCAACTCGAAGAGGAAGCCGTCGTTGTCCCAACCTCGGGAGAAGGACTCGAAGCCCTCGCGCTGGCCGGAGAAGAAGGCGAGGGCCACAGGGACGTCGGAGAGGGCGGCGCGCCACACGTACCAGTGCTCGAAGTCCTCGCAGGACTCCTCCGGCACACCGAAGCCCGCCAGGGCTTCGAGGCGCGTCACCGTCGTCAGCGTCCAGTGCGCCGCCTCGCCGGGCCGGGCGCCCGCGTCCTCGAAACTGGGGTTGCGGAGGGCCATGTCAGAGCAGTCCCCCGGTGTCCCCGTCCTGCAGGGTGACGCTGCCCAGCACCGCCAGCTCCCGCACCGTCAGCTTCACGTCCGAGGGCAGGCTGTTGAGTGTCAGGTCCATTCGCGCGTCGCCCAGCTTCCGGACGCCGGGCACGTCGCGGATGACGTTGAACACGTCTGACCAGGCCACCTCGCCGGCCGGGAAGCCCTGGGCGTCCTTGAGGTTGAAGCCGAAGTCGATGCGCGGGTTGGGCGTGCCATCCGGTTCACTGACGCGGAAGTGGGCGGCGAGCGCCTGGCGGACGCGCGAGGCGACGTCCTGGGCCGACGCGCCCTGGCGCAGGAAGAGGCGGGCGGAGATGTCCACGCGCCGGTACGCCGGCTCCTGGACGCTCACCTGAAAGGTGAGGGTGCAAGGGTAGACTTCCGTCACCTGCCGCAGCACCTGGGCCTTGAGCGCGGGCGTGGGCACCCCGCCGCCCTGGGGCACCACGTAGAGGATGCCGACATTCTCCCCGATGGTGGCGTCCTCGTTGGACGTCAGCATGAGCGCTCGGGCCACGCTGGGTAGGCGCCGAGCGTTGATTTCGAAGTCCTCGCGGGAGACGGTGCGCGTCAGGGCCCGGAGACTCTCGGGGGCGAGCAACTTCGCGGAGGCCACCGTCTGCCTGTCCGCGCCGCCCGAGGCGGGGGCGGGGTTGTGGACGGACACCTGCACCGCGTGGCCGTGGGCGTCCCGGAAGCTGCCCTCCAACACGACGAGGCGGCCCGCGTCCACGTTGCCGGCCGAGCCGCCACCCGTCTTGTACACCACCGCCACAGTGCCAACGGGCGGCAGGCCGTTGACGCCGTTGCCGAAGCGGACAATGGCCCTGTCCCCCTGATCCACCGAGACGAGGAAGTGGGCGTCGGAGGCGCGGGAGTTGAGGAAGGTGTCCACCTCGCTGAAGGCGCCCTGGGCAGTGGACACGCGGGCGGTGCCGTCGAGGTAGGGCGCGAAGTCGAGGTGCGCCTCGAAGTCAGCGAGGCCGCGGGCGTCGAAGAGCTGGGTGTGCGTCTTCGAGTGCTCGACCACCGCGAGGCCGCGCGGCGGGTTGGCGCTGGCTGGAATGGTGACGGATGAGAGGAGTTGGAAGCGGACGGCCTCCGTCACCTCCTGGGTGCGGACGACGGTTCCGGCGGGGAAGGTGACGGGTGCTGCGGGAGGCTGGGCCAGGCGCAGCTCCACCTCTGCCGTGGCCGCCTGGGCGCCGTGAAGCCGGTAGCCCAGCATGCGCGCCAGGGCGATGACGTTGCGGCGCTGGGTGGCCGTGGCGAGGCGCGACTCACGGGCGAGGTTGTCCTGGTAGAAGCTGAGGACGTCGCCGAGAAAGGCGTGCATCTCCAGCAGGACGTTGCCGAAGCTGGCGACGTCGAAGTCGCTCCAGTCAGGGAAGACGCTCTTCGTCAGCGCCACGAGGCGCGCGCGCAGGGCGTCGAAGTCTCGGTGGGTGTAGTCGGTGGACGCGGGAAGAAGTGGCACGTCGGCGAAGGCCTCCATCGGGAGGCAAAGGCCTTGGGCCCACTTCTTCAGGGGACATCGGGGACATCGCTTGGCACTGAGCCGTCTACGTGAGTCCTAGTGGCTTCCCGAGCTTCAGGGTCTTCCTCGCCGACCAGAGGTGGGAGGGCATCTACCTTCGTCGCCACGCTTCTGGAAGTAGCGGAAGTGGCTCCGTCGATGCATCCACAATCCTGACTTCATGCAGTTGCCCGTTCCGGTCCGCCACTCCAACGAACAAGAAGCTTTCCCCGCGACATCTGGGGACACTGCGGATTGGAAACGGCTCAAGAAACTCCTGTTGCGATGAGGCGATTAGGTCAAATGATTCGAGAGCAGGAAAACAAAACTCCGACACAACGCCCGTAGCGTGTGCGGGGAGGCTCGGAAATTTGTCGCTCGCCTTCCGCTCTGCCCGTCGAATCGAGAACTCTCGCGCTTGTTGAATCGTCGCCCCCTTGGCTGCGTTCCATACTTCTACGTCGAGGAACACCTCCTCGCCGTTCAAGGAGAAATGAACGTCGGCAGTCTTGTTGCCGGCTCCAGTCGGGCTCTCGAATCTGTGAATTTCCGCTCTTTCGCGACACAGCATGAGCGTGCGGACCGCAAGAGCGATGACCGACCAGAACGATGGATCTGCTGCATCGTTTTCATGGAAGCGAGAGCGCCAGAGAGGCTCAAGCACCTGGGTCACTCCACTGACTGTACCTACTCTGCCAAGAAACTCCTCAATGTGCCCAAGCATGTGGCGCGCGACCTTTTGTGCTTCTGGCACCGCTTCTTCGGAGCCAATCAAATAGAGGGCGAGTGGCAGGGTGAGGTTGTGGCCGAATTGAACGGTTCGGTGATCCTCGAAGCGGAGCGCTGCATCAGGGGACAGCCTTGCGCTTCCAGTTCGAGGATAGCCGGCGGGAACTCGCATCGCGAGTCGAGGGAACTCTGCGAGGCCCCTCTCGACTCGAGAATAGAACTGTTCTTCGGAGGGAAGGGACGGACTCATATCGTAACGCAGCATGAGACCACCGGACCTATGCACAGTCTAGGCGCAGTCGCCGGAATGAGGCGCTGACTGCATCTGCCCACGGAGACTCCCTATCCTGGCTCTAAAAGTCGCGTGGGGAGATATCCAAGTTCGCTGTCGTGTCACCCTCGCGCACGCGCACACGAAGCGTCAGCGTGGCTGCCTCTTGCTCGACGCGGACCTGCATGAGCTGAACGCCTGGCAGCCAGCGCGCGAGCGCGTCGCGGATGTACACGCGCGCCAGCTCCGCCAGCACGGCGTCGTTGCGCTGGTGGCGAAGGCGCGCGAGTCCGGCCCCGAAGCTGGTGCGCCAGGGCAGCTCGCCGGTGGAGTGGGGCGTGGCGCCTTCCGTCAGCAGCACCTGCCGCACCTTCGAGGCGAGCAGCTCGGCCCCGGTGCCCGTGGCGAAGTCGCGCTTTCGGTCTCTGCGAAAGGGGACGAGGAGATTCTGGGGCGCTCGACTCACGACGTTCTCCTCATGGAATGGGGATGGCCGCGCGCACCTGCTGCAGCGTGCGGACGATGGCGTCGAGGGGCGCAACGGCCTGTTCCAGCGCGCTCCCCTCAAGGCTGGAGAAGTCCGGCACCTGGGGGCCGCCCACCAGGCCAAGGAGGACGTTGAGGAGGGCCATGAGCTGGGAGAGGGCGGCCAGGGCTTTGCCGACGTTGGCGGCCTCCTGCGCGACGTTGGCCTCCGCACAGCCAGCCACCGCCAGGAGTCCCGCGTCTCCAAGCTGGGCGGCGCGCAGCCGGGCCTGCGCGACGCTCGACAGGCGCAGTTGCAGGTGGAGGAGCTGGCCACGGGCATGGCCCAGCTCGCCGAGGACGATGTCGATGACACCCACCACTGCGAGTGGCACCGAAAGCTGGGGGACGAGGCGGAGCAGCTTGGACACCTTCTCGGCCAGCTTCGGCAGGGCCGCGACGATGGCGGTCGGGTCTGGCGGGGCCCAGCGCGTCAGGTATCGCTTTCACGACTTCGACGAGTGCCAGCACCGCGCCGATGACGTCGAAAATGGGCATGAGCGGCGCGAGCGCCGGCTGGACGGCCTGCAGGAGCTGGTGGTGCTGCAAGGTGGCGCCGCCGGGCAGGGTGAGCGTGGGCGCCTCGGGCAACGGCGGGATGTGGATGCAGATGGGCAGCGCCATGGGCGTCCTCAGATTGGCTCGGCGATGGGGCGCACCACACGCCCGGCGATGGTGATTTGGGCCGCCTCCAGGGAGATGGCGCCCACCGCGCGCAGGGTGAGGGCGGTAGTGGCCTCCAGGGTGACGGTGTTCTCCTCCGCGTCGAAGGTGAGGCAGTCGCCCGTCTTCCGGTTGGTGAGCTTCAGCTTGCGGTGGCCTGCGGACTCGTCCAACTCGACGCGGAAGGTGGGCGTGGCGAGGACGCGGTTGTCGGGTGGCGACACCTGGGCTTCTTCGGGCACCTCGCTCTGACCGCCCGGCTTCCCCCAGTGCGCGCTGAGGTAGTAGGGGGCGTCGACGTCGCCCTGATTGAAGAAGACAGCCACCTCGGCGCCCACGTGCGGCACCGCGAAGAACCCCGTGTCCTTGGCGCCGCCCCCGGAGGTGCCCAGGGGCCAGGCCCAGGCGGACTCGGGCTCGAGGACACCGGGGATGCACACGCGGACGCGGCCGAGCTGCTCCCCGTCGTCGCGGCTGGTGACGTAGCCCACGTACATGCCGAGCAGGCGGGTGTCATGGGAGAGGATGTCGTCGTCGAAGGTGCTCATGGTGGCTCGCTACCTGGGGAGACTCATTCCGGCTTCCGGGTCCTCGACACCGATGGGCTGTCCGTCACGGCGGTACTCGATGTACCGGGTGCCGGTGTCCCGCTCGAATGCCTCGACTTCCTTCAGTGCCCCAGTCGTCTCGGGTGCGCTGGTGTTGGGCTGTCCGCCCTGGGGCTGGCCCTGCTTCTCGGCGCTGGCTTGCTGACGCTGCCCCGTGCCGTCACGCGACAGCTTCAAGTCGGTGGTGTAGCCGGAGGAGGAGAGGACGTGCTTCGCCTCGGTGACGTAATACTTCCCGGATAGGAAGCTGGAGATGCCGCGCACCTCCACGACGGACTTCGCGCGCAAGCTGGGGTTGCCCACCACCTGGAGGGACAGCTTCACCGTGCCGGCTTCCGCGCGTCGGAAGCGGGCCTCGGACTCGCGCTGGGCTTGGGCAGGCGTCGAAGCCGAGGTGGGCTGTACGCTGGTGGTGCTGTTGCGAAGCTGCAGCGACGTGGTGCCCGTGCGCTTGTCCACCACCTCGAGGAAGTCCGCGAGGGTGGTGCGCTCCACGGTGCCACTGCTCGCCTGGGCCTCGATGTTCTTCTTGGCCAGAGCGTCCCGGCCGCGCACGTCCACCTTGCCCACTCGGCGGCCCAGCTCCGACTCGACGTTGACCGAGAGGATGTCGCCCCGGCCTGCGTCGGCGTACCACCACAGCACATGGGTGGGCGCGGCGGCCTGGTTGCGCGGGCCGAAGGTGAGGCCCCTGTCGTCGACGTGGAACTGGAACTCCTCCCGCGCGGCCAGGCGCCGGAGGAACCTCGCGTCCGTCTCCCCGGCCTGGTGGATGGTGTCGAAGGACTCTCCGGTGTCCTCGACCTGGATGGAGTCCTCCTCGTAGCCGTGCTCGGCGGCCACCTCGCGCACTACCTGGGCGCGCGTCTTGCCCTTCCAGGTGCGCGTCTTCGCTTCGCGGTGCATGAGGGCGCTGAGGGCCTGGCCCTCGACGGTGAGCACTTGGAAGCCCTTCAGCTTCTTCACCACCACTCGCCGCGGAGGCGCCATGAGCCCCGGGTAGCCCCAGGACACCTCCAGCACCGCGCCGCCCACCAGCTCCGCCCTGTCGAAGAGGGACAAGTCGAAGTTGTCCAACTGGAGGGACAGCTTGTCGGCCTTCGTCGCGCTGTCCTCGAAGGTGAGGCCGAGGACGCGGCCCTCAAGGGAGAGGGGCTCGCCGCTGCGGGCCCTCTCGTGTGCCAGCAGCGTGAGGCGCACGCCAGGCGCAGTCCTTTCGAGGGGCCGCGTCATTCGCCAGCCCTCCGCCGCTGCTCGCTGAGGATGACGTCGGTGAGGACGCGCAGCGAGGGGATGTAGACGCGCCGCCCGGCCTCCAACTCCAGCGTCGCGTCGATGATGGGCTCCGGCTGGAAGTCCGCAATCGCCCACCAGAAGCCGCAGGCGCGAGGCAGGGGCGCGAAGTAGCGGCCGGCGAGGCCCCAGAGGGAGTCGCCCTCGGCGACGAGGTGGACGCGCGTGTCCGCGAGCGGCTGGAAGCCGTAGGGGACCCTCTCGGTGAGGAAAAGGTGGCCAGCCTCGTCCCGGATGCCGAGGGAGAAGGAGTAGCGGCTGCCGGCGTGAGGGGCCACTACGGCACCTCCTGACGGAGCTGCTCGGAGGTGACGCGGGTGTCCAGCACCTCCTCGAAGGTGACGGTGGCGGTGTAGACGAGGACGCGGCCGTCGACGGCGAGTTGGCGGTACTGGAACTCCACGCTGGCGACGACGCACTCCACGGTGAGGAGGCCGGGCCAGAGGACGAGGACACGCGGCGGCGCTGTCGCTAGCACACCCTCGGTACCCGCCGGAGGCACGGTGAGCGCGCGCAGGAAGCCGCGGAACGCCATGATGTTGGACGTGTCGGCCTGCTGGGAGGCGAAGAAGGCGTCCAGGTAGAACTCCACGCCCGAGAGCTGCCGGTTGGAGGTGCCCTGAAACTGGAGCACCTGGTGGGAGAGGCCCGGCACAGCCAGGCGGTTCCAATTCACCTGGCACTTCTCGGTGAGCTGCGTGGGGTTGAAGAGGCACTCCATGGCCTCGCCGGTGAGAACATTCACCAGCACGCAGCGAGGAGGACGGGCGAGGCCAGCAGCGAAGGACACGCGGGGCCTGCCTTTCAGTAAGACGCCATGGGGGAGAAGCTGCGGGAGGCGGCGTCCCTCTCGGCGCGCGCCGTGGCCTGGGCAAGCACCTCTCCGTCCACCTGCACGCTGACGAGGACGGGCGCGGCGGGAGGCGCGTCCGGCTGCGAAGAGAGCAGCTCGGGTTGGGGTAGCGAGGCCTGGAGGGCGGCCACCGCTGGCATGGACGAGGACTCCAGGGGCCAGTCCACTGGCGAGGTGGAGGCCGTGGAGGCGACGGGAGCCGGGGCCGAGCCGGGAGAGTCCTCGAGGCCGAAGGCGACGGACAAGTCCCGGTGGAGGGTAATCCGGGCCGTCCGCAGCGCCTGCTGGAGGCCGGTATCCTTGCCGAAGAGGCTCGCCACGGCGTCCACGACACCGAGGATGGCGCCCACCAACTCCAAAAGGACGCCGGAGATGGCGTCCACCACCCCGAAGACGATGAGCTTCAGGCCCGTCCACGCCTCGGCCCAGTTGCCGGTGAGGGCTCCGCTCAGCGTCAACACCACGCCCCAGAAGACGTCGACGATGCCGGAGAAGGCCGCCAGGGCGGCGTTGAGGATGCCCCCCACCACCGACACCACGAGGGAGACAGCGGACACCAACACGCCCACGACGGTGGTGATGTTGCCGATGGCAAACCCGATGGCTTCCCCCATGAGCGTCCACCCACTGGTGCCCTGCTGCACAGCGGAGGTGGTGCCAAAAAGGCCCGAGAGTGCCCCGCCGAGGACGCGGCCCAGGTGCGCCAGGCTGCCCAGGAGGACGTCGACGCCGGCCTTCATGTAGCCCCACTGTCCCGCCAGGCCTTCCACCACCTCCGCGGCTGCCGTCATGCCGAGGACGACGAAGTCGAAGACGCGGGCGAGGGCGCGGCCCACCGTGGCCCCCGCGTCGCCGAAGGCGGCGAACTTCGCAGCGGCCGTGGCCGCGTCGTCTCTCTCAGAGAGGAAGCCCAGCGCTTCGCCCACCCGCCCTAGCGTCCCCTGGAAGGCCTCGAGGGTGGGGCGCGCGGCTTCGAGTCCGGAGGAGAAGCCGTCGGCGAGGCCCGAGAAGAAGCTGTGGATGCGATGGCCCCACAGGTAGACGTTGATGAGGAAGTCCTTCAGGCCGGCGTTTCCAGCGCGGCCCAACTCCTCGCGCACCGCGCCGGAGAAGCCTCCGTCCTCGAAGAGCTGGACGAGGCCGCGGAAGGCGAGCGTCACCTGCTCCTGCACACGCCGCGCGAAGTCGCCCAGGCCCCCGAGGTTGTGGCGGAAGGCGTAGGCGAGGCCGGCCACGGCGCCGCCCAGGAGGACGACAGCGCCCACGGCCGGAAGCACCGTGGCCAGGAGGCCACCCAGCGTGAGGCCCAGCACCTTGAGGCCCACCACCATCAGCGCCAGGCCCACCTTCGCGGCGATGACGGCGCCGACGAGAGTAAGCAGGCCGCCAGCTCCGAGCGCAAAGGCCGCGAAGGCGCGCTTCACGGGGCCGGGCAAGGCCTGGAAGACACCCAGCACCTGCTGCACCGCGCTGGCAACGAGGGTGACGAGGGGCTTCAAGACTTGGGAGAAGGGCTCCCCGAGGACGATGGCCAGCGTCTCCAGGTTACCGGACAGCAGCGTCTTCTGGCCCTCGAAGGTGTCCAGCATCTGCTCGCGGAACTTCGTGGCCGTGCCGCCCGCGTTCTCGAACTCATCGCGCAGGTGCTTGAGGGCCGCGGCGCCGCGGACGACTTCGCCGGTGTCCTTGCGGATGCCGTTGCTGAACTGCGTGAGGATGGCATTCACACCGCCGAGTGCTTCGCGGCCGAAAGCCTTCAGGAGGAAGGCGCTGCGCTGCGCCGCCGTCATGCGCTCAAGGGCGGGGGACATCTCGTTGAGGATGTCGAGGAAGCTGAGGAAGTTGCCTTTGGAGTCGGTGACGGCGACGCCCAGTCCACGCAGGTGCTTCTGCACCTGGGGATCCGCCATTCGCTCCATGGCGACGGCCACGGCGGTGGAGGCGCGCTCCACGCCGGGGACGACGTTCTTCACGAGGCCCAGGGCGATGAGCGTCTCGGGCAGGGATTGGTTGAGGGCCTGCGCACCACGCGCGGCGGTGCCGAGGGCCAGGGGGAGTTCATTGGCACTGAGGGCGAAGACGTTGACGGCCTGGAGCATCTGGTCGACGGAGAGGGCGGCCTTGTCGGTGGAGATGCCGAAGGCCTTCATCGCCTGGGAGGCCAAGCCTGCGGCGCCCTGGGGCGTCAGCTCCCCCAGCGAGCCACCGGCCAAATCCAGGACGGGCTCCAGCAGCTTCATCGCCTCAGCGGCGGTGAAGCCGGCCTGGGTGAGTTCGCGAAGGCCCAGCACGGACTCGGTGGGAGTGAACTGCGTGGCGAGGCTTGCCTTGATGGCCGCGTCACGTAGCTGCCCGAGCACCTCGGCCGAGGCGCCAGAGACAGCGGCCACTCCCGCCACGGCCTGCTCGAATTGGCCGGCGGTGTTGGCCAGGGACAACGACGCGCCAATGGTGACGGCGCCCGCCGAGAAGAGGGCCATGGCGACGCCGAGCCGCTGGAATGCGCCCTCAATGCGCGCGGTGCCCAACCCCACACGCCTGTCCAGGCGCGTGAAGTTGACCTCGAGCTGGGTGAAAACGCCGGAGGCCAAGTCCCGTGCGGTGAAGACGAAGCCCAGTCCGAGGTTGTTGAGCACGCGCTACCTCCGCTTCGCGGCCTTCTCCAGCGCCTTGGCTTCGTGGGCGCGCTGCTGGCCGATTCGCTCGAGCAGCCAGTCCCTGTCCGAGGTGGGCAGCTCCAGGGCATCACCGAGGGGAGCTGCGAGGCCGCTGCCTCCGTGCTGGTGCCAGCACAACTGGAAGAGGCCCTCGCGCCACGTCTCCAGCGTCACGCCGGGGAAGAGGTGGAGCGCTCCCGGCGCCTCGTCGTCCGGGCTTGCCCCGGAAGGAAGAAGCCCCGGTCGAAAGGGAGCTCCACCTCCTGGCGCATGAAGCACTCGGGGCACTCGACTTCGAGCGTCGTGTCCACGCCGCAGTCGACGCGGTCGAACTCGTCGACGAGGTAGTCGGCGTCACGCAGCGTGAGGTCCTCGAGGAAGCGGCGCTTGTCGCGCGCATCCACGCCGTCAACGTCCAGCACCCGGTAGGCGAGGACGGAGGACAGCAGCTTCTCGGGCGCCGCGCGCTGGAGCTGCGGCAGCCGCCGCTCGTCCTCCCCCGTCAGCAACCTGAAGCGCACGCGCTTTCCGGCGTCGGGCAGCGTCGTCTCGAAGCGGTTGCCAGCCGTGAAGGCCGCGCGGCTGGCGTCCGAGAGGGCGCGCACGGGGAGCTGCGTCAAATCCAGCTCCCAGTCGATGCGGGCTCGGCAGGAGGCAGCCTGACAGGGGACGGCGAAGACGTACTCAGGGCCGTAGGTGAGGACGCGCACTTGAAGGAGGGCGAAGAAGCGGTCTCCCTGCAGCACCTGGCCCCAATCCACCTTCCCAGCGGCGAAGGCGTAGGGGCCCGCCTCCATCAGCTCTTCCCAGCACGCGGAGAGCAACTCGTCCACCTGGCCGCCGCTCTTCGCCAGCTTCCTGTCCGCGAGGACGCGCTCTTCCCGCACTCGCATTCCCCGAATACGGCCCGTCAGCCCCGAGGGGCATGAGATGATGTCCGCCATGTCGTCCTGCCTCCGGGAAGGACAAAGGCATCGGACGGAAAATCGGGGACATCGAAAGACGCAGCACCCAATCTGCGTGGGGGACTCATGAACGCGTTGGTCTGGTCAGGGCCGTTTCGGATTTCCGAGTTGCTGGCGGGGTGCCTGGACGAACAGTCCCTGCCTCCGAAGTCCAAGGCCGTCTATCTGGTCTCTCGGCGACGTTGGGAGGGGGAGCCAACCGAGAAATGCGTCCCGCTCTACGTTGGAGGGAACACGGGCTCCTCGCAACGCTTTCGCACTCGGATTGGGGACCTGATCGCCGACCTGCATGGCTTCTACGGCGGCGGGACAGGTCACCACAGTGGTGCACAGCAGCTTCGCGATTGGTGCATCAGCAACGAGGTCCACCCAGGACGACTCTTTCTGGGCTGGGCCACGACGAAGCCCTGGTGTGGGCGGTGTGCCGAAGTGTTTCTCGCGAACGAGTTCGTTGACGCATGGGCTGAGCGGGCGCCTCTGTGCAATGTCAGGCGCCCGCCAGGGTGCAGCACTCATCGAAAGTACGTGATTGGCTGAGGTCTACTTGGCCAGCTCAAAGAAGTCGTAGGTGAGGGTGACGGACTCGATGACGTTCTCGTCACTCTCGTTGTCCCACTCACCTGCCACGAACTTCACCGGCCAGGCGCGGGAGAGGCTCCACCGACGCATCGTGGTGCCGTCCCTGTCTTGCTGGACGATGTCGAGGTTGCGCTTGTAGAGCGCATCGGGCAGACCCAGTCCGCTGGTGGTGTGCACAACGTCCTGGAACCAGTCGAAGAGTTCGTGATCCTGCGTGGCGCCGCGCTCGAGGGTGACGTCGGAGAACGTGAGGCGCCCCGGGGACTTGTTGGGGATGAGGCTGCCGCCCTCGAAGTATTGGACGTTGGCGACCTCGACGGACAACTCGCTGCACTTCTGGAAACCGGAGTGCCCGAGGCCGTCAGCCTCACAGAGGAACTTGAAGCGCTTATGGAAGCTGCGCGGCTGTCCGATGATGGCCATGGCCAGTCTCCTTAGAGGCCCGCCGAGGCCAGCTCGGCTTCGAGGGCGCGGGTGTCCTGGGCGATGCGCAGGACGATGAACTCGGCCGGCTTGTTGGTGGCGAGCCCGATGCGCGCCACCAGTTTGCCGGCGAAGACCACGGACGGCGGATTGAGCGCGTCCGAGACGTCGACGAAGAAGGCCTTGGCGAGCTCCTGGCTGCGGAAGGCGCCGTTCTTCATCTGTGCGAGGAGGAAGGCGGCAATGGAGCGCCGCACCTGGGCGCGCAGCCCCTCGGTGTTGTTGCGGTGCCGGGCGAATTGCAGCCCCGACTTGAGGCTGCGCTCGATGAAGGACACCCCGCGCCGCTCGGCGACGTAGGGGAAGTTGCCGCTGGCCTTCAGCGTGCGGCTGCCGTCGATGAAGCGCGGCAGGCCGGGCCCGGTGGTGAGCGGATTGATGCGGCGGGGGTAGACGATGTCCCGCTTCTTCTCTTCGAGGGCCTCCTTGGACTCGAAGCCCAGGACGCCGAACATGCGCCCGGCCTCGATGCCCGCGGGAGCCTCATACACACCACCGGGGCGCGCGCCGTCGTTGCGCGCGAAGACGCCGGCGATGATGCCGGAGGGCGGGATGACGAGCTGCTCCAGGTTGCCGAAGACGCCGCGGGCGGGGTTGAGCACCTTGACGCGGGGCCAGTAGAGGGCCGCGTGCTCAGAGAGCCCTTCGAGGGCGGCCTCCTGCGAGACGTAGGAGACGATGTCCGTGGCGCTGTAGCCCGCGGGCGAGTCGAGGACGGCGAAGACGAGGCCGTCGCGCGCCACCTCGCAGTAGCGCACCATGGCGTTGTGGACGGCGGGCGTGGCGCGACCGGGCACCAGGAGAAGGGAGAGGTCCTGCACTTCGTCGAGCGCGTAAAAGACCGCTCCGGCCGGCCTCCGAGCCGATGAAGTCCGTGTCGTCCAGGCCGACGAGGCCGTCCGCGCCGCCCGAGAGGGCCACTGTCTGCTCGTCCGGAATCGCGTCCGGTTGCACCATGAAGGCCCGGACGTAGGTGGAGCCGGTGCGCTCGTCATTGAGGACGCGCTCGACGTAGCGTGCGTCGCCCCGGACCGAGGAGAGGTTGGGGAAGGACTCGCGGTAAGCTCCGTCCTCGAGGACGAGGACGTCGAAGGTGTCGGGAGCGCCATTCGTCGGGGGCCGCACCTCCACCTCGAGGCGGTTGGCGTAAGTGCCCGCGTCCCTGGCCTCCAGGTGGAGGACATCGGTGGCGCCGGAGGCGTCGCCCGTGTGCAGCAGCGCGTCGAGTCCGAGGCCGGAGCCCGCGTCTCCCTGTACACGCAAGGAGGCGCCAGGCCCCGTGGACTGGGTGAGCAACTGCAGGGCCCCCAGGGAGGACGGCGCCACGCGGACACCCGGCACCGCCGCCTCCACGAGGGCGCGCACCTCGGCCAGTTCGACGGCGCGCAGACGCTGGACGTTGCCGCTCCCCACCTGCGGGCCGCCGGGGAAGCCGAAGACGTCGCCAGCCACATCGTCGCCCACCTCCAGGCGGCTGGCGGCGCCCTGCGTGTCGCTGGCGATTCTCAGCACACCGGCCTCTACGGTGGCGCGTCCGCCGATGAGTCCCGCGTTGAGGACGGCGGCCACTTCCTGGGCGGTGGCCTGGGCGATGTCGTTGAAGTCCTCCTCGTTGAAGGGGACGAAGACGTCCCGCCCGTCGTCCACACGCACGCGGAGCGACTGCCCGGCGGTGAGGGTGTAGGGGCCGGGGCGACCCGCGGAGACGGAAGCCGCGGTGCCGGAGAAGACGACGTCCACCGCCTCGGCGCCGTTGGCGGACACCTCCAGGCGCTGGCCGTCGGCCAGGGTGAAGGGAGGCCGCAGGGTGCCGCGCACGGCAGCGGGCGTGGTCCCGCCGCCCGTGGTGAGGGCCGCCGCAGCGCGCGTGGCAGTGTGCGACTCGGAATCGGAGGCGTCCTCGTAGTGGACGGTGCGCACCGCCCAGAGGTGGCTGCCGCCCTGCTCGAAGAAGCCCATGACGGCGAGGGCCAAATCGGAGTCCGGCGTGAAGCCACCGAAGGTGGCCTGGTAATCCTCGAAGGAGGTGCACAGCACGGCCTGTCCGATGGGGCCGCGCTCCGCCAGGCCCACGGCGCCGGCCACGGAGGTGGGCACGGAAGGAATGCCACGGACGCGCGGCTCCTCCTCCTCCACGACGATTTTCGACGACAGCAGCTCACGACTCATGAGGCACCTCGCTTCTTGCGGGACGCGCGCGCCGACACCTCCGGCGCGGCAGAGGGGGGCGACGATGGCGGGGCCATGGGGGCTTGCCGCTTCAGGGCGACTTCGCCCCGGCGAATGGCAGCAGCCACTGCGGGCACCGAGAGAGCGGCCTCGGGCACGTCCTCCAGCGTCACACCCGTGGCCAGGGTGAGGGAGGAGGGCAGGCGCCGGCCGCCACGGCCAGGCTGCACGGTGCAGGCGCACTCGCCGCGCGCCACGCAGTACGACTCATGAGACAGGAGGAAGGTGACGAGCCTGCCAAAGGCATTGGTGAGGGCGACGCTCATGAGGTGCCTCCAGAGAGAGAGTCCGTTTCGAGGTGCGTGCCGGCGACGGCCTTGCCGATGTCGAGGGGCAGGCCCTCGTCGACGTCGAAGCCGCGCACCACCAGGCCCCAGGTGAAGGCGCGCACGTCGTCGCGGCTGCCGAGCTGCGTGCGCACTTCGCCGTCCGCGTCCATTTCCCAGCGCACGGTGCCGCGCGAGTCGTCCTCGGCGTCCCTCGGCATGGTCAGCCAGCGGTTGCGGTTGAGGAAGGTGGCCACGGCGGCCATGAGGTTGAAGAGTTCGGCGGCGCGCTCGGAGGCCACCGTGAGGGTGAAGGCCAGGTCCACCGTGTACGCGGGGCGCCTGCGCATCAGCTCCGCGCCGGAGGGGCCCTGCACGACGTCCTCGTGCAAGACGTTGGTGGAGTAGCGACGACTCTCTCGCAGCGTGGGGCCTGACAGCACCACGGAGGGCAGCGCGGCCATGGCGATGACGTTGAGGCCGTCTGCCACCGTGTCGTCGTAGTCGACGGAGACGCTGGCGCTGACGTTGGCCACCACCTGCTGCTTCAGCTCGCGCAGCAACGTGCGCACGACGCGGGTGAGCGCAGCTTCACGAGCGACGCGCGGGCGCAGGTAGCGGTACGCGCTCGGAAGCAGTGCGGCCTCACCTGGAATGGGGCGCCCGTCCGCGGAGAGGTTGAGCAGCTCCACTTCGACGGTGCCTGCCTCATGGGGCGGCGTCCTCACGTCGACATGTGAGGCGCCCGACTGCTGGCGCACGGAGAGCACCTCCGCGCGCAGTCCGCCCAGGCGCACGGCTACCCGCGCGGCGAAGCCCGTGCCGGCGAGGCGGAGAATGTCGCCGCCACTGGTGGGGCCCGAGGTGGGCATCACGGAGGTGAGAGAGGGGACGGCCATTACCCGGGCCCTCCGAGGCCCAGCTCCCTCGCGACGCGCGCGAGGAAGCGGCGGCTGGCGCCCTGGCGAAACCGTGCGAAGGCGGGCCGCAGGAAGGGCCGCGCGGGCGTCTGCGTCACAACCACTCCGCGCCCCCTGCCGCTGTTTCGCGACTGGCCGGCCAGGCCGGCCTGGCGGAGCAGCGCGAAGAGGAAGCGCCGCATCTTCGGCGTCATGGGGATGACGACGGGCGGACCTCCGTACTCCTGGAGCTGCGCCACGTCGACGAGGGAATTGCCGTCAGGCCCCTTCGCCGAGCGGGACACACCGATGAAGGCCTCGTCGCCCTCCACGACGACGGAGATGGAATTGCGCAGCGCCGCGGAGACGAGGAGGGCCTTCGTCCCGTTGAAACCGGCGAGCTGGCGCGCTGCCAGCGTGAGGGGCGAAGGCGGGCGGAGCGGCTCACCACCAGGCGCCTGCTGGGTGAGGCCCTGCACTACCTCCTTGCGCAGGGCGTGCGCCTCCTGGCGCAGGGCCGTCTGGAGCGCACCCTCAAGGCGCGACGAGCCCGCCGCCAGCAGTTGGCGGGCCCGAGCCCAGTCTCCGGTGCGCGAGACGGCCATGGACGCCTCAGCCCTTCTTCGCCCGCAGGTGGGGGACGTGCGAGTTGAGCCACTCGAGGGCCACGTGCGTGGCCTCGCTCACCACCGCGCCGTGGCGGACGGACACCGAGGTGAGGGCCAGGGTGTGGGCGGCGACTTCCACGTCTTCGGGCCGGCAGCCGTAATGCTTGAGGCCCTCGGCGATGGGCCGCACCGCGGGCAGGGTGCCGTGGCGCCAGTAGTGCAGCTCCAGGTTGCAGGTGTACGCCTCGGCTTCGTAGCGGGCGCGCGAAGAGGCGCTGGTGAGGTAGGCCAGCTCGTAGCTGGGTCCCTCCTCGTCGTGCTGGACGACGTGCTGGTGCTCGTGGACGCACACCACCACCTGGGCCCACAAATCCCAGCCCCCCTTCGGCACGCCCACCTCGAAGGGCAGGTAGAGGGTGCGGCCCACGGTGGTGGCGTACTTCTCCAGGAAGCGCTGCCTGTCGAGGATGCCCATGCGCTGCAGCGCCTCGGCCGCCAGCTGCATTTCGAGGGAGTCGGCCTTGTTGGCCGTCTTGGTGCGCAGGCGCGACTGCATGTGCTGGTAGAAGGCCCACACCTCGGCGGGTTGGATGTCGCGCTGGAAGAGGGCGCCCACGCCGGGGAGAGACTGAAGGTAGCCCTTCACAGGACACCGCCTTCCGTGGCACCGGCGTCAACTGTGCCGGCGTCAGAGGTGCCCGCGTCCACGGTGGCGGGCAGGCAGGTGTGACCGGCGACGCCCTCCTCGTTGACGTAGGTGCAGGTGAAGGCCGAGTTGCTGTGCTCGCTGACGGCGTCGCAGTCGGCGAGCACCTGCCAGTTGCCGTCGCCGTTGCAGATTTCGGCGACGTTGCCGGCGCAGCGCGTGGACACCGGCCCGCACCCGTCCGGCGCGCGGCAGCGAGTGAGGAGGGCGGTGGCGAGAAGAGAGGTGAGTAGCAGTGCTTTCACGTGAGTCCTCGGGCTTGGGGCCTGTCGTTGAAGGTGACGAGAAGGAGGTTTCTGCGAGGCCTCCGGCGGTGAAGTCCGAAGCCCGTGGGGCGCGCCTCCGTGACGTACAGCCCGGGAGGCGTCCTCACGGCCTGCACGAGGGCGCCCGCGACGTCGTAGAGGGCGCCCAACCTGTCGCTGGGGCGGATGAGGGCGTCCCCAGTAGCGGCGTCGACGAGGCCGAGGCGCTCCAAGTCGCGGAAGTGGAAGACGAGCCCGAAGCTCGTCCGGGGGCTGTTGCCGGAAGGGGCCATGCGCAATGACTCAAAGGCATCCGGCTCCACCTGGCAGGGGACACGCACGGGCGGAAATTCGCGACGGAAGGCTTCGGCCAGGCCGTCGTCGTCCGCGTCCACCAGCACCGGCTCGCGAAAGTCCGCGTCGTACCCGCTGGCATGGGGGCCCGGACCGGGGCCCGCCATGGCGGTGGTGTCCAGGCGGTGCAGCTCCGCGAGGAAGGGGAAGATGAGCATGCCCCTCATCAGGCCGCCCCGGGCAAGGAGGGCTTCACGTAGGGGGCGAGGAGGGTGTCCACCTCCGGCTCTCCGGTGAGAGGCCGCACGGAGGGGCGGACAGTGTCGAGGCGGTAGCTCTGCTCGCGCGTCCTCTCTTCCACCACGCGCCAGCGCGTGCGCTCCTCCAACGAGTCTTCATCCGCCAGCGGCGAGAGGCTTCGCAGGACGAGGAGCATGCACGCGCGGCGGATGGCGGGCGGCGTGCGTCCCTCCGGCGTCCCGTCCGCCTCGGTGTAGCCCCAGCGTGCGCCCACCGTGACGTTGCCCTCGCCGCGCGGGAAGACACGGCCATGGCGGAAGGTGAGGCGGGGCCCGTCGAAACCCGGCCCCACGGGGGCACTCACCACCACCAGGCGCTCCTTGGAGAAGGACACGTCCGCCCCGTACAGCGCCAGGCGGTATAGGCGGATGGGCGGCACGGGCAGCCAGAGGGACGGAGTGCCGCGCCCGTCGAGATGCAACGTCGCCGAGCGCGGCTCGAAGTGCCACCCCGTCACCTTGTCGATGGTGCGCGTCGCCTCCTCAAGGAGGACGGCCAGGCGGGTGTCGCCCGCCATGGCCGGTGTGACGCCCTCGGCGCGCATGTCGGCCACCGTGGCGTACACGTCAGTCCCTCTCCCGCTTGGCGCGGCGCGAGTCCTTCTCCTCGCTGGCCTTCGGCAGGTCCTCCGTCGTCAGCGTGCCGGCGGGCCGTGCCGCACTCAGCTTCAGCTCGTCGCTGGCGCTGCGCTTCACGCGGGCCTCGTCGGCCTCGGTAGCATCGAGGGACTTCGCCTCGGCCTCCGTGCACACGTCGAAGGCGAGCGGCGAGTAGGTGTCACCGGGCAGTTGGTGCACGGCGCGCAGATAGTCCGCCACCGGCTTCTCCACCCGGTACCAGCCGCGCTCCTCCTGGAACTTGATGCCGGCATACGTGTAGCGCCGCAGCACGTGGCCCCGGCGCGCGTCGTAGGCCTTGAGTCGGACGAGATAGGAGTTGTCCATGGTGAGCCTCACAACTGCACGTTGATGGCCTTGGCCGTGCCGGACTCCTCGGCGAATTTCGCGTCGAAGCGCAGCGTGGCCACCACCTTCAGCGTGCCCTCGGAGATGTCGCGCGCCGACTCGATGCGAATCTGCCGCCAGATGCCGACGTGGATGTTCTTGGGGTTGGTCAGCAACACCGCAGTGCGGTCATTCGTCGCACCGAGGTTCTCCGGCCAGAGGGGGATGGGCCGCACCGGGACGCCCGAGTAGAGGACCGGCGCATCGCCCTCGAGGAACTTGTCGCCGACCGCCGTGGCCCGCTCCGCGAGCGAGTTCCGGTAGTCCAGGTCCGCGTCGACGCTGGTAAGAGGAACCCCATGCTGCCCTTGTCGCGCAGGTACTCCGAGGGCAGCGACTTGAGCAGGTCGCCGAGGACGTCCTTGCTGATGGGCGCGCCGGCCGCGTCGACGACGTTGCTGGTGGCCTGCTTCAGCACGCCATCCATCGTGGCGAGGAAGGGGTCCGCCGAGGCCGTGTCCCCGTTGACGAGGATTTCCTCCATGTCCCTGGAGATGGCGTCCGCGAGCATCTCCATGAGCGTCTGTCGCAGCTCGCCGCGCTCGATGCTGTCTTCGAGCACTTCGTCGGAGAGGCGCACCTCGCCCTTGAAGAGCTTCGCGTCCAGCTCCACCTGTGAGAGGTCGGGCTTCACGCGCTGGGCGGCGGGGACGGCGGTGGCCTCCTGTCCCGGGCGCAAGATTCGGCTCCCGAACTTCAGCTTGGAGAACTGCTGCTTGGGGGCCGCCATGGGGACGACAGTGCACTGCTGCAGGAGGACGGATTGCTTGATGAGCAGGCGCATGAACTTCTGCGCCTGAGCGGGCTGGAGAATGCCGCCGCCCGCCGTGAGGTCGGCGAGGGCCAGGTCGGCCTTCTCCAAGAGGGCACGGTTATCGATACGACTCATGAGGGCTTCCTTCGGCGTTGAGGCTTCCTGGGACGGGTGGGACGTCAGACGTCGTGGAAGGAGAGGGCCTTGTCGACGCTCTCCCGGTTGAGGGGCTTGTTGAGGTCGAGGGGCCAACCGACGTCCTCGACGGAGGGCTTGGGCGGGCGCTCCGCGGGGGCACTGCTGTTGGGCAGGCCGAACTGCTTCTCCACGCGGCCCAGGCGCTGTTGCTGCTCCTTCACGCTGCCCTCCAGCGCCCGGACGGCGTCGGTGAGCTTCGTCATGCCCTCGATGACGCCAGAGGCGTCGGGGCCCGGCGTGGGCGCAGGAGGAACCGACTGAGGAGCCGGCGCGGGGTTGGCGGCCTTGGCGCGCGCCTCGACGTCCTCCTCGTCCCCTGAGTCGTCTTCGTCCTCTTCCAGGGCGTCGGCGAGCGCGCGCAGGTGTTGGGCCACCTCCACCACGCGCACGCCGTCGGCGCCGTCCGCCGAGGCTAGCGCCTCGACGAGGGCCGTCACTGCTTCGAGGGCCTGCTGGGCGGAGGCGAGAACTGCGTCCTCGGCCTTGGCGGTGTCCGAAGCGGCGCCGCTATCGCCCTCGGCCTGCGAGGTGTCCTGGGGAGCGTTGTGCATGGTGTCTCCGTCTCGCTTCACCAAGAGGAAGCGGTGTTTGTTGGCGGCCCTGTCCACGAGGGACACCTCCTCCACCACCATGTCGACGAGGCGGTGGACGGAAGCAGGGCCTTGGGTGGTGCTCGTCATGCGGCCTCCGGCTGGGAGTCAGCGGCAGGTGTGTCGGAAGGAGGCGTCTCGGTAACGGAAGAGGCTTCGGGGAGACGGCGCGCGGTGCCGCCAATGGAGAAGCCCGTCAGTTGCCCGTCCTTCACACGCCCCCAGAGCTCGTCGGAGAGGACGCGCACGGCGAGAAGCCAGGTGCCCTTGCGCACCGGCACCTCGCCCAAGGAGAAGTCGACGGGAGCGAGGTAGCTCTCCAGCACCTTCACGTGCCCGTTGACGCGCATCTGGTGCATGAGGCCCAGGCCGCCGAATTCCTCCATGAAGCGGTGCGCGGCCTGGCGAATCTCCGCGGCGGAGTAGAGGTCGCCCTGCGCGTCCACCGTCTCCGGCTCCAGGACGACGCCCAGGACGTACCGCTCGTCTTCGGGCTCGACGCCCTTGAGAAGGGACGTCGTGGTGGCGAAGGGTGCGGTGCCGGGCGGCTCCTCCGGCTGCCAGTCGTCCACGGCGAAGTCGCCGTCACCTTCCAGCGCCTTCGCGGCGGGTTGGAAGTTGCTGACGAGGAGCTGCGTCAGCACGGAGGAGCCGCCCACGCCGCGCATGGCGGCGATGGTGCGAGGCGTCCGAATCCGTTTCACGAAAAAGTCGGAGCCCTTCAGCATCCCGGGCAACTTCCCCCGGATGCCATACGTCATGAGCCAGCGGCCCTTGAGCGATTTGAGGGTGTTGTAGAAGCGCTCCTCGTCGAAGTCGCCTTCGCCGACGTCGACGTTGTAGCCAGGGTAGGGCGGGTCCAAGAAGAGGACGGTGTCCTTCCCGTCGTACTTGCGGACCACCTTCTCGTAGTCGCCGCCGTACACCTTCACGCGCTTGAGGCGTGGGGCGAACTGCTCGATGCGGGCCAGCGTCTTTGCTGCGACGCCAGCGCCGTTGGGGCTGAAGCTGCGCCCTCGCAGCTTCCCGTAGGAGAAGTGCGTCAGGTAGAGGAAGCGGTGCAGGCGTTCCACGTCGCCCTTGGGCTTGGCGTCGAAGAGGCTCTTGAACGTCTTCTCGTCGCCCACCCACGGCAGCTTCTTCAGCTTGGCCAGGCTCGCAGGCGTCAGCTTCTGGAGGAGGCGGTAGGCGTCGGCGATTTCGGTGTCCGCGTCGTTGATGGCCTCGACGTCCGAGGGGGTCTTCTCGAAGAGGACGGCGGCGCTGCCGGCGAAGGGCTCCACGTACGTCTTGTGGGCGGGCAGCATTGCCACCAAGCGCTTCGCTAGGCGCTTCTTGCCAGCGGGGGAGCCCCAGATGGTCTTCTCCACCGGCTCACTGCTCTGGAGGGACTCCAGGACGTGACGGGCCCGGGCGAGGGCCTTCGTGAGGGCGTTACCCATCGCGGAGGCCCTCTGGGTCGAAGCCCCACGCCAGCTCTCCCGAGGTGGGGAGGTTGAGGTCGCGAGGCCAGACGAAGGGCGTCGCCTCGGCCTTGGCCGTGGACGTCGACTCCGGCGTCGTCGCGTTGCCCTCCGGCGTCGGAGGTGAAGTGGGGGTCGGTGTCGGGGTGGCCTGCATGGCGTTTCGTCTCCGGAAGAGACAAAGGCCTGCGGCGCGAAATCGGGGACATCACTAAGTGACGGCGAGCGTCGTGGTGCGGCAGAGGCCGTGGTACGGCGGGAAGCCCACGCCCGCGTCAGCGAGCTGCCTGTCCGAAGCGAGGGAGCGAAACTCGCCGACGTCGTCGCGGGTGCCGGCGGCGGAGCGGAGCACCTCGGCCAAGCGCGTCTGTTGGCCACCTCGGTTGACGTAGAGGAGGGTACGCCCGGTGTCCGCGTCGAGGCGCTCGCGCACCCAGGGCAGCTCCTGCTTCACATCCTCCGGGCGCTCAAGGGACTCCAGTCGCTCGAAGCGCTGGAGGGCCTCGCCCACGGAGAATGTCTTCCCGTGGAGGAAACGGCACACCTGGGTGGTGGCCTCGTCGAGGACGGCCTCGATGCGGTAGCGGCGGATGCCGGCCTCGGCGTAGCTGCTCATCTGACTGAAGGAGCGCCCCTGGCCAATGAAGTGGCTCGCCACCACCTCCCAGTAGAAGGGGGCACGCTCAATGAGGGCGCCGCGTGCTGCCCGCTCCAGGGACTCGGCGATGTCGCTTCTCCCCTGGCCCGCCTCCAGTCCCTCGGCGACAAGGCGCCGGGCCTCCGCGCCGAAGGCGTCCAGCCGGCGCCCATACTCGTCCCGCACGAAGTTGCCCTGGGTCCGGACGATGTGTTGGGCCACGCGCCTGTCGACGGCGTTGAAGCGGGCGGCGAGGGCGAGGCCCTGCTCTCGCCGGGCGTGGCTTCGGGTGGACGCCACCACTTCCTCGGCTGCGTCGCCGAGGGGCGCCTGGATGCGGGAAGGGATGACGGCCGTCCGCCGGCCAGCGGCCTCCAGGGACTGGGCGACGAGGCGCCTGCGCTGGGCCGCCGTCGTCGTCCCCCAGTCGACGTCAAGGACGGCCACCGCCTCTCGCATGGCGTCCACGTCCGCGCGCCCGACGGCGCGGCGAAGGCGCGCGGCAAGCAGGGCCACGGCGCGGTCCATGCCGGCGGCGGTGCCGACGTCGAGGGCCTTGGCCACCGGCAGCCGGAGGACGTCCCCCAGCAGGGCGTCCGCTACCTCACGTGCCTCGTGCAGAAGGAGGAGGCCGTCAGCGGGAGCCGTGCACATGGGGGGCCTCCTGCGTCACCAACTCCACGGAGCTGCGGCGCCTGGCGCGCACCTCGACGCCGGCCGCAGTGGGGGAGAAGACGACGTCGTGGCTGGCCGCGCACCTGTCACACAGGGCGAAGACGAGGAGGCCGTTGCGCCACAGCGTCGTCGTCTCCTCCAGGGGGCTGCGCCTTCGGCACATGCGGCACTCCAGGACACCGCGCTCGGCGTCGGCCTGGGCTTGGAGCACCCACGCGCGCTGAAGCTGCTCAGGCGTCATGTGGGTTGCCCCGAGAACCAGGTGTCGAACTCCCCGCGGGGGACGGGGACGTGCTCGGTGTCCATGTACCTGCGGGCCAGCGCCAGGCGTCCTTGGGCCAGGCGCTCCTCCTCGGCCCGAAGCTCTTCTCGCAGCCCCAAGAGGCGTTTCGCCTCGCCCAGCAGCGAGCCTTTGTCCTTCTGGGGCTTCAAGTCTTCGACACCCGTCTGAATGCCCGCCAGCGTGAGGGTGAGGGGGCGCTTCACCCAGTCGTCCCCAATCTTGCGGAACTCGCGGTGGAAGATGTCGCCGGCCAGGTGGCGGCCCTCCTCGGGAGTCAGCACACCCACGCGGACCAGGCGCTCCACCATCTCGGTCATGCGCTCAGGGTCTCGGGTGGCCGTTGTCTGCGACCTGAATCGCCAGAAGCGCACACCCATGTCCGCGAGCACCTTGCGGTTGAGTAGGAAGTCGAACTCGTCTCTTTCGGGTTGGAAGACCTGATCCTCCGCGAAGCGCAACTGGGCCTCGGCCACCGAGCGGTTGAAGTCCCGGCCGTCTCCGCGCAGCAGTGGCGGCAGGCGGAAGGCGCTGCCCACCTTGTCGATGTTGCGCGCGTCATAGGCCTGGAAGAGGGCGTCCTGCTGCTGGGCGTCCGTCAGGGGGCGCAGCTCAATCTTCGCGCGGCCTCCCTCGCCGGTGCCGGCGCCGTCCGCCTCGAGGATGAGGATTTTATGAAAGTTCGCCTTCCCCTTCAGGTTCTCCTCGATGAAGCGCTCGATGCGCGGCACCGAGGCGTCGGAGAGCCGCCCTCCGGAGACGAGCAGCGCCAAGGGCGGGACGGACTTGTTGGAAAAATATAGGTAGTTGACCTCCTCCATCTGTCGGGAGCCGAGAACCGACAGCAGGGTGCCCACCCAGCGGGGGATGCCGTAGGGTGAGCGCGGCGAGTGGATGGCGAAGTGGATGAGCTCCGTGGCGGCGCCGTCCGAGGCGTCCGCAGCCTTGAGTGCGGAGACGTCCGGGAAGACGCGGCCGGTGAGGCGGGAGACAACGCGCGAGTCCCCGAAGGACTTGAAGTACACCCGCTCGCTGCCCTGCACCTGGATGTAGCGGCGCAGGCGCCGACGGGTGCTCACCGTGTCGAAGCTGACGGCGGAGATGCGGACGCGCTCGCGCACCTCGACGGCCTCCTTATCGAGAGGAAGGAGCCGCACCGTGTACGAGGGGACGTAGACGAAGCGGGCGATGTCGCCCTTCCCGTCGCGCAGTACCTCCCAGTAGGCGTTGCCCGTCACCTCCAAGTCATGGCGGGTGCGGCGGCGCAACTCGACGAAGCTGCCGTCGAAGCAACAGAAGTCGAAGAAGGACTCCAGGCGGGCCTTCTCCACCCGGGCCTGC
Source organism: Myxococcus sp. 1LA (assembly GCA_046520405.1). GTDB lineage: Bacteria > Myxococcota > Myxococcia > Myxococcales > Myxococcaceae > Myxococcus. The sequence goes on from JBKGHI010000003.1 coordinate 99,881, forward strand.
TGACGCACTGCCTCGGCATGGGCGGTGACTTCCTCGTCCGTGGGAAGCGGGGGCGTCCCCGAGGGCAGCGTGCCCGCGTCACGCGCAGCCAGGCGCTCCAGGGCCATGGCGTCGGCCACCTTCTCCCGGGCGCCGTCGGCGTCGAAGTCGATGGCTGGCTCGAAGCGGTACCCGAAGCCGTCGATGTTCGTCGCGTAGGCGTCGACGTTCTGCCTCAACGAGTTGGAGTGCTCGACGAGGAGGCAGAGGGCCTCCGGCTCATACGGGGGCTGGAGGGCGCCGGCCTCGCTGAATGCCACGGACTCCTCCCCTCCAGGGCGGCTGGCGGGTTCGTCGACGCGGGCGCCCACCACCACCGCCTTCAGAATCGACTGGACGCGCTCCTCCGCCTGGTGGACATCCGCAGGCACCGTCACGGGCGGTCCTCCACGTAAGCCAGAAGGCCCGTGGGGGTGTGAGAGACGGCGCGCACGCGCTGGCCACGGGCCGCCAGCTCGGCGTGGAGCGCCTCCAGCAGGCCGTCGTGGGTGGAGGCCTCGACGGTGAACTCCGGCCCGGGGTGTGCTGCGCCCGAGGGGGAGGCGAGGACGAAGACTCTGACGACGCTCTGCACACGGGCCTCCCGGACCAGGTGGAGGCAAGGCGCGCGGTGGGAGGGGCGCCTCGATGTGCGAGGGCGTTGGGGGCCGCGCGCCTCACCTCCAACGAGGACAAAGGCCTCGGGCCCAATTTCGGGGACATCGGGGGGGGCTTGAAGGCGCCTGTGGGGGTGGGGTCGCCGAACCATTCTGGCTGTGCGGTGACATGGAACCTTGCGCTTTGGGCTCCTTCTCTATAGATTTCTTCGAGTTTCGGCTCCATTGCTGATGCGGTGGCACGGCGCCGGGGACCGGGAGATCGAGTATGGCGTCGCGCAGTTGGGTGCAAAACCCGCTGAAGTACATGGACGAGCGTGTTCCGGCAGGCTTCTTCATTGACACGCTGCGCGCGCTTCGCGACGCGAACCGTATTGCGTCCGCGCACTGCAGGGAGTTGGAGCCCGAATGGCGCAAAGGCGCATTCGCCCACTTACGACGAGAGTTCTTCAACCAGCTCTGGGGACCAGTAGCGCGCCGCTATGGAGGGCGAGCGCGGCCCGTCCTGAATGGGAACTTCTCGACGAACCACCTGGAGGTGGTTCTGCATGGCATCACGTTCACTTCGGTGTCAGTGCAGTGGCCCAACGAGTTTCCACGTGACGCCGATTACCGAAAGTCATTGGCAGTCGGGAACCAGCTTTCCATGTTGGGGCGGATGGGGCTGGAGGAGGAACAGCCCTTGGCCGAGGCCCAGCTCTACGCTGTGTTTGGCTACTCCAGTGACGTCGAGGAGGAGAGTGGTCTCCCGGTGTTTGCGCACGTGGGATTCCCTCACCACAGGAAGAAGAAGTACGTGGACATCAGGTCCCTGTTTGGGCTGATTCGTGATCTCGGCGGTCCTGCTAGCTCAGTTGGCGCGGAGCCGATCCCACCCACTCCGGGTTCAAGTGGTTCTGCGCTGCCACCTGGGGTGGAATACGAAGAGGAGCGTACGGAGGAAGACCCGCCGTTGCGTATCGTCGGTCGTGATAACAAAACTGCTAATAACTCCGAACAGGGGCTTGCGACAGAGTTCGCGGAGGAGCGTACCGAGGAGGAGCCGCCGCTGAGTATCATCCCCCGCGATAACAAGGCTCCTGGTACAGAGAACGAATGATTCTAGGCACTCCAGGCTTCATTGGCTCACGCTTGGTGGAGGCGCGCCTTGAGCGCGGTATCCCCGTGCGCGCACTCGCCGAGCGCGTTGAGATCAGTGTGCCTGCCATCTATGGCTATGAGAAAGGTGCCTCCAGCCCTCGAGCAGATGTATTGCGGCGGTTGTGCGACGCGCTCGATGTTCCGGAACGCTACTTTCTCATGCCCGTGGAGGAAGTGCCTGGAAGTGCGGTTTTCTATCGCGCGCAGCGCTCGACGAGCGTCGCTGCCTGTAATGCCGCAGAAGCAAAGCTGAGCTGGCTGCATCGACTTGGAGCTGTGGTCGGCCAGTTCATCAGCCTGCCTTCCATGAACTTGCCAGACTTTGCAATCCCGAGGGATCCGCTGGCGCTCTCGGACGCCGAGGTTGAGCGGTTTGCTGTCGATACGCGGCGTCACTGGGGATTGGGGCAAGGTCCAATCAGCAACATGGTCGCATTGCTGGAGAAGCATGGGATTTTGCTGGCACGAGCCCAGGTCGATGCGGAGGCGCTGGATGGTTTGTCCCAATTTTTTGGAGACCATGCGGTAGGGCTTCTGGCTGCTAATAAGGAGTCGGGTCCACGTTCACGCTTCGATGTTGCACACGAACTCGGCCACCTCGTACTCCATAGAGGAGTTGATCAGGCTCGCCTGAATAAGCCGAGCGAGTGGCGTGCCTTCGAAAATCAAGCCCATCGGTTCGCTGCGGCTCTGCTTTTCCCCCCAGAGGCGTTTCGGCATGAGGTGAAGACCTTTAGCGTGGATGGTTTCTTCGAATTGAAGATGCGCTGGAAGGTGTCTGTTCGAATGATGATGATGCAGGCTCAGAGATTGGGATTCCTGAGCGACGAATCGATGACCCGTCTGCATATCAACTATGCGCGTCGAGGCTATAAACGCAATGAGCCGCTTGATGAGCAGCTCCCTCCCGAGCAGCCGCGTTTGCTTCGACGTGCAATTGAGATGTGGGTGGCAGACAGAGGCCACGAAGAGGTGTGTTCGCATCTGCCTTTTGCTAACCGGGACATCGTGACTTTGACGGGAGTTCCGCGTGGGGTTCTGACCGGCGAAAGCGCGCAAGTGCTCAGGCTCGTGCCGACTTCAGCGCCTGACGGAGACGGTTCTGGGCCGACAAATGTGCCCCCAGGTGGGGGAACGGTCACGCCTCTTCGACGAGCATGAGCGCGAATCCGCGCTACCCAAGTACTCTCACCCCAATCTCCCCGCCACCCCGTCTCTCCGGTCCCCGCTCGCGCTGGCAGGCCAAGGCCACAGCCCAGAACTTGTCCGCGTGCCCGCGGTTGGTGCGCTCGGCGTCGAAGGACACTTTCCCGGAGGGCAGGACGCGGCGCTTGATAGAGTGAACCTGCCCGACAAGCTCACGCTCTCGCGGCAGGGTGACGTCCCTTCGCTGGAGCAGAATCTTGAAGTCGGTGGCCCAGCGCTCTTTGGCCTCGTTGGTGAAGTTCTCCGCCACCACTTGGGGAAAGTCGCGGGCGAGGTTCTCCGCGAGGTTCATGCCGATGCCACTCCGGTCGACGGACAGGCGCGCCACGGGCAGGACGGAGAGGAGGCGGCGCAGGTGGGCCTCCTGCTCCGCAAAGGGTACGCCTTCGAAGCTGCGAAGCATGCGGCAGGTGAAGCGGCCCGCCACCTCTTCGAAGACGGCCAGCTCGGACCTGTCTCGGGTGCGGCCCACGTCGAAGCCCGCCACCAAGCGGCCCTGGGGCACGGGCACGTCGGACGCGTCCTTCGCCAAGGGCAGCTCGTCCGTGGTGCACGGGAGGATGAGCTCGTAGGGGAGGAAGGAGTACGACTCGTCCACGTAAAAGGCATTCAAACTCCTGCTGGAAGTCCTCCAAGGGGAGCGAGTCGAATTGCTCGACGAGGACGGGGCGCCCGAAGCGAACGACGCGCTCCTCGGTGGGCATGAGCGGGGCTTCCACCGCAGCGCGCCGCACGTCGAGGGAGAAGAATCGGCACAGCCACCAGGGCACCTGCTGGCGCGTGTGGTGCGGGTACTTGCGCAGCTCCTGCGAGGCAATTTCCCAGAAGATGCCGCGCCGGCCCAGCGGGGTGCTGCAGCCTGTGAGCTGCCCATGCGAGCGGAGGATGAGCGCGGTGCTGCCCGTGTACACCTCCCTGTCATTGACGTAGTGGGCCAGCTCGTCGAGGTACGCGTCGCCGCGCTTCCCTCGCGGCGGCTTGGAGGGCACGGAGATGATGCGCGAGAGGCGCCGGCCCTTGGCGTTGGACTCGAAGGCCAGCTCCGTCTTCGCATCCGTCACGAGCTTCTTCTGGAAGGCGAGCGGCAGCTCCTCGTATACCTGCCGGGCGATGAGCACCTTCTCCACGGCATCTGAGAGGTTGTATGAGACGAACACAGCCGTGTGGCCATCACGCAGGTGGCAGCGGGCAAGGGCCTCGAGGGCGAAGAGGAAGGAGAAGCCCACCTGGCGGCTCTTGGCCACCCAGCGGAAGCGGGAGCGGTTGTCGAGCAGGGCCTGCTGGTAGGGCTCCAGCACCACCGGCTCATTGTCGTAGTGGCACAGGCCGGAGATGAAGCCTGACTCGGTGGCGAGCCACTGGGTGAGGTCATCCTCGGTGCGCTTGACGATGCCGAGCGTCACGGTGTCCTCCTTCAGCCGAGGCCGACGGAAATGGCCGAGGAACGAGCGGCATCCTCCAGGACCCCGAGTACCTCGGGGCGCCAGAGAAGCTCGCAGGCGGAATGGGCATGGTGGCCGAGTGGGACGGCCTCGGCGTAGTCCCAGCCCGCATCCGTCAGCTCCCACTCCCCACTCTCACCTCGCCGCTGGAGGCCGCATGCCTCCAGGCGAAGGTTCATCTTCGGGGCGGACAGCCCCACCCTCTGGCCGAGCTGCATGGCGTTGAGCCGCGCGGGTGGCGCGGCGGCCGACAGCCCCTTGCGGTGAGGCTCCATCGACAACCCGGTGTCCGTTTGGATGGCGTCGAGCGCGTGGGCCGCTGCCAACTCCGGCATGAGGCCCGGGATGAAGGAGGCGAGCGTCCTGGCCACGTCCAGGTGTGCCAGGACCTGGTCCTGGAGCGGTGAGGAGGGTGCCAAGCGCGGCTGTGCAGGAGGGGCGGCCGGAACCGCGTAGGCCCCCGTCCTATGGAGGGTGGGGAGCACCTCGTGCGCGAGCCAGTGTTTGAAGCGCTCCGCACCCGCTGCCTGGCTGGTGAAGACGAGGCGGTACACGCCGGGCTCGTTGACGGTGACGACTCTCTGGAGGCCGCCGGGGGTGTCCGTGGTACCGACGCCCTTTTCATCGTCTCCCAGTCGGCCCAAGGCGTTCGGGCTGTCGGCGATATCGAGAGCCGCGCAGATGCCGTCGGCGACGAACCATGGCTCGCGCCGCTCGTCCAGGGAGACACGGATGCGGTGTGCCTCGAAGTTGAAATTGGCAAGCTGATGCACAGCGACTCCTTTCGGGGGAACGCCGAGGCCGCGCGGGACCCGGCTCAAGAATGCGCAGCGGGCTTAATGACTTGTCTTGTGGGGGCGACAGAGCGCGTATGGCCGCATTCCCTTCACGAAGGAGTCGCCATGTCTGCCTATGCCGCTGTCGCCCGCCCACCCCGAACCCTTACGGAGCAGGAGGTGGCTCTCCTGCTGCGCACCACTGGGTTGCACCGGGATGGATTCCGCGACCACTGCCTGTACAGCCTCGCGCTGGCCTCGGGCCTGCGTGAGCACGAGCTGGTGGCCCTCAACATCGGTGACATCTTCGACGAGCGCGGGCGCGCACGCCGGCACGTGCTGCTGCACGTCTTCAAGGGTTGCCGTCGGCGCCCGGCCCCCCAAGAGGTTGTCCTCTCGGACACGGTGCGCGCGAAGCTGGAGAAGCTGCTGCGCCTGAAGCGCGCGCAGGGACACGACGTGGGGCCCCTGGCGCCGCTCTTCCTGAGCCGCAAGGGCCTGCGCCTGTCCACGCGGCAGGTGCGCCACGGATTCGGAGTCTGGCAGCAGCGCGCGAACCTGGAGAGGCACCTCAACTTCCACGCCGTGCGCCACACCGCATGCACCGGGGTGTACCGGCGGACGAAGGACATCCGCCTCACCCAGCGCTTCGCCCGCCAGCGCAGCGTCGACTCCACGGTCATCTACACGCACCCCTCGGACGACGAGCTGGTGCGCGTGACGCAGGACCTGCCCTGCTGAAGGGGAATGCCGCCTCCGCGCTGAGCGCCCGCGAGAGCCCCTGGCTGGGCCGGGGTGCCGCGCGGAGGCGGTGAGGGGCGGCCGTGCGCAACGCTCGCGCAGGCCGTCCCAGGCGCAACCGCCGCAGCCGCAGCCGGCGAAAGTGAACAGCGCGAGGCGTTCACTTACCGGGCGCAAATGAACAGGGGAGGGGTGTTCACTTTTTCGGGGGTGACTCTCTCGAAAAGGGCCCCAGGTACACGCCCCGGCGGCGCTGCCCGCACGAAAAAACGCACCACCCCCGACCCTGGCGTCAGGGGTAGGCGGGGTAGGCGTGCTGGCGTCATCGGTAGGCATGGTTGCGCCCGGCCAGGGCAGGCAGTGAAGGTGACTGGGGAGGAGCTGGGCCACGTGACGGGCGGCAGGTGGCGCCAACCTGGGGAAAGCGGCCATGGGCCTCGGCGCTTCGGGCCGCCAGGAGGCCTCGTAAGCGCGCGAAACAGCGTCGGGGTGGTGACGCCGAATGGCCGCCTTTACCTATTTTCGGCCATTCGGCTCGGCCCTGGTAACGGCACGCGCGCCCAGGTGCGCGCGGGGCGGAGGGCCGGTGCTTCGAGGGCAGCTCGGGGGCTCGTGGGGCTCACGAGGAAGACAAAGGCCTGCGACGCGAAGCGCGCGGGGACACGCGGGCACGAACGGGGCGCCACGCGGCGGAGGCGTTGGCGCGCGGGGCTGACCGGGGGG
>JBKGHI010000400.1:0-5357 GCA_046520405.1 Myxococcus sp. 1LA
GCGCGGACTCGGTGAGGATGGCGGCCACGCCCGAGTCCTCGGCCATGAAGGCCAGCCGCTGCGCGGGGTACTCCGGGTCGAGCGGCACGTAGGCGCCGCCCGCCTTGAGGATGCCCAACAGGCCCACCACCATGTCCGGGCCCCTGTGCAGGAACACGCCCACGCGCGACTCCACGCCCAGACCCAACGTGCGCAGGTGGTGCGCCAGTTGGTTGGAGCGGGCGTCCAGCTCCGCATAGGTGAGGGTGCGCCCCTCGTGCTCCACGGCAATCGCCTGCGGCGTCCGCTGCGCCTGAGCCGAGAACAGCGAAGGCACGGTCGCGTCCGCCGGATAGGCGGCCTGGGTCGTATTCCAGGTCAACAGGACCTGCTCGCGCTCCGGAGCCTCCATCAGGGCAGCGCACTGAGCCGCTGTGAGCTGGCCCCATCGGCCACCGCCGCCAGCAGCACCTGCAGGTGTTCCACCATGCGGCGCGCGGTGTCCGCGGTGAAGAGGTCCAGGCTGTATTCCAGCTGGCCCTCCAACCCGGTGCCTTGTCCCCGCAGCGCGAGCGTCAAGTCATACCGGGACGTGTCCGTCGCGCTCGGCAACACGTCGACGCTGAGCCCCGGAAGCGACGGCGCCTGGATCAGGTCCGAGCTCAGGAGCACGAAGAGCGTCTGGAACAGCGGCGTACGGGAGAGGTCGCGCTCACCGCCCACGGCCTCCACGAGGTGCTCGAACTGCACGTCCTGATGCGCGAAGGCGCCCAGGGCCTCGTCACGAACCCGGGCCACGAGCTCCGTGAAGGTCGGATCGCCGTCCAGCCGGCAACGCAGCGCCAGGGTGTTGACGAAGAAGCCGATGAGCCCGTCGAGCTCCGGCCGGTTCCGTCCCGCCACCGACGTGCCCACGCAGAAGTCCGTCTGCCCGGAGTAGCGCGCCAGCAACGCCTGCCAGCCCGCCATCAGCACCATGTACAACGTGGCGTTGTGGGCTGAAGCCACACGCTCCAGACCCGCGACCTGCTCCGAGGACAACGAGAAGAAGTACGAAGCGCCCTTGTCGCTACGGATCGCGGGACGCGCATGGTCGGAGGGCAACTCCAACGTGGGCGCGCCTTCGAGCCGCGACCGCCACCAGTCCAACTGGGGCGCCAACGCCGGCCCATCCAACACGCGTCGCTGCCACGCGGCGTAATCCGCGTATTGCACCGCCAGCGCCGGAAGTGGGGACTCACGGCCCTGCAACAGCGCCTCGTAGATCGCGGCGACCTCACGCACCAGCACGCCCATGGACCAGCCGTCCGAGACGATGTGGTGCATGCACAGCAGCAGCACGTGTTCATCCGCACCCGTGCGCAACAGCACCGTGCGCAGCAGCGGGCCCTTCTCCAAGTCGAAGGCGTGGCGGGCCTCTTCGGCCATGCGAGCCTTCACCGCCGCATCCCGAGCTTCGGGCGCCAGGCCACCCAGGTCCTCGACGGGCAGCGGCCACTCGGCGGGCGCCGGGTGGATGCGCTGGGCGGGCTGGCCTTCACGAGAAACGAAGGTGGTGCGCACCGCTTCATGGCGGCGGACCACTTCCAAGAAGGTGCGACGCAGCGCTTCCACATCCAACCGTCCCGTGAGCCGCAAGGCCGCGGGCATGTTGAAGGTGACCTGCCCAGGCTGGAGCTGCTCCATGAACCACAGGCGGCGCTGCGCGAACGAGACGTCGAAGGTCGCGTCGCCCTGGGCGGGCCGAGGCAGGGCCGCCAAGGGCAACAAGCTACCGGCCCGCGGCGCCGACTCCAGGCGCGCGGCGAGACGCGCCACGGTGGGGGCCTCGAAGAACGTGCGGAGCGCCAGTTCTACACCAAGCTGCGCGCGCAGCCGGGTGACCACCTGCGTGGCCAGCAGCGAGTGGCCGCCCAGCAGGAAGAAGTCGTCGTTCACGCCGACGCGCTCCACGTCGAGCGCCTCGCGGAACAGCGCCGCCAGTTGCTGCTCCAGCTCCGTTCGCGGCTCCACGAAGTCCGTCGCCCCCAGACCGAGGTCCGGAGCCGGCAGGGCCCTGCGGTCCACCTTGCCGTTCGGCGTCAGCGGGAAGGCGTCCAGTCCGACGATGGCCGACGGCACCATGTAGTCCGGCAGATGCTGGTGCAGGTACTCGCGCAGCGGAGCCACATCCGCCAGCGGCGGCACGACATACGCCACCAGGCGATTGCTCCCGGATGCGTCCTCGCGCACCACGGCGGTGGCCTCGGTGACGGAGGGATGGGTGCGCAGCACGGCTTCGATTTCACCCAGCTCGATGCGGAAGCCCCGCACCTTCACTTGGTGGTCCAACCGACCCAGGAACTCCAGCGTGCCGTCCGGACGCCAGCGGCCCCGGTCGCCCGTGCGATACAGCCGGGCACCGGGCTCGGCGCTGAAGGGGTGCGGCACGAAGCGTTCGGCGGTGAGGTCCGGGCGGCTCAGGTAGCCGCGCGCGAGGCCCGGTCCTCCCAACAACAGCTCGCCCGGCACACCCACCGGCACAGGCCGCAGCGTCGGGTCGACGACGTAGACCTCGGTGTTGTCGATGGGCCGGCCAATGGGCACGGAGCGGCCCACGGTGTCCCCAGGCGACAACGTGAGCTGGGTGACCATGGTGCTGCATTCCGTTGGCCCATAGGCGTTGGACAGGGCGAGGCCCTGCGCCAGCCGCTCCCGCGCCCGGGGTGCTGGCATTGCTTCGCCGCCCACCGTCAGGTGCTGCACTTGCGCCAGGGCCTCGGGCTGGTGCTGCTGCAACAAATCGAAGAGCGACGTCGCCATGATGAGCCACGTCACCTTGTGCTCGACAATGAGCCGAGCCACCGCGTCCGGCTCGGGCGTGCCGGGCGGGTACACGACGAGCGTGCCGCCGTGCAGCAGCGTGCACCACAGCTCGACGCTGGAGACGTCGAAGGCGAAGGACGAGAGCTGAAGGGTGACTTCCTCGGTTGGCCGGGGCAGGAGACGGGCGGCCTCGCTCAGCCGCAGCAAGCCCCGGTGCGGCAGGGCCACCCCCTTGGGCGTTCCCGTGGACCCCGAGGTGAAGGTGGCGAACGCCAGTCCCTCCGGGAACGAGGGAACCTGCACGGCCTCAGAGGACTGATGGGCGATGTCCGCCGCATCCGCGTCCAGTTCCACGACGTGCCATGGGCCTTCATGGAGGGACGGCAACAGCGACTGCCACGTCAGCACCGCAGACAGGCGCGCCGTCGAGGACGCGTGCTCCAGGCGCCTCTCGGGCCAGGACGGGTCCAGCGGCACGTAGCAGCCGCCGGCCTTGAGCGCACCGAGCACGCTGATGACCAGCTCCAACCCGCGCGACCCACACACGCCAATGCGGGCCTCCGGCTCCAGCCCCAGGGACACGAGGTGCCGGGCCAGTTGGTTGGAGCGGGCGTCCAGCTCCGCATAGGTGAGCGAGCGGCCCTCGATGGTCACCGCGACACGCTCCGGCGTCCGCCGGGCCTGCTCCATGAAACGCTGATGGAGGGTGGTGTCCGCGGGGTAGGGCGCGGCTGTGTCGTTCCAGGCCACGAGCACTTCGTGGCGCTCGGCCTCGTTCCACAGGGGCACCGCGCCGATTCGGCGCGAGGCGTCCTCCACGGCCCCCTGGAGCAGCCGCTGGAAGTGCTCCACCATGCGGCGCGCCGTCTCTGGCGTGAACAAGTCGAGGCTGTACTCGAGCTCTCCCTCCAGCCGGCCGTCGCGCTCCACCAACTGCAACGTCAAATCGAACCGGGAGGTGTCCGTCCCCGTGCGCAGGATGTCGACGGCCAGGCCCGGCAGCGCGGGCGGCTGCATGGGGGCGTTCTGGAGGACGAAGGCGGTCTGGAACAGCGGCGAACGCGACAGGTCGCGCTGCCCCTCCAGCTCCTCCACCAGCCGGTCGAAGGGCACATCCTGATTCGCGAAGGCCGCCAGAGCCTCCTCGCGGACGCGCGCCACCAGATCATCGAAACGCGGGTCACCGGCCACGTTCGCGCGCAGCGCCAGGGTGTTGACGAAGAAGCCGATGAGCCCTTCGAGCTCAGGCCGCGTGCGGTGCGCCAGCGGCGTGCCGACGCAGAAGTCCGTCTGCCCGGAGTAGCGCGCGAGCAGTGCCTGCCAGCCCGCCATCAGCACCATGTACAGCGTGGCGTTGTGGGCCGTTGCCACACGCTCCAACTCAGCCACCATGGAACGCGGCATCGTGAACGTCTGGGTGGCCCCGCGCAGCGTGCGCACGGCCGGACGCAGGTGGTCCGTGGGCAGCTCCAGCGTGGGCACGCCCTCGAGCCGTGAGCGCCACCAGTCCAGTTGCGGAGCAAGCGCCGGGCCTTCCAGCACGTGCCGTTGCCACGCGGCGTAGTCCGCGTACTGCACCTCCAGCGCGGGCAGGTGGGCCTCGCGTCCCTGCGACAGCGCCTCGTACAGCGCGGCCACTTCGCGCACCAGCACACCCATGGACCAGCCGTCCGAGATGATGTGGTGCATGCTCAGTAGCAGCACATGCACATCCGGCCCGGTGCGCAGCAGCGCCGTGCGCAGCAGGGGGCCCTTCTCCAGGTCGAAGGCGCGGTGGGCCTCTTCGAGCATGCGGGCCTGCGCGGCCGCATCGCGGGCCTGGGGCTCCAGGCCACTGAGGTCCTCGACGGGCAGCGGCCACTCGGAAGGCGCCGGATGGATGCGCTGGGCGGGGTGGCCATCGCGCATCTCGAAGGTGGTGCGCACCGCTTCATGGCGGCGGACCACCGCCAGGAAGGTGCGACGCAGGGCGTCCACATCCAGCCGCCCCTCCAGCTCCAAGGCCGCGGGCACGTTGTAGGTGAACTGTCCGGGCTGGAGTTGGTCCAGGAACCAGAGCCGCTGCTGAGCGAACGAGACGGCGAAGGTCGCGTCGCCCTGAGCCGGCCTGGGCAGGGGCTCCAAGGGAATCAAGGTGCTGGTCCGCGGCGCCGACTCCAGGCGCGCGGCGAGACGCGCCACGGTGGGGGCCTCGAAGAAGGTGCGGAGCGGCAGTTCCACGCCGAGCAGCGTGCGCAGCCGGGTCACGACCTGCGTGGCCAGCAGCGAATGGCCTCCCAGCTCGAAGAAGTCGTCATCCAGGCCCGCGCGTTCCAGGCCGAGCACCTCGCTGAACAGGGCCGCCAGTTGCTGCTCCAGCTCTGTTCGGGGCCCCACGAAGTCCGTTTTGCCCTGTGCAAAATCCGGAGGAGGCAGGGCCTTGCGGTCCACCTTTCCGTTGGGTGACAGGGGCAGGGCACCTAGCGCCACCACGGCGTTGGGCACCATGTACTCAGGGAGCCGCTGGCGCAGATGCTCGCGCAGGGCGGAGGTGTCCACGTCGGCCGGCGTCACATAGGCCACCAGCCGCCGAT
>JBKGHI010000401.1:0-5266 GCA_046520405.1 Myxococcus sp. 1LA
GCCGCCGCTGCCGCCCGTGCCCGGACGGCTGCCCGCGACGGGTACACTGCCCCGACTGGGCGTCCGACCATCCGTGGGCGCGGACATCTCCCCACTGCCGATGTTGCCGCTGCCAGTGCCCGAGGGCACGGGCCGCGGGTGGCTGCCCGTGCCGCCCACGGCGGACGGCGCGAACTCCACCAGCCGGTCTCCCAGCGTGTCCTTGAAGAACTGGGCCACCGCCGCGGGCGACGAGTTGAGCCGGTGATGGGCCATCACCGCTTCAATCTCCTCGCGCAGCGCCGCGGCGGACGGCGTGCGGCGCGCCGGATCCTTCACCAGCGCGCGGAGGACGAGGTCGGAGACGTCCTGCGGGATGTTCGGCTTGAGCTGCGAAGGGACGGGCGCGGGGTCCCTCACGATGGCCTGCAGCGTCGCCGCGTCGTGGTCCCTGCGGAACGGGAGCGTGCCGGTGAGCAGCTCGAAGAGCACCACGCCCAGCGCGAACACGTCGTTGCGCGCGTCCAGCGTGCGCCCGGACGCCGCCTCCGGGGAGATGTACGAAATCTTCCCCTTCAGCACGCCGGCCTGCGTGTGCTCCTCGCCCGCCACCTTGGCGATGCCGAAGTCGCTCAGCTTGATGGCGCCGTCCAGCGAGATGAGGACGTTGTGCGGACTGACGTCGCGGTGCACCACCGGGTGCGGCGTGCCCGCCGGGTCCACGTACGCATGGGCGTAGTGAAGGCCCGCGGCCACCTCCGCCACGATGCGCAGCGCGTGCTCCAACGGAAGCGCCAGCCCCTTGCGGCGCAGCTCGATGACCAGCTTCTTCAGGTCCGGCCCGCGCACGTACTCCATGAGGATGTACGCGACGCCGTCGGACACGCCCACGTCAACGTCTGGACGACGTTCGGGTGCGTCAGCCGCGCATTCGCGCGGGCCTCCGCGAAGAGCATGTCGACGAACTCGGGGTTCTCCGCGAACTGCGGGAGAATCTTCTTCATCACCACGAACTTCTCGAAGCCCTTCACGCCCACCTGCTTGGCGAGGAAGACCTCCGCCATGCCGCCCTGCCCCAGCCGCCGGATGATGTTCAGCTTGGTGCTGCCCAGCGAGTTGGAGATGTCGGTGGACGCGCCCTGGCGGGCCGCCGGGTCGATGTTCGTGGCGCCGAAGAGGTACTGACTGAGGGCGCGCGTCTCCAGCGCCTCCAGGTCCTCCAGCGGCCGGTCCGTGAGCTGCATCCGCGCCAGCAGGCCCTGGAGCTGGGGCATGTGGGGGACACGGGCGTTGCCGCCGCAGATGGGGCACGCCACCCCCACGCCGGCGTCCTGCGCCCGCAGCTTCGCCAGGTAGTCCGCCGCCTGGAGGCGCTGGTGGCTCACCTGCCCGCAGTTGCGGCAGTCACACGGCAGCCACAGCGTGGCCAGCCGCACCGACAACACCTTGGCCGAGCGCGCCAGCGCCGCCAGCGCGGGTGGCGACACCCGGCACAGCACCACGTGCGCGCCCTGCGCCGCCGTCTCCAGGACCTGCTCCAGCTTCGGCAGGGCCTCCGGCTCCACCTTGCTGACGTGGCTGAAGTCGAAGCCGACGCGGCCCTCCAGGCCCGACGCCAGCCGGCGCACGTTGAGGTCCCCCTTCAACGCGCTGGCCAGGGTGATGTACGTGATGTCGTCCTGGACGATCTTCAGGTGCTGCGACAGCTCCGGCTGCTCCGCCGGCATGCTGGCGCGCAGGTAGCGCATGACGACCGGGTCTACCTGGCCGAACTGCTGCCGCCGCGCGTAGTCGAAGAACTCGCCCGGCAGGTCCGCGAACTCCAGCGGCCCCTGGCACACGGGGCAGGCGTGCTCGGGCGCGCGCTCCTCGGAGATGACCTGCGCCTCGTCCAGCAGGTTCACCAGCCGCAGCCGGTCCTCGTTGCAGGCGCGGCAGGTGTAGGGCGCCAGCACGGAGAGGACGCGGGCGACACCGGCGAAGCCCTCCACCATGTTGAGCTGGTCCACGATGACGGGCGGCGCGTGGACCACGTAGAGCCCCAGCGCCCCCTGGGGCAGCTTGGCGGCGAACTCAATCCACCGCCGGACCCCGAAGGAGCTGATGCGCTCCACCTGTCCCAGGTCGACCACCAGGAGTCCGTTGAGCTCCGGGCTGGTGGACGTCAGCGGGAACGTTTCGTCGATGACGCCGGAGATCCGGACGTGGGTAATCGTCCCCACGCGGAGCCGGCTGATGATGGCGTTGGAAACCTGGCTATCCACCGGCCCTGACCTCATTGGAGACAGAACAGCAGCGACTTGGGTTGTGCGGCGCGGCGGCGGGCCTCCCCCAGGTCCACCACGCACAGGACTCGTGACTCACGGCCGGCGGCCACACGGACGGCCACCGCATCACTGTGCTCCAGGATGCGCCGCAGCCCCAGTCCTGCTCCTCCTCCGGACGCATCCACCTGGACGCGCCCGCCCCACCCTTCCAGCGCCCGGGCAAAGGGCCCCGGACGCAGACCGCCGAAGCGGTCCACGACTTCCAGCCACACACGGCCCTCCTCCACCACGTAGGACAACTCGCACGCGTCTTCCGGCGCCACCTCGCGGACCTCGGTGCGCCGGTGCGCGTAGCGGTGCTGCCCCTGCGCGTCCACCGGCGCGTCCCACATCGCGTTGGCCGCCAGCTCGTGCACCACGTCCCCCACCAGCGCCGCCGCCGTGCGCGAGCCCCGCGCCTGCGTCACCGCCAGCGCCGCGGCCTCGCCCGTGGCGTTGATGTCCGCCACGGACTGGAGCCGGTGCCGCGAAGCGCCGGCGGGGAGCAGCGCCTCGCCCCGAAGCAAGGCCCCCAGCAGCTGCGTCTCCCACGCGGAAGGACGCCCGCCCGCGCCGCGCGTGGCCAGCAGCAGCGTGGGGGGCTCGCGGCGCAGGGACTCCGCGTGCGCGGGCGCCAGCTTCCCGTCGAAGAGGACCAGGCGCCGGAGCCCCGAAGGCGACCCGGGCCCCTGGCACAGCGCCACCCCGCCCTGCGCGAGGATGGGCGCCGCCTGCTCCACCAACGCCGGAGCCAGCGAGTCATCTGCAATCAACAGGAGGCCGCCGGCCTCCAGGTGGGGGGCGGTACTCAAGGGCTAGTAACGAACCTTCACTTCGCTGAAGAACGACTGGGGCGGCGCGGGGAAGCCGTGGGATTCCTGGTACTGCGCGTTGAAGAGGTTGGAGCCGAGGAACGACACGGAGATGCCGTCGTAGACGTTGAAGCCCACGCGCGCGCTGGCCGTGACGTAGCTGGGCAGCTGCACGCGGACGGTGGGCAGGCCCGTCGCCTCATCCACCTCGAAGCCCGGGTCGTACCGCGAGCCCACCAGCAGGGCGTACAGCTCCACGAAGGCCACCTTGCCGATGTTGGTGCGGCCACGCGCGTAGATGCGGTGGGCCGGCGCGTAGTCCAGCGGCGACTGAGGCCCGTCGTCGTACGGCAGCGCCTTGGCGTTCAGGAACTGGTAGGCGATGTCGAAGGACGAGTTGATGGACGGAATCTGCGCGGCCGCCTCCAGCTCGAAGCCGGCCACCCGCGCGTCGCCCAGGTTCTGGAACTGCGACACCGAACCGAAGACGAGCTGCTGGTTGATGAAGTTCTTCGCCAGGTTGTAGAAGCCCGTGCCCGTCAGGCGAACCCTCCGCTCGAAGGGCCAGAAATCCACCGATGCCTCGATGGTGTCCAGCGTCTCCGCGCGCAGGTTGCCATTGCCCACCAGTGTGGCCGCGTACATCTGCTGGTTGATGGCCAGCTCGGCCAGGGTGGGCGCGCGGAAGGCGCGGCCGTAGTTGGTGCGCAGCGTCAGCAGCTCCGGCACCGCGTGGAACACCACGCTCGCGCGCGGCGAAATCTGGTCCGTGCGGTTTTGCCAGACGCGCTCGGGAATCTGGTAGCGGTCGTAGCGGGCGCCCGCGCCCAGCACCAACCGGTTGAAGAGGCGGTACTCCGCGTCCACGAAGCCACCGAGGATGGTCTGCCGCGTGTCGTCCGTCGTCAGCTCGGGCAGGACGTTGGGCACGTTGACGGTGTCCGCCTTCAGGTCGCCGCCGAAGGTGACGTTGAGGTCGCCCAGGGTCCACAGGGCGCGCGCCTCGCCGCCCAGCCGGCGCCGCTTGCCGAGCGCGCGGGTGGGGTCGCCACCGAAGGCGTTCTCCATCAGCACGTCGCGGCGCTTGAAGAAGCCGTACGCCTGGCCGAAGAGGCGCAGGTTGTCGGTGACCTGCTGGTCCACCTGCGCGGAGGCGTTGAAGTTCTGCACCGCCTCGCGGTCATCCGGCGTGTAGTGGCAGCGGCCGCAGTTGCCCACGGTGGAGATGTGCGTGCCACCCGGGCGGCCAATCTCCGCGTCCGTGAAGTCCGCGTCCAGCGCCAGCGGGCCAATGCGCACCTTGCCGTTGACCTGGTGGACCAGCGAGTCCTGGTTGGTGTCCACGCGGCCCACGCGCGGGTCGTTGAAGAGCTGCGGGCCGTCCGAGCCGAAGCCGTAGTAGCCCAGCAGGGCCTCCACCGGACCGCCCCGGCCCGCCACGGTGCCGTGCAGACGCCACGTCTGGTCCTGGCCCGCCAGCACCCGGGCCTCGGCGCCCACGTTCTTCCCCTTCTCGATGAGGTCGGACGGCTGGCGCTGGATGATGTTGATGACGCCGCTGAAGGCGTTGGAGCCGTACAGCGAGGAGCCCGGACCGCGGATGACCTCCACCTGCTTGAGGTTGGTGAGCGGCGTCGTTTCATCCGCGTAGAACTGGCCCGTCCACGGGTCCGTCAGCGGCCGGCCGTCCTGGAGCAGCAGCAGGCGGTTGGACAGGTAGTTGGAGCCCAGGCCGCGCGCGCTCACCGCCGCCTTGCGCATGGAGCCCCGGCGGCACTCCATGCCGGGGAAGTACTGGATGGCCTCGCACAGCGTGAACTGGCCGGTGCCCTCCAGCTCGTCGGCCGGAATCCAGGACACCGTGAGGGGAACGTCGGAGATGCGCTGCTTGCGCTTGCCGGCGGTCGTCACCACCGCCTCGCTCAGCACGCGGTTGACGGACTCCTCCAGCGCGTCGGCGCCGCCCAGCGGGTCGTCCCCCAGGCCCGCGAGCCCGGACGGAGGAGGCAGGGGCCGGTCCAGGGCCGGCTCCGCGAAGGGCGCGGAGATGGGCACGTTCGACGAAGGCGCGGGCTGGTGCGCGGGCAGCGTCGCGGTGGCCGGCGGCAGGTTCGATCGGCGCGGTCGGACGGATTGAAGTCCGCGCCCACCGGCGGCAGGGCCTGCGGC
>JBKGHI010000402.1:0-5265 GCA_046520405.1 Myxococcus sp. 1LA
GCCGCCACACCGGCTCCGGCGCCCGTGAGTCCCTCCGCCGCGGGTTCGGAGGCGCCCGTGGCCTCGCTGGGCTTCGCGCCGCGCATCCATGAGCAACTGCTGTCCGGCTGCGCGAGCTGTCATGCCGCGGAGGGCTTCGCGTCCTCCACCCGCTACGTGGCCAGTCCGGACCCCGAGGCGCACCTCCAGGCCGTGCGACCGCTCATCACGCCGGGCTCGGCCACCACGAGCGTCCTGTTCCTTCGCGCGCGCGGCGAGGCGCACCAGGCGGGCGCCATCTGGGAGCCAGGGAGCGAGGAGCTCGCGTTGCTGGCGCAGTGGATTGACGGAGGCGCGCTGGGGGCCGAGTCCGGTGCCGCGCGCGCCGAGGCCCCCGGGGATGCGCCTCCTTCCGTCACCGCCGAGGCCTCGCCACCGCCGCCCACGCAGCGGCCCCCTTCGGCGGGAGGGCCTCCGCCCGGCGTGTCCTTGGGCACCTATCCGGTGCTCGGCTCGCTGAGCCTGAACGGGCGCTTCGACCTCAACTACGAGCGCGTTGGCTACAACGACCAGCCCTTTCAATCCGAGGGCGCGAATGCGCTGCGCAGCTACCACCACTTCCTGTTCCTGACGCGGCAGTCCACCGAAGACCCGGTGACGCTGACGCTGGAGATGCTGTCGCTCCAGTTCTGGGAGGTGGGTTACCGGCTGGGGAACGAGCACTGGCCGGTGAAGGTCTTCGCCAAGGTGGGCAAGCTGCTGGTGCCGTTCGGGGGAGATCCGCTCTTCCACCACAGCTATGGCGGTCTCGCTGGCTTCGACCAGAAGGTGCTCCCGGTGGTGTTCGCGCGGGAAGGGGTGTCCGCGAACGTGCAGCGCCGGCTGGGCGCGTTCCGCCTCTCGGGTGACGCCTACGTCATCGCCGGCTACCAACTGCGGCGCGCCGACGCCGTCCTCAACCTCCAGTCGGACTTCGCGCCGCTGGAGGAGACGCGGCTGGGCGTGGGGACGCGGCTGGGCGCCTCCTGGGGACCCATCAGCCTCTGGTATTCGGCGTACTACAACCCGCTGGGCCATGGCCGCCGGCTGTTCCTCCAGGCGGCGGACGTGGCGGTGTGGCGCCCGCGGGGCATCCCGGTGCTGGAGCGCTTCTCGCTGGGGGCTGGCCTGCTGCGCGCGGACATCTCGGGTGGCGAGTCCGAGGGCTACGGTGGGCCGGGCGCGGACTACTACCACTTCGCCAGCTACCTCCAGCTGCGCTTCCATCCCACCGAGTGGCTCTACGTCCAGTACCGGCAGGGCCTGCGCACCTTCGGAAACCGGAGGGGCGTCATCCTGGATTCGAACGCGCTCACCCGGGAGGACGCCTCCGCCCACAACCTGGGCGTGGTGGCGCGGTGGGGTGGGCTGAGCGTGGGGCTCTTCCAGTTCTGGAACCTGGAGAAGGTCGATGAGGTGCCGGACGACTTCACCCGCTTGGTGGTGGCGTATGACTTCTAGGCTCTGCTTCCGGGTGCTGGGCGGTGTGTGTTCGCTGCTCCTGGCCTGCGCGGACTTCGAGCGGGGAGCGCCACTGCCAGACGCGGGCGTCCCGTCCGGAGACGGTGGCGACGTTGGCCAAGGGGATGGGGGCGAGGCGCCCTCCTTCTCCGGCGTCCATTCGCTGCTGACCAGCGGCTGTCAGTCGTGTCACCGCGGCGGCGGCGCAGCGGGGAACACCGGCTACGTGATGACGGGCGACGTGGACGCGGACTACGCGGCGTCGCTCGACCTGGTCGACGTCTCCAGCCCCGCCGCCAGCCGGCTGCTGCGCAAGGCCTCCGGCGCGGGCCATGGCGGTGGCGCCGTCTACGGAGACGGCACGCCGGAGTACCAGGCCCTCCTGGCGTGGGTCGCCGGAGGCGCCCAACCGTGATGCAGCTCATCCGAGGGAGAGACCTGATGCGACGAAGCGCCTTGCTCCTGGTGGGCCGGATGGTGTGGGTCGTCATGCTGGGCGCCTGCGCCAAGCTGGAGTCGCCAGCCCCGGCCATCCTCACCTCGGGGGCCCACTCGGTCCTCCACGGTCAGACGGTGCAGCTCTCCGCCAGCACTCGCGAGGCGTCCGATGATGGCTACACCTGGGAGAGCGCGAACCCGGAGATTGCCACCGTGGATGGCAATGGTCTGGTGACGGGCGTCGGAGTGGGGGAGACGTCGGTGAAGGTCCGGGGCGCGCAGTCCCGGCTCGAGGCGACCCACGCCATGGTGGTGGTCGCGCGTTCGCTGGATGGTGGCGTGGACCCGCACCAGGTGCCGTATTACGCGGCGTGGTACGGCTCGCCGCATGCCGACGCCACGGCCACCGCCTTCTCCTACTGGAACGAGGAGGGCAGCGTCCCCACCACCTGCGCGCGGTGCCACAGCTCGGAGGGCTACGTCGACTACCTGGGCGGGGATGGAACGGCGCCGGGACGGGTGGACGCCCCCGGGCAGACGCAGTCGGTGGTCCGCTGCGAGACGTGCCATGACAGCGCGGCCTCCAGCCTGACGTCCGTCACGTTCCCCTCGGGCAAGCAGGTCTCCGGCCTGGGCGCGGAGGCCCGGTGCATGGTGTGCCACCAGGGCCGCGCCTCGGGGAAGGCCATCGACGCGCGCATCGCGGAGGCGGGGGTGGTGGGGGAGGACACCGCGTCCGCGGAGCTGGGCTTCACCAACATCCATTACTACCCCGCGGCCGCCACGCTGTTCGCCAGCCAGGCCGCGGGTGGATACCAGTACGCGGGGCAGGTCTACGACACGCGCTTCCGTCACGTCCCCAGCTTCGACAAGTGCAACGAGTGCCATGACCCGCACACCACTCGGGTCCGCTGGGATGCGTGCGCCACCTGCCACCCGGGCGTGACGGACGTCACACAGGCGTGGAACATCCGGCAGATTGCCTCGCGCAATCAGGACTACGACGGCGACGGCAACCGGACCGAGGGCGTCTCCTTCGAAATCCAGGGCCTGCGCGAGCGCCTGCTGGCCGCCATCCAGCGCTATGGCGCGGAGCGGAACCAACCTCTGTGCTACGGCGCCGGACATCCCTACTGGTTTCGCGACACGGACCGGGACGGCGTGTGCAGTGCGGCCGAGTCCGTGTCCACCAACCAGTTCGCGAACTGGACGCCCCGCCTGCAGAAGGCGGCCTACAACTACCAGTTGTCCAAGGTGGACCCGGGCGCGTTCGCGCACAACGCGAAGTACGTCATCCAGCTCCTGCACGACTCCGCCCAGTCGCTGAACGCGTCGCTGGCCGTCCCCTTCGATTTCTCCCTGCTGGTGCGCAACGACCCCGGCCACTTCAACGGCGCCAGCCGCGCGGCGCGCAACTGGGATTCAAGCGAGACGGTCCAGGCGAGTTGCTCGCGCTGCCACAGCGGGGCGCAGGGCTTCCGCTTCTTCACGCAGTATGGCGTGGGGCAACTGGTTCCAGAGACGGCCAACGGCCTGGAGTGCGCCACGTGCCACGAGAGCTTCGAGCCCGACTACGACGTCTTCGTCCCCACCCGGACGTGGCTGCCGGATGGCACGACGGTGAACCTGCCCGGCCAGGACAACCTCTGCGCCAACTGCCACATCGGCCGCGCCTCGAAGGCCACCATCGACGCGGCGCTGGCGGCGGGCGGAACGCCGCGCTTCCAGAACGTGCACTACCTGCCGGCTGCGGGGACGCGTGAGGGCACCCTGGCCCGGGTGGGCTACGAGTACCCGGGCAAGACGTACGCGGGCCGGCTTACCCACATGGGCGGCGTTCAGTGCACGAGCTGCCACGTCCCAGGCGGGAGCAAACACACCTTCCACGTCGCGGATGCGTGGGGAGAGCGGTGCCAGACGTGCCACGCGGACCAGCGCTCGGCGGACGAGGTGCGCCTGGTCCACACGCAGGATTACGACGGGGACGGGAACTCCACCGAGTCGTTGAAGGCGGAGCTGGAGGGCATGGCCGCGCGCGTGCTGGCCGCCATGCGCGGCGTGACGGGCAACGGCATTTGCTACAACGGCGACGTCAACCCGTACTTCTTCCGGGACACGGACCAGAACGGGACGTGCAGCGCGGCGGAGGCCGTCTCCGCCAATGCGTTCGCGCCATTCACCCCCGCGCTCGTCAAGGCCGCCCACAACTACCAGTTGAGCAAGAAGGACCCTGGCGCCTGGGCCCACAACTTCAGCTACATCGGGCAACTGCTCTTCGACAGCGTCGAGGACCTCACGGGCACGGCGCCCTCGAACATGCGCCGGCCTTGAGGGGGTGGGGCGGGCGCTTCCGAAATGCCTCGGAAGCGCCTGGGTGCTCAGTCGAAGAGGGCGCGGACGAACTCGCGCGTGTCGAAGCGGCGCAGGTCGGCCACCTTCTCGCCCACGCCGGCCCACACGACGGGGAGCTTCAGCTCGTCGCAGATGCCGATGACGACGCCGCCCTTCGCGGTGCCGTCCAGCTTCGTCAGGGCGATGGCGGTGACGCCCACGGCCTCGTGGAACTGCTTGGCCTGCTGAATCGCGTTCTGGCCGTTGGTGGAGTCCAGCACCAGCAGCACCTCGTGCGGCGCGCCGGGCAGGGCCTTGTCCATGACGCGCTTCACCTTCTTCAGCTCCTCCATCAGCGGGGCCTTGGTGTGGAGGCGGCCGGCGGTGTCCGCGATGATGACGTCCGCGCCTTCGTCCTTCGCCTTCTTCACGGCCTCGAAGATGACGGCGCTGGGGTCTCCGCCCTCGGTGCCCTTCACCAACTGGGCCTTGGCGCGCTCGGCCCACACGTCGAGCTGCTCGGTGGCGGCGGCGCGGAAGGTGTCACCCGCGGCGAGCACCACCTTCTTGCCCTCCGCGGAGAGCTTCGCGGCCAGCTTGCCGATGGTCGTCGTCTTCCCGGCGCCGTTGACGCCCACCACCATGACGACGTGCGGCGGGCCGCCGCCTTCCAGGGTGCGCGGCACGGGCAAGTCGCAGATGCGGGCGACCTCGTCGCGGATGATGTCCTTGATGCGCTCGGAGTTCTTCAGCTCGTTGCGCTTGAGCTTGTCGCGCGCCACCCCCACCAGGTGGTCGGCGGTGCGCACGCCGATGTCCGCGGTGAAGAGGATTTCCTCCAGCTCGGCGAGGACGGACTCGTCCACCTGCCGCTGCTGGCCGAACAGGCCGTTGAGCCGGGCCATGAAGCCCTGGTTCTTCGTCTTGTCCAGGCCCTGGGCCAGGGTGCGGCCGCCCTCGGCCTCCACCTTGGCGCGAGCGGCGGCCTCCTCGGCGCGGCGGGCCTCCTCGGCGGCG
>JBKGHI010000403.1:0-5235 GCA_046520405.1 Myxococcus sp. 1LA
GTGGAGGAAGGGTGCCACGCGGCCGCAGAGGCGCGGGTGTACGGCCCTGGGACACGGGCGCGCTGGAGGCCGGCGTGCGCTGCGAGCTGTCGCGCGGTGACGTCGCGCGGGCCATGGAGCGGCTGGTGGAGGCGCGCCGCGTGGACCCTCAAGATGCCCGGCTGCGCGCGGCGGAGCTGGCGCTCCGGACGGTGCTGGAGGCGTCTCCTCGGCGCTGAAAATCACGTCGGAAAATGTAGGCGAAACTCCCGAGAATCATCGCGGACAACCCCAATGTAGGCCGCAGTCGCACGCAGGGGGGACATCATGTTGAAGTTTCTGGGATTCAAGCCGTCCGTGACGAACATCAAGCCGCCGCCTGTGCCGGACATCAAGCCGGGCGCCGTCGGGCTGGAAGCGCTGGACCGGACGATGAACGCGGTTCAGCTCGAAGCCACGGTCGCGAAGAGCGTGGGCAACAAGGGCGGGACGACGGAGCCGGTGAAGACGCCGCAGCAGGTGCTGAGCACCGTGGGAAGCACCGCCGGCACCGCGAACAACGTCATCAATGTGCTGGACACCTTCGAGTCGGGCGCCCGCACCGTGGGGCAGATGTCGAAGGGCACGGTGCCCACGACGGTTCCCCCGTCCCTCGTGGGGAAGACGGTGGGCAAGCTCGTGCCGGGGTTGAACGTCGTCAATGCGGTGGCCTCCGCCTCCAACACGGCGGACGTGTTCTCCAACCCGCAGTCCACGACGGCGCAGAAGACCCACGCGGTCATCGACACCACGACCGCGTTCGTCTCGGCGCTGCCCGTCCCTGGCCTGGCACAGGGCGCCGCCATCGTGAACACGGTGAACAGCCTCCTCACCCCGTCTTCGCCGCCGCAGACGCAGTCAACGACGAACTGAGCCGGACCCGGGCGCTCCTTGGGGGGAGCGCCCGGTTGCCGGGTTTCAGTCCTCGTCCTTGAGCAGGAAGTCGTTGTTGATGACCTTGAACGACAGCCTGCCGCCGAGCGTGGGAGAGAGCCGTTCGACGAGCGGCCTCACCACGATGCCTTCCTTCCGGTGCGTCGTACCCGCGTAGTGGCCCTGCGCCAGCTTCAGGTAGTGCTCCAGGCTGTGGTCGAACGCGCGTGCCGCCTCGCCGGTAACGACGTGCTCCACCGGCACGGTGCGCAGGCCGTGCTCCGCGCAGAACGCGATGAAGTCCTCGTGCCCGAGGAAGACGCCGGTCCGCGTGTCATGCACGCTGAAGATGAACAGCTCCAGCGCGTCCAGGCCCAGGCGGTTCTTCTGGATGCCGGGGCCGCACAGCTCGCCCTGCACCGCGAAGCCCGGCGGGAGCACGGTGTCGAGTGCGTACTTCTCCGCCATCCGCCAGATGGGGTTCCCCGCTCGCTTCAGGGCCCAGTTGCGCGAGCAGGCGACCAGCTCGCCCTCGAGCGTGCGGAAGAATGTCCCGGAGGTCCCGTCGAGCTTCGTCGTCACGAAGAAGTCGTGGCCGCGAATCTCGTCCAGGACGCCGAGCGCCGATTGCACCCGGATTTCGTCCGTCTTCGGCACCTGACCCGGGAAGGGCCCGGCGACCTCGCGCGAGTCCGGCAGGGCCGGCTCGAACTTCACGACGCCGAGCACCTCACGCACGTCCGTTCCGACAGCGGGCACCTCGCCAGGCAGGATGGAGGTTGGCAGGGCCAGCCCCTGGGACAGCACGCCCCGAAGCCGGGCCGTCTTCACCCGGAAGCCTCGGGGCCGGAGGAACTCGGCCCAGGGCCGGCCCTCTTTCAGGAGGCTGTCGATTTCGAAGAAGACACAGGCGTCGCCGACGGCGAACTCGCCCTTCTTCACGACCACGTCCCAGCCCATGACGCGCGCCTTCAGGAGGGTGTCCGCTCCGGACACGGGCTCCAGGTGGTCGATGCGCTGAATCGAAACAAGCTTCCGCTCCATATGCCCTCCTTTCCACGGCGACAGGCCGGGGCCCCTGGTGACGAGGGCCTTCCAGCAGGCTGACAGCTCGCTGCGCCGGGCCAGTCCTCGTGCGAACCCTGTGACACGTCCACGGCGGTGGCCTGCAGCGCGAGTCCTGGCATCCGCATGTGGCTACTCCGTCACGGACATGTCCGTGGGCGCGGCACTGCGCGCGGGGGCCCAGAGTGAGAAGCGCAGGCCCGCGGACGCGGACCATTCCCACTGGCCGGGGACGCCCGCGAGGTCGCTGCGCCTCATCCCGCGTCCATCCACCACCAGGGTCAGCGGCTGGTCGTTGATGGCCAGGAGGATGACCTCGTAGCTGGCCTGCACGCGCAGCCGCGTTGGACGCAGGGGCCGGCCCGCGACCGTGGGGGCCAACAGGACCTTCTCCGCTTCCGCGCTCACGCGCAGATGGTGGAAGCCGTCCCGGTCCAGCGTCAGGTCCGCTTCGAGCGCCGCGCCGGGGACGAGCGTGTTGAAGCCATTCCCGTAATCCCGTTCGAAGGAGGGGCCGCCTCGCACGCGCACGTACGACGTCAGGTCCTTCGAATGCCACAGGTCCACCGTGGCGTGGAACGTGCCCCAGGTGAGGAAGCGCCCCACGTGACCGCGGCGTTCAAGTCTTTCCACGCGCAGGGTCTCCATCCAGAAGCCCATGTTGAGGTAGAGGTCATGCCGCTGCGGCTTCCCGAAGAAGGTCGCCACGCGGAAGAGCGGGTCGTCACGCTCGACGCTGAAATCGTAGCGCATCAACGTCAGGTCGAGCGATGGCTCGCCCAGGTGCAACTCTGTCTCCAGTAGACGGTGCCGGTGCAGACGCCTTCCCTTGTCGGATGGCACCTCCACCGCGAGGCCGAAGTCCATGCGCATGCGGCCCTGCATCTGGCCGCCCTGCCACAGCGGCGCCCAGGCGCCGCCGAGCCAGACGCGGCGGTTCAGGTCGAAGTTGAACTGCATCGCCCGCCCGCGCTCGTCCCGGTACCAGCCGGGGGGCGCCGCGGCGCGGGCCCGCTCCATTCGATACCCCTTCACCTGCTGCGCCCTCCCATAGTCGAACTCGGAGAAGAAGCAGTACGGCACCCACGCTTGCATCCGGTCCGTCTCCACGCCCTCGGAGTCCAACTCCCGCAGCGGGAACACCCGGCACACCTGGGCTTCGTCATCACACTGCGCCCGCCATTCACCGGAGGGAACATCCGGCGTTGGCGGCAGCCGCAAGCACACCGTGGCGGCGTCCCAGTCCAGGGATGGGAGCGGGGTGGACGGCGGCGGAAGGACGGGGGCCTCGCTCCCTGGCTGCGCGAGCAGGAGGGCGTAGACCAGGGGCACCGCTGGGGCGAGCATGATGTCTCCTCGGCGGCCGCCTCCCGTCGGCCTCGGGAAGCAGCACCGGGCTCAGGCGTTTCAAGCCGCGTGCCCCTGCCTGGTCGCTGTGCTTTCGCGGGGTTGGCGCCCCTGCCGTGTGCATCCCCCTGCACAATGGCGCGCAGTCAGGCTCACGTCACAGGCCACGGGCGGTGGTCGACCGGCGGGGGCCGCGGGGATATAACGCCGCGTCCTGCCGAGGGTGGGCCGCCCACCGCCCGGAACGACTCAAGGAGCTTCAGTCCGTGGAGAGCGAAGTCGAACAGCAGCAGGAGCAGACCTTCAGCGAGGCCATCCTCGGCAAGGACTTCTTCCAGGCGAAGTGGGCGAAGCGGTGGCTGGAGCTGTCCTTCAGCCTGCGCGTCGTGACAGCCACGGCGGGCTTCGCGGCCCTGCTCTTCCTTCCCTACCTGGGCGCGGTGGGGCTCTGGGACTGCTGGGAGACGCACTACGGTGAAGTCGCGCGGATGATGATTGTCCGCCAGGACTACGTGTATCCCTTCTGGGAAGGCTCGTGGTTCTTCTCCAAGCCGCCGCTCACCATGTGGATGCAGGCGCTGGGGATGAACGCCGTGGGCGCGGTGAACCCCACCGGCATGCTGGGCCTCTACACGGAGTGGGGCATGCGGATGCCCTTCGCGCTCCTGAGCATCACCGCCGTGGCGCTGCTGTCGCTGGCGGTGGCGCGCGTGGTGTCCCGGCGCGCGGGCCTGGCCACCGGCTTCGTGCTGGCCACCATGCCGCTGTACTTCCTGCTCACGCGGCAGACGGTGACGGACACGCCCTTCGTCACCACGTTCATCTGCGCCATGGCGTGCGCGCTCATCGGCCAGTTGGACGCGACGACGAAGCACCGCGCCGCCTGGTGGTACGGCTTCTATTTCTTCGCGGGCCTGTCTTCCCTGGCCAAGGGCATCCTGGGCGTGGGCCTGCCCGCCGTCATCCTGGTGCTGTACGCGGCCCTGTCCGTCATCCCCTGGGACAGCGACAGCCTGGACGCGCACCTGAAGTGGCTCACCCAGTCCCGCTTCCGCAAGGACGTGCGCGAGGGCCGTCAGCCCATGCCGGTGCTGTGGGGGCAGATGTTCAAGATGCACCTGGGCACGGGCGTCTTGGTGTTCTTCGCGGTGGCGGGCCCCTGGTACCTGACGCTGTCGCTCTTCGGCTCGGTGGACGATGAGGGCAAGCTCTTCTGGTACCGCTTCTTCGTCCACGACCACCTCAACCGCCTCACGGCGGGCGTGCACACCACCACGCCGGGCGGCACGTTCATCTACTTCATCGAGCAGGGCGGCTTCGCCATCTTCCCCTGGGTGGCGCTGCTGCCCGGCGCCTTCTCGGTGGTGGCGCGGCTGAAGCTGCGCTCGGAGAAGGCGGCGGACCACCTGGCCATCATCGCGGTGCTGTGGGTGGCCTTCTCCTTCTGGCTGCTGTCGTCCAGCGCCACCAAGTTCCACCACTACGTCTTCCCCGTGCTGCCGGGCGTGGCCGTCCTCCTGGCGCTGTTCATCGACCGGCTGTGGGAGGAGGGCATCTCCACGCACGCGGTGAGCCTCATCTTCGGGCTGATGCTCTTCATCCTGGTGGGGAAGAACATCGCGGAGAACCCGAAGATCTTCACCGACCTGTTCGTCTACAACTACGACCGGCCCTACCCGCAGGACCTGGTGACGAAGCCCATCGCCTTCTTCTCCTCGCGCCCGCTGTGGACGGGCGATCTGGTGACGCTGGTGCTGCTGGCCGTCGGCGTCTACCTGTCCTTCGACGCCTTCTCCGCCAAGGGCCGGGCCCGGACGACGCCGAGCGCGCGCGCCGTGGCGCTGCTCCTGCTGCTGGGCGGCGTGGCCACCCTGGGCGCGGTGAGCGCGCAGGCGCAGCTGTCCGCCAAGGCGCTGGTGGGCGTGGCGGTGG
>JBKGHI010000404.1:0-5231 GCA_046520405.1 Myxococcus sp. 1LA
CCCCCGGCTGGTGCGGCTGGCCCACCTGGCGCGGCTGGCCGCCCACGGGCTGGCGGACCGGCTGCTGGAGCTCAGCCAGCCGGCCCAGGCGCTCTCCGTCCTGGGCGAGCTGGAGGCGCTGCCGCTGACTCAGGCGCCGGAGCGGCCCCAGCTCTCCCACGCGCCCAAGTCCCGGTACCCCAGGCGCTGGTACAGCGGCCTGGCCTCCGGCGTCGCCTGGAGCACCGCGGCCGTCATGCCCCGGGCGCGCGCCTGGTGGTGCAGCCCGCGCATCACCTGCGCGGCCAGGCCCCGTCCCCGGGCCTCCGGCACCGTGGCCACCATGTAGATGCCCGCGGTGTCGCCCACGTCCCGGGCCATGCCACACGCCAGGGGGACGCCCGCCTCCTTCGCGACCAGCGTGTGCACGTGCAGCGGGGGCGGCCGCAGCCAGACGTCGAGCTGCCCGCCCAGCGCGCTCCAGGTGCGCTTGTTGATGGCCACCATGTCGTCCTGCGTCTCGGAGGCCTCCAGGGCGAGGTCCGGCGGAGCGTCCGGCACGTCCTCCAGCGCCAGCCCCATGGCGTCCATCCGGACGGCATCGGGGTGGAATCCGGCGTCCGTCAGCACCCGCCGGCCCTCGGTGTCCTCGGGGCGCACCGCCACGCGCCAGGCCGGGACGCCCAGGCCCTGGTAGAAGTCCGTCAGGGCGGGCAGGGCGTCGCGCAGCGCCCCCGCGTCATGGAAGAAGACCTGCTGGGCCCGCAGGTGCTCGGGGTGCTCCGGCAGGCCAAAGGCGTCCACGCCGGGCAGCCCCCGGTGGCGCAGCGTGCCCCGCTCCCGCTGGAGGTGCTTGAAGTCGATGACGTGGGTCAGCAGGCGCGCGCTCAGCTCGGCATTCGTCATGGCGCGTCCGAGCGTAGGCAGGCTCCGCCCGGCGGAGAACACACGCCGCGCTCAAAACCGCGCACCGGCGCGCCGGGGGGATTAGGGTGCAGGGGCACTCATGAGCAGCCCGCGCTTCTACGCCTTCGACCCTCGCGCCACCCGCCTCGCCCTCTTCGTGGGGGCCTGTGTCCTGGCCGTCCTCACCGCCTGGGCGCTGGCGGACGCCCGCGCTGAAGGCGGCGTCCAGGCCATGGCCCGCGCCGGCGTCTCCGCGGGCTTGATGTTGACCTTCCTGGTGTCCTTCCAGCGCCTGCGGCCCCGCACGGGCTGGGGCGTCACAGTGGACGCGCGGGGCGTGCGGGTGGCCCGCCCCTTCAGTCAGCGGGAGCTGGACCTGCACTGGGGGCAGATTGACCACGTGCGCCGGATTGGCCGCAAGGGGAGCGTGCTCGCGCTGTTCCTCAAGGAGGAGGGGCGGGTGCTCGTCACCCGGCATCTCTTCGCCCGCAAAGCTGTTTTCGATGAGCTGATCGCGGCGTTGGAGGACCGTCTCCCGCCGCCCCGTTTCGACGCCTGAACACTCCGTTTCCCGGGGCGGCCTCCCAGGCAGGCGGCCAAGCGGATTTCACGAATGTTTACGCAGCCTTGCGAGTCCTCGTTAACCTTGTTCGACGTGCCTTGAAGTGGTACGCACGGACCTGTTGCAAGGCTCCTTTTCCCAAGGACAGCTTCACATGGAAAAGACCCCCGCTACCGGCTCGGCGGTTGCTCCGCCGCCCGTGGAGTATGGGACGGACAGCATCACCAAGCTCGAGGGCCGCGAGGCGGTCCGCAAGCGCCCCGGCATGTACATCGGCGACACGGTGACCTACGGGCTCCACAAGCTCGTGTACGAGGTCGTCGACAACGCGGTGGACGAATCCCTGGCCGGGCACTGCACCGACATCGAGGTCGTCATCCACGTGGATGGCTCCCTGAGCGTGCAGGACAACGGCCGCGGCATCCCCGTGGGCCCACACCCCAAGTTCCCCGGCAAGGACACCCTGGAGGTCGTCCTCACGGAGCTGCACGCCGGCAGCAAGTTCGGCAACGGCGCGTACAAGGTCTCTGGCGGCCTCCACGGCGTGGGCGTCACCTGCGTCAACTTCCTCTCGGAGTGGTTCAAGGTCCGCGTCCAGCGCAACGGCACTGTCTACGAGCAGTCGTACGCGCAGGGCCTCCCGGACTCGCCGCCGCGCGAGGTGGGCACCACCGACAAGCGCGGCACGTTCATCGCCTTCAAGCCGGACTCCACGGTGATGGAGATGGTGGAGTTCAACTTCGAGACGCTCAGCCAGCGTCTGCGCGAGTTGGCCTTCCTCAACGCGGGCCTGCACATCACCATCCGCGACGAGCGCACGAACAAGGAGCACGACTTCAAGTTCGACGGCGGCATCTCCTCGTTCGTGGAGTACCTGAACAAGTCGAAGCAGACGCTCCACGACAAGCCCATCTCCTTCAGCACGGAGCGCGAGGGCGTCACGCTCGACATCGCGATGCAGTGGAATGACGGCTACGACGAGCGCATCTACACCTTCGCGAACAACATCAACACCCACGAGGGTGGCAGCCACCTGTCCGGCTTCAAGGCGGCGCTGACGCGCACGCTCAACAGCTACGCGGAGAAGGGCAGCCTCTGGAAGGACCTCAAGGAGACGCCCACCGGTGAGGACGCGCGTGAAGGCCTGTCCGCCGTCATCTCCGTCAAGCTGACCAACCCCCAGTTCGAGGGGCAGACGAAGACGAAGCTGGGCAACAGCGAGGTGAAGGGCCTGGTCGAGCAGATGGTGAACGACCAGCTCGGCTCCTTCCTGGAAGAGACGCCCATGGTCGCCAAGAAGGTCGTGGCGAAGATTGGCGACGCCTGCCGGGCGCGTCTGGCCGCGCGCAAGGCGCGTGAGACGGTGCGCCGCAAGGGCGTGCTGGACGGCGGCGGGCTCCCCGGAAAGCTGGCGGACTGCCAGAGCCGCGACCCGAACGAGAGCGAGCTCTACATCGTCGAGGGTGACTCCGCAGGTGGCTCCGCGAAGCAGGGCCGGGACCGGCGCAACCAGGCCATCCTTCCGCTGCGCGGCAAGATCCTCAACGTGGAGAAGGCCCGCTTCGAGAAGATGCTCACCAGCGCCGAAATCGTGACGCTGATTACGGCCCTGGGCACGGGCATCGGCGCGGAGGACTACGACCCGGAGAAGGCGCGCTACCACCGCATCATCCTGATGACGGACGCCGACGTGGACGGCAGCCACATCCGCACGCTGCTGCTGACCTTCTTCTTCCGGCAGATGCCGGAGCTGCTCCAGAAGGGCTACCTCTACATCGCGCAGCCGCCGCTCTACAAAGTCACGCGCAACAAGAAGGACCAGTACGTCAAGGACGAGCACGCGCTCAACGAGTACCTGCTCAAGAGCGCCTCCGAGCACGCGCGCGTGCTGACGCCCGACGGCGAGCTGGGCGGCGCGGAGCTGAAGGCGCTGCTGGAGAAGGTGATTACGTACGAGGAGCGCCTGGAGAAGCAGGCCAAGCGCCGTGACGCGCGGGTGGTGGACGCGCTGGTGCAGGGCGCGCGGCTGTCGGCGGAGACGCTGACGGACGAGGCGGCCCTGGAGACGGCGGTGAAGGCCGCCTACGACACCTTCGAGCGCCGCATGCCGGACGTGCTGGGCCGCGTGCGCCACGAGCTGGTGCAGGACCCCGAGCACCACACCAAGAAGCTGGTGTTCCACACCGACGTGAATGGCGCCATGCGGGAGACGGTGCTCGACCACGCCTTCCTGTCGTCGCCGGAGTACGTGGAGCTGTCGACGCTGCGCGACGCCTTCGTGGCCCTGGGCAAGCCGCCGTACAAGGTCCGCGTGGAGGCGGGGGAAATCACCGTCTTCTCCGTGCAGGAGGTGCTGGCCGCCGTCCGCAAGGACGCGCAGCGCGGCCTGGGCCTGCAGCGCTACAAGGGGCTGGGCGAGATGAACCCGGAGCAGCTCTGGGACACGACGATGAACCCGGCCACGCGCACGCTGCTCCAGGTGCGGGTGGAGGACGCGGTGGAGAGCGACGAAATCTTCTCGCTGCTGATGGGCGAGGCGGTGGAGCCGCGCCGCGAGTTCATCGAGCGCAACGCCCTGGACGTGCAGAACCTGGACATCTGAGTCCGGCCTGCTGAAAGACGCGTGGGCCCGGTGCCCCCTCGGCCCCGCGCCCACGTGCCTTTCCCGTCCTTGTCGAGCCGGGCCTCTGTGCAGCGGGGCCCTCGTTAGCCCTTACGTCAGGAAGCCGCGCTCCCACCGCCAGGACGGCGCGTGGGAACCGGTCCACCATACGTTAGTCACCGCGACGCGGGGGCCGCCGGATGTCCGCCACCGAGCGGCGAGCGCCCGCCTGCGCTTGCCCGCTCTCCGGACAAGGCGAGCGCCGCCCGCCGGTGTGGCCGCTACCGCTCCGAGCGGCGTGAGCCCTTCAGGGCCTCCGCGCGCTCCTTGACGGACATGTCCGTCACGTCGACGACGTCCACCTCGAAGGCGCCCTCGTTGTCACCGAGCCGCATGTCGGGGAAGGTGCAGTGCAGGTTCTCGGTGCCCGTCACCTGGTAGCGCTTGCCCGTCTGAAGGATGCGGTGGGTGGCGCGCACGGATTCGGGCGTGGGCCCGCGCTCCATGCACAGCACCTGGCGGATGCGGCCGTTGGCGCCGGAGCGCAGCTCCGCGAAGTCGTCGCGCACGGTGAGCAGATAGGTGGATTTCGGGTTGAGGCCGCGCAGCACCAGTTGGTGCTCTGGCTTGAGCTGCACCGCGTGCTCCTTCGCGTCGAAGGTGAAGGAGCGCGGCGGCACGTAGGCGGACTGGCGGACGTTGACGCGGACGGTGCCGCTGTTGTCGTCCGGGCCGCCGACATCCAACGCGAAGACGTGGAGCTTGCGAGCCCCCTTGATGGTGCGCGTGGACCCGCCGAGCAGGCCGAAGCTGTTGTCCACCGGCCCGTCGCCCTCGATGAAGTAGGCCAGCGTGCTGGAGGCGGTGCCCCGGCCCTC
Source organism: Myxococcus sp. 1LA (assembly GCA_046520405.1). Classification (GTDB taxonomy): domain Bacteria; phylum Myxococcota; class Myxococcia; order Myxococcales; family Myxococcaceae; genus Myxococcus. The sequence continues at coordinate 4,928 of JBKGHI010000404.1, forward strand.
GGCCAGGGACGCGTTGCCCTGCGTCCACACGGAGTACGTCGTGCCGGGGTTCAGCTCGATGCTGGCGGTGGGGTACTCGGGCACGGGGACGGCGTTGTACCGGGGGCGCAGCACCAGCACGCGCGTGGGATAGTCCACCTCGTGCATCGTCCGCTGCGGCGCCTCCGCCTCCACCGGCCCGTCCTGGGCGACCGCCACCTCCTCGGTGCTGGCGCCCGCGTCCTCTGAAGTGCCAGGGCCTCCATCCTCCGGCGCGCCAACGGCCTCGGCCACCGCCGCGCCCGCGTCCTCCGGCGTCGCGAAC
>JBKGHI010000405.1:0-5205 GCA_046520405.1 Myxococcus sp. 1LA
CGCGGGGGGCGGCGGGGGCGCGGCGGCGGCCTTGCCGGCCTTGACGTCGCGGGCCTCCTGCTTGAGGCGCTGCTCGAAGGCGCCCACTCCTGCTTGAAGTGGGCGGGGTCGGGCGTGCCGGACTCGCGGTGCTTCAGGGACGGGGCCCAGCGCACGCTGTACGACTCACCCGCGTGGAAGGTGGGCGGCGGCGGCAGGCCGTAGGTGGCCGGGTCGAAGAAGGACTCGTCCAGGTCGTGGAAGCCGTACGCGCGCGCCTTGCTGACGAAGTTGGGGATGATGCCGGTGGGCGCGTGGTAGCCCAGGATGTGGTCGTCCTCGTCCTTGGTGACGGGCGTGAAGACGAAGATGTCCTGGGTGCGGTAGTCGCCCTTCTCGTTGAGGGGCAGCACCTCCGACAGGGCAATCGTCTTGCGGCTGCCGTCGTGGAGGCGCTCGCAGCAGATGATGAAGTTGATGGCGCTGGCCACCTGGGCGCGCACGGCGACCATGGGCAGCTCCACGCCGGACATGAGGCACAGCGACTCGATGCGGCGCAGTGTGTCCGTGGGCGTGTTGGCGTGCGTGGTGGCCAGCGAGCCGCCGTGGCCGGTGTTCATGGCCTGCATCAGGTGGAAGGCCTCGCCGCCGCGCACCTCACCGACGACGATGCGGTCGGGGCGCAGACGCAGCGCGGAGTGGAGCAAATCGCCCATGTCCACCGCGCCCTTGCCGAACTTGTCGGGCGGCCGGCTCTCGAAGGGCACGACGTGGGACTGGTTGAGCTGGAGCTCGGCCGAGTCCTCGATGGTGAGGATGCGCTCCTCGTCCGGGATGAGCGACGACACGATGTTGAGCAGCGTCGTCTTGCCGGAGCCCGTGCCGCCGGCCACCAGCATGTTGAGCTTGGTGGCGATGCCCGCCTCGATGAGGCGCGCCATCTGCGGGGTGAGCGAGCCGAACTTCATCAAGGATTGGACCGTCAGCTTCTCCTTGAAGAACTTGCGGATGGAGATGGTGGTGCCCTTGCGCGCGATGGGCGGAATCACCACGTGGATACGGCTGCCATCCGGGAGGCGCGCGTCCAGGCGCGGGCGCTCCTCGTTGAGCATGCGGCCGACGAACTGGGCCATGTTGCGCGCGGCGCCGAGCAGGCCTTCGTCGGTGAACGATGCATCCACTTTCGTGAGCCGGCCCTTGCGCTCAATCCAGATGTCGGTCGGGCCGTTGATCATGATTTCCGACACGGCCTCGTCGTCCATGTAGGGCAGGACGGGCTTGAGGAACGCGCGGAGTGACTCGGTGTACATCGTCATGGCGACACCCAGGCTAGCGCGCTCTGGCCCCAGGGCCCAAGAACCCGCCTTGCCTGCCTGGCTGGTTTCTGGGGCAGAAGCCGCCTGTGGGTGGTTTCCAGGGCGGGTGCGTGGAAAGCAGTGGGCGCTCCCCAGGCTCGGTGTTTCAATGCCGCCGCCATTGGACTGGGAGGCGTGTGTGCTCGCGGATGGGCTGCCGGAGGACTGGAAGCAGGAGCTGCGCGCGGCGCTGGCGTCGCCGTCGTTCCAGGAGCTGGAGCGTTTCGTCGAAGCGGAGCGGCGGGAGGCCACCGTCTACCCGTCGGAGGAGGACCTCTTCTCCGCCTTCCGGCTCACGCCCTACGCGGACGTGCGGGTGCTGCTGCTGGGGCAGGACCCCTACCACGGCCCGGGACAGGCCCATGGGCTGGCCTTCTCGGTGCAGCCCGGCGTGTCGCCGCCGCCCTCGCTGGTGAACATGTTCAAGGAGCTGGAGAGCGACGTGGGCGTGCCCCGTCCGAAGGACGGCTCGTTGATTCCGTGGGCCCGGCAGGGCGTGCTGCTGCTCAACGCGGTGCTGACGGTGCGGCAGGCGAAGCCCAACAGCCACGCGGGCCATGGCTGGGAGGACTTCACGGACGCCGTCATCCGCGCGGTGAGCGCCAAGGATGACGCGGTGGTGTTCCTGCTGTGGGGCCGCTACGCGCAGAAGAAGAAGAAGCTCATCGATGCGAAGCGGCACGTGGTCATCGAGGGCACGCACCCCTCGCCGCTGTCGGCCAGCAACGGCTTCTTCGGCAGCCGACCCTTCAGCGCGGTGAACGAGGCGCTGGAGTCCCACGGACGCCCGCCCGTCGACTGGCGCCTGTCCGACTGAGGAGGGAGCGGGCCCGGGCTCGACTCGGGCCGGACACACCGGGGCCGCGTTGATACGCTGCGGTGCGCCATGACCGCTGCCTTCCTCGCCGCCACCACCCCCGAGCCGCTCGCCCCCAACCGTTACGGCATCCGCTTCACCGCGCCCTGGTATCAGGGCAAGGGAGCCTATGGAGGCATCGTCGCGGGTTCGGTGCTGCGCGCGTTGGAGCACACGCTGGCGCAGGCCAACCAACCGGGGAGGCCCGTGCGCACGCTCACCGCGCACTTCTGCGCGCCCGCGGTGGAGGGCGACGCGGAAATCCAGACGCGCATCGAGCGGACGGGGCGGCTCGTCACGCACGCCACGGCGCGCGTCGAGAGCGCCGCGGGGGTGCTGTGCGTGGCCACGGCGACGTTCGGCGCCTCGCGCGGTGGGGTGACGGAGTACTTCGACGTGAAGCGTCCTGTCGTGCCGCGCCCGCAGGAGGTGCCCGCGGTGCCGGATGACGTGCCCATGCCCACCTTCTGCCAGTTTTTCGAGTACCGCTTCTGCGTGGGCTCGGCGCCGTACTCGGGCGCGGACGTGGCGGAGACGGGCGGGTGGATTCGCCCCAAGGACACGCTGGTGCTGGACGCGCCGCTGTGCGTGGGGCTGATGGATGCCTATCCGCCGTCGGTGCTCTCACGTGTGGATGGCTTCCACGCGGCGGCGAGCGTGGACTTCACCGTGCACTTCTTCCACGCGCTGCCGCGTCCGGGCCTGCGCGAGGACGCCTACTTCCTGCGCACGGGGCGCTCGCGTCAGGCGGCGGAGGGCTACTCCGAGGACTTCCAGCAACTGTGGACCGAGGAGGGCGAACTGCTGGCCCAGTGCCGCCAGTTGGTGGCGGTGCTCGGCTGAATGTGGGCAGAGAGGCTCGCTACGTCTGCCGGCCGCTGTCCTCGGCGGCCCCGGCCATTGGCGTAGACCTTGGCTCCCATCTCAATCCCCCTCGGGTGCTGACGGCTCCGTCCAAGGACAGGAGCCGTACCCCTCGGAGCCCTGCCGTCTCCAACGCCTGTTTCACCTGCTCCGAGACGAGGATCCACCTCGTTGACTCCGCCAGCCGGAACATGGGCACGCCCAGCGTCTTCGTTTCGTCGAGCACGAGCTTGTCGAACTTCATCAGCGGTGGCTCGTGGCCTGGCAGGTATTGGGACTGCGTCAGGTCCGCGCAGGCAATCCGGCCGATGATGTTGACGGCCCGGTAGTCAGTATACGTCCTGCCCAGCCCCGGGTGGTTCAACGCCACCTGGTACAGGTCCATGTTCTTCACTCCCGCGCTCTTGAGTACCTCAATGAGGCGGGTGGAGAAGATGGGGAGGGTGAGGATGAGGTCCGGCGGCGGGTCTGCGCTCTCCGGATGCAGCTCGCATTGAATCGGCTCCTCGACGTGTGCCTTGCTGCGCACCCCCATGGTCCAGGGCCCCCCCGTCGTCGGCGTCGACGAAAGGCCGGCGAAGTTCGAGGCGTACAGGTCATTGGTCAGCCGGTAATACACGGCAGGCTCCTCCGTGCGCACTTCATGCGCCGTTGGTGCTTTCGAATGATGTCAGTCTTGTTGGTGGGTGCAGATGGTCTTGCATGCTCTGTCGTTCTGATTCAGACGTTGCCGAGGATGGTCTTCGATTTCCATGGGGGCTCTGGAGCGGCGATTGCTTTTGCTGAAAATGAATTAGGGCGGTCGACTTGTCGGGGGAGTGGCTGTCTGTTGTTGATGCCGCCGATGTGTGGAAGCGGTTGCCTGGTCTGGCATTGTGTGTGCCTGGGAGCTTGTTGTTGAGCGGTATTTTTGCTCCAATAGGCCACATCGGGGGATTCCACCGGTTGTCGGTGTAGGAATCTACAGTGGGCTTCGTTGAAGTTTGGGACAAGGACGCCGTCATGAGCGTGACAATGGGAAAGCCCCCTGGAGGAACGTTTGGAGAGGCTCCGCGCGAGCGTGTTTGGGGGACCCGACTGGGGTGGCTCACTGGGATGGATGCGGCAGGTCGCTTGCTGGTTGACTTCGACGGCAACACTGAGGGACCGCTGCCGGCTAAGCGGACGCTCGATCTGACCTCGGAGATGGTGCATGCCGCTGTGGCTACTCGGCAGTGTGCCGTGCTTCTCTTCGAGGATGGAGATCCCCGCTTCCCGTTGGTCGTTGGGTTGGAGCGAGCACCCAGTTCCACGCCCTTGCTTGACGCCGTGCTGGAGACAGCGGGCGCGGAGCGCGAATCGGCTTCGGAATCCACCGAGGCATTCGTGGATGGACAGCGAGTCTCCATTGAAGGGGAGGACGAGATCGTGTTGCGTTGCGGTGAAGCCAGCATCACGCTTCGCCGCAATGGCAAGGTTGTCATTCGAGGCGTTTACGTAGAGACGAACTCCTCGGGGGTCAATCGCATCAAGGGTGGCTCGGTCCAGGTAAACTGAGGTTCTCACGATGATTCTCGACGTGCTGGAGGAACATCTCTCCGAGGCCGCCTTTTTATGGGCCCATTGGGAGCGTGCGAACGTCGCGGCCAACTATACGCTTGATGAGGCTGCTGAGGTGGAAGCGCGACTGCTCGCGCATCTGGACGGACTCGTGACGGCAGGCCCCTCCGCCATCGCGTTTCTAGTGCCCAAAGTGCAAGAAGGAGAAGACCCCGGGGAAGCGTTCGCGGCGGCGTGGGCGCTCCTTGTGCTGGCGCCTTCCCTCGTTTTGGAGGCGATGAAGGCGCGGGCCATTGATGCACCGGTCGCGGTCCAGTTCGCGATGACGCGGGCCCTGGAGTTGGGGGAGGCTGCGGTGGTGGAGTCGGCCCTTGCTCCCTGGCTCATCACAGCCGAGTCGATCCCGCTGTCGTTGGCCTTGAACGCATTGGGGTTCCACGGGCGCCTCTCTGTGGACAGGGCATTGCAACTCTTGGGGCACCCGGAGGGCATGGTGGTCGCAGCGGCGCTACGCGCGCTCAAGCCCTCTCCGAAGCATCAGGCTCCCAAGGAATTAGGGGCCTGTTCGGATATTAGTTAGCCGAATAGGGAAATGGTCGGGCAACCGAGCAT
>JBKGHI010000406.1:0-5139 GCA_046520405.1 Myxococcus sp. 1LA
CGCCAGCGTCGTCTTCCCCACGCCTCCCTTGCCCGATACGAGCAGGGCACGCCTCTCCCAGAGGGCTTCGAGCACCGGCCACCGTCCTGTGTCCCAGCGCCGCCGCCGCGCGCCGTTCCCAACACGGTGCGGAAGGGGACACGCCAGGACAACCGAGGCGCCGGTGCGGCGGCTCCGGGCACGCGGCGCTCGCGTGCCCGCGTGGCGCTCACGACTCCCGCGCCACGCCCACCTTCCGCGCCGCGTCAGTGCACGGACCAGCGCTCGGCAATCTCCTCGCAGGCGAGCACCACGTCGCTCAGCCGGCGGATGTGCGCCCGAGGCGCCGTGAAGACGGTGCCAGCGAAGACATCCACCACCTGGATGAGGCGGTGGTCGCACGGGCCCAGCGGGCACAGGTGCTGCTCGGTGAAGCGCTGGAGCAGCGTGCCGATGTACTGCCCGGACCGCTCATCCAGCGGCTGGTGCTTGGAGAAATACAGCTTCATCAGGCCCACGCGCGCGTTGCCATGTCTGTCCATGCGCTGGAGAACGACTTCCGGCCGCACGCTGATGGTGACGCCCGCCACCTCCAGCACGGGCGGCTCGGCGCCCACCGCGCTGATGAGCGTCTCCTCCAAATCCAGCCAGGGCACCAGGTCCGCGAAGCGCTCGAGCGCCTCCGAGCACAGGTGCAGCCGCTGCGCCTCGAACTCCGTCTGGGGCACGCTGCACGCGAAGCGGCGCTGGTGCTCGCGGAGGATGGACAAATCCAGGCCCCGGCAGAGGAAGTCCGTAATCGCATGCGACGCCTCCGGGTAGCGCAGATACTGCTGCTCCGGCGGGTGCTTCTGGTCGTGGATGATGCGCTTGCGGCGCGCGGGCGTGGCGACGAGGTACTCGCCCAACTTGTTCACGGACACACGCGGCAGTTCACGGATTTCCGCCATGGAATCGCTCCCCCTGGTTGCTGGCGAATGAGCACACAGTACAGAGGAGGGCTGACATGCATTGGCGGGCGTGAGTGCTTGAAATCAGGGAGGTGACGGGCGGCGTAGGTCAGGACTGAGGGAGGTGACGCTCCAGGGCGGGTGGAGCGGCGGGGACGGGCCGGGAGGGGTGGCTGCTCTGGAGGACAAGGCCTTCCGAGCGGCCCCTCGCACCAGGCCTACTCCCTGCGAGGCTCCCCATCGGGATAGGCGCTCCAATAGGTGTCGGGCAGCGGGTTGGTGCCGGCGTCGCTGCGCGGACCATCCCCGTCCCCAATCTCATCCAGGATGGCGCCCGGTGTGCGTTCCGTTGGGTCGATGGTCCGCATGTGTTTCGAGTGCTCAGCCGACTTCGCGGTGTCCGCCAAGTCGCGCTCCTGTTCGTTCTCTTTCGACTCCGGAGTGGGGTGCCGCGTCTCCTCTGTACGGCCGTAGTAATCCTCGGGTGGCTGGATGCCCGGCTGTTGCTGCTTGTCGCGCTGAGCCATGATGGATTCCCTCCGTGCACACTACGTTCGTGCCGAGGCTGGGCGGCCGCAACCAGCCACCGGGCATGCACGCCAGGGGGGCGGGCAGGGGGGCGTCAGAAGGGCGCGCGCGGCCGGGCGCGGGTGCCTCCCGCCACGGGATGGACGCGCCCGCCGATGTGCGCCAAGACTCGCGAGATGGCCGAGCAATCCCAACAGACGCAGTCCGCCGTGGCCGGGCCGATGCTCCACCTGGGCTGTCAGTCCTGTGGCGCGCGGTTGGTGCTGGAGCCCGCGCTGCGCACCACGCGCTGCCCCTACTGCGCCGCGCCCGCGGTGGTGGAGCGGCCCCCGGAGGCCGGTGTTCCCGAGCCCGTCTTCGCGCTGGGCTTCGCGCTCACGCACAAGGCGGCCCAGGAGCACGTGGCGCGGTGGTTGCGCTCGCGCAGCCGCTTCACGCGCTCGGGCATCCGCTCCGCGGCGCCGGGGGAGGTGCGGGGCGTGTACGTGCCCGCGTACCTCTACAGCGTGCTGGCGCAGGCGCGCTACCGGGCCTCCATTGGTGAGGACTACCAGGAGACGGAGACGTACACGACGACGGAGAACGGGAAGACGGTGACGCGCACGCGCACCGTGACGCGCACCGAGTGGCGCCCGCTGGAGGGTGAGCTGGGCAGCTACGTGGCGGACGTGCTCGTCACCGCGTCGAAGGGCTTGGACAACGCGGAGCTGGAGGCGCTGGAGCCCTTCGATTTGCGCGGGCTGGCCCGCTACACCCCGGCGCTCATCTCCGGCTGGGTGGCGGAGGAGCCCTCCCTGACGCCGGCGCAGTGCGAGGCGCTGGCGCGGAAGGAGGCGGGGGAGCGCATGGGCGGGCTGCTGTCGCGCTTCATGCCCGGGGACTCGTACCGCGAGCTGGAGTACCAGCCACGGCTGGACTGGGAGGCGCTCGACGTGTGCTTGCTGCCTGTCTGGGTGCTGGCGGTGAAGTACGCGGAGGACGCGCCGCCGCTGCGGGTGCTCGTCAATGGCCAGACGGGGGCCGTCCATGGCAAGGCCCCCATCTCCACCTGGAAGGTGCTGGCCGCCGTGGTGGCGCTGCTGGCGGTGCTGACCGTGGCCTGGCTGCTCACCTCGGGAGGTGGGCGATGAGCGCCAAGGCCGTGGAGGTGGCGCCCTGCCAGCGCTGTGACTGCGCGCTGGAGGCGGAGGACCTGCGCTGTCCCATCTGTGGACTGACGGCGCCGCCCCCGCCCCGCGCCGCGGTGGAGCGCGCCCGGGCCCGCGTGGTGCGCTGTGAGAGCTGCGGCGCGGCGGTGGAGTACTCCGTGGAGGCGAAGGCGCCCCGGTGTGACTACTGCGGCTCCGTCACCCGCGTGGAGATGACGGCGGACCCGGTGGAGCAGGCGCAGTTCTGGTTGCCCTTCACCGTGGACACCGAGGCCGCGCGCGGCGCGCTGATGGGCTTCCTGGGACGGGGTGGCTTCTTCCGGCCGTCGGGGTTGGCGCAGGAGGCCTCGCTGGAATCGCTGCGCCCCGTGTGGTGGCCGGCGTGGATGTTCGACGCGGGCGTGGACGTGAGCTGGACGGCGGACTCGAACGCGGGCTCGCGGCGGTCGGACTGGGCGCCGCATGCGGGCCGGAACCGCTTCGAATTCAAGAACATCCCCGTGCCAGCCTCGCGAGGCTTGACGGTGAAGGAGTGCGAGGCGCTGGCGCCCCACTACCAGCGGAAATCCATCCTGAACACGCCGCATGGGCCCGAGGGCGCGCACGTCGAGCGGTTCGAGGCGACGCGCTCGGGCGCCCGGCGCAGCGTGCTGGAGGCGGTGGAGCGCCTGGCCCGCGAGCGGCTCCAGGAGGGCGTCATTCCAGGCTCCCGCTTCCGGAACATCCACGTGGCCGTCGCGCTCTCCAGCCTGCGCACGCAGCGGCTGGCCCTGCCCGTCCACGTGCTGGCCTACCGGTACAAGGACAAGCCGTACCGGGTGCTGGTGCACGGGCAGGACGCGAACGTGGTGCTGGGCGAGGCGCCCATCTCCCCGTGGCGCGTGGCAGCGGTCATCCTGGTGTCGCTGCTCGTCTTGGTGGGGCTGCTGTACGGCGCTGGCATGCTGTGAGCGGGCCGTGGCGCCGTGAGCGCCGCGGCGCTCAGTGCTTCTTGGACGTCAGGGGCTCTGGGGCTGCTGGGGTGGGCTCTGGAGGCGCTGGCGTTGAGAGTGGCTCATCGTCGGATGACGAAGCCGCGGCCTCCGGCTGTGCCGCGGCGGGACGTGCGTCCGCCGCCGGCTCCAGCGTCTGGGTGATGCGCGCCTCCAGCGTCAGCTCGGCCACCTGCGACAGTCGCACCGCGGACCCGGCGGCTTCGCCCAGGGGCGTCTCGGACGAAGGCTCACCAGCCAGCGCCGCTTCCTCCACGGTCAGCCCTTCCGGATGCAGCCCGCCCTCCAGCAGCTCCGCCTGATTCCGCCGCACCGTCGCCTCCACGGCGGCCTGCTCCACCTCCTGCGCAATGGCCTGCCGCCCCCGGTGGAACCCCTGCGCTCCAAGCCATGCGCGCAGCGCCTCCGCCATCTCCGCGCCCGTCTGGAACCGCTCCGACGGCTTCTGCCGCAGCGCCTGCAGCAAGATGCGCAGCAGGGGCTCGGGCACGCCCGCGGCCAGCCGCTCCACCTGCTCCGGCCCCACCTGCGCCATCCGCGTCGCCACCTCCTTCACCGGCATCCACGTGGGGCCCTGGGCCTGAAGCTCCAGCGGGTCCGGCTCCAGCACGGGCGCCAGGTCATCCACCATCAGCGGGTGCCGGCCCGTCAGCAGCTCCAGCAGCACCAGCCCCAGTGAGAACAGGTCGGAGCGGGCATCCACCTTCCGCCGGCGCAGCGCCTCCGGTGACGCATACGCGATGTCGCCCTTCACCAGCTCGCGGCTCGTCACCTCGCGCCCGGAGAGCGAGGACGCCGCCACCGTGAAGTTGGTCAGCTTCACCTCGCCATGGACGCCCACGCGGATGTTCCGGGGGCTCACGTCCCGGTGGACGATGTTGAGCGGCCGGTTCCACTCGTCCGTCAGGGCGTGCGCGTGGTGCAGCGCCTCCGCCACCTCCGCCGTCACGTGCGCCGCGAACTCCGCGGACAGGGGCCGCCGCCGCATGGCCGCCAGGTTCAGCACCGTGTCCAGCGACCGCCCCTCCACGTACTCCATCACCACGTGGGGCGCGCCCCGGTACAGCTTCAGCAGCAGCACCTTGGCGATGGCGGGGTGGTTGAGCCGGAACGTCAGGTCCACCTCCTCCACCAGCCGCCGGCGCTCCACGAAGGTGGCCGGGTTGCGCAGCCGCTTCACCACCACCGGGCCGCCCAGGCCGTTGCGGTAGCGCCGCTGCGCCAGCATCAACAGCTCTCCCGTGGAGCGCATCTCCAGCTTGCGGACGAACTCGAACACCGTGCCGGCCACGGTGAACAGCACGCGCGGCCTGCGCGGACCTCCAGGAAGCTCCTCCGTCGTCGTGTCAGGCGTCATCATGGGCTCATGGACCTCTGAGGTTGGATGCAAGGGAATGGGGTGACCGGGCCAGAAGCTCAGCGCCACGAACGCAGCGCGGCCCAGAGGCGCTTCAGCGCGGCCCGCCACCGCCGCCACGGGGCGCGCGCGCGGACCTCTGGAAGGGCCCAGGGGGAGGCGGGCTCCGTGGGAGGCGCGGCGGA
>JBKGHI010000407.1:0-5126 GCA_046520405.1 Myxococcus sp. 1LA
CGGTGCGCACCCGCGTGGCCGTGGTGGGCGGCGGCGCCGCGGGCCTGGCGGCGGCTCGCGTGCTGACCGAACGGGACGTAGGCTTCCTCCTGATTGAGCGGGACGACGTGCTCGGCGGGCGGCTCGCGCATGGCGCGCCGGAGGCCGGGGGCCCGGCTGGATGACGCCCACCGCATCTCCCCCAGCAGCGTGCTCACGCGGGCCACCGCGCTGGGCCTGTATGACGACGAGGGCGGGCGCTTCCTCGCGGTGGGGACCTGGGAAGCGGACGCGCCGCGCCTGGTGAAGGTGTACTCGGAGCGCTTCCTGCTCACGCCCGGTGGCCACCCTCCCACGCTGCCCTTCGAGAACAACGACCTGCCCGGCGTCTACGCGGGCCGCGCGGCCAGCCTGCTGCTGCGCCGCTACGACGTGGCGCCAGAGACGGCGGCCCTGGTGGGCTGGGGCGCGGAGCTGCACGCGCTGGCCAACCTGCTTCAGGAGCGCGGCACCCAGGTGGTGGCGGTGGTGGACCTGCGGGACACGCCGCCCCCGGGCGGGCATGCGACGGCGGTGCGCGGCAGCGAGCCAAGGCGCATGGCCTGCGCGGCGTGAGCGCCTTCAGCTTCACGCGGGAAGGCGGCGGCCGGGAGAAGGTGTCGTGTGACGCGGTGCTGGTGTCCGTCCCCGTCAGCCCCAGCTTCGAGCTGGCGCGGCAGGGCGGCGCGAAGGTGCCCTTCGACGAGAAGCGCGGGCTCTTCGTGGTGGAGACGGACGCGGACGGCCGCACGCACGCTCCGGACGTGTACGCCGCGGGTGACGTCACGGGCGGCGGCTCGGCGAAGGACGCGGCGGCGGCCGGACGGCGCGCGGCCCATGCGCTGGTGGGAGGGCTGTCATGAGCAAGGCGATGATCTGCTCCTGCGAGGACGTCACCGTCGACGACATCCGTCACGCGGTGTCCCGGGGCTTCCGCGACGTGGAGTCGGTGAAGCGCTACACCGGCTTCGGCACCGGCATCTGCCAGGGCAAGAGCTGCACGGCGGCGGTGGCCGCGCTGCTGGAGAAGGAGAAGGCGCTCAAGCCCGCCGCGGTGGTGCCCTTCACCCCGCGCCAGCCGCTCTACCCCACCGAGCTGCGGATGATGGCCTCCGCGCCCGTGGACGAGTCCCAGCCGCCCGTGGGCGGGCTGCCCCAGGAGGTGGACCACTTCCCCGCCGCGCTGCGCCCGGAGGGCCCGGTGCCCGCCAAGGCGAAGGTGGTCATCATCGGCGGCGGCATCATGGGCCTGGCACTGGCGTACAACCTGGCGCGCGCCGGTGAGACGGACGTGGTGGTGCTGGAGCGCGGCTACCTCTGCGCGGGCGCGTCCGGCCGCAACGGCGGTGGCGTGCGCATGCAGTGGGGCACGCCGTCCCTGGTGGAGCTGGCCAAGCGCTCCATCGAGCTGATGCAGGGCTTCGCGCGCGAACTGGGCATCAACGTGTGGCTGCGCCAGGGCGGCTACATCTTCCTGGCCAAGACGAAGCCGGTGGCGCAGCGGCTGGAGCGCAACGTCTCGCTGCACAACCGCTTCGGCGTCCCCACCCGGCTCATCACTCCGGATGAAGCGCGCGGCATCGTCCCCGGCCTCACGATGAAGGACTGCCTCATCGCGTCCTACAACCCGGAGGACGGCGTCATCTTCCCCTGGCCCTTCCTGTGGGGCTACGCGCAGGGCTGCCAGAAGCGCGGCGTCCGCGTGGAGACGTACACCGACGTCACCGGCTTCGAGACCAGCGGCGGCCAGGTGCGCAAGGTGAAGACGACGCGCGGCGACATCGCCTGTGACACGGTGGTGCTGGCCGCGGGCGCATGGAGCCCCGAGGTGGCGAAGCTGGTGGACGTGAAGCTGCCCAACGAGCCGCACCGCCACGAAATCCTCAGCACCGAGCCGCTGAAGCCCTTCCTGGGACCGCTGGTGTCCGTGCTCGACAGCGGGCTGTACTTCAGCCAGTCCATGCGCGGCGAAATCGTGGGCGGCATGGGCGACGCCAAGGAGCCCGCGGGCCTCAACATGGGCAGCACCCTGCGCTTCGTGTCGCGCTTCGCGCAGGCGCTGATGGAGCAGCTGCCCCAGGTGGGCCACGTGAAGGTGCTGCGCCAGTGGGCCGGCTGCTACGACGTGACGCCGGACAACAACCCCATCCTCGGCCGCACCCCGGGCCTGGACAACCTGCTCCAGATGTCCGGCTTCGTGGGCCACGGCTTCATGATGGCCCCCGCCGTCGCGGAGCGGATGGCGAAGTGGATGGCCACCGGCGAGTCCGACGAGCTCTTCACCCGCTTCAACCTCCGGCGCTACACCGACGCCGCGGGCCATTCGCGTGAGTTCGGCTCCGGCACGCTGGAGCGCGAGGACATGGTCATCGGCTGAGCCTCCCGCCGCGCCCGGGCCGCGCCTGGACCCCGTCACCACGGGTCCGGACGCGGCCCTTGTATTTTTCCGGAGCCTGTCCTGCCCGGAGACAACGGCTGGGGCGCGGATTGACCTGGGACGCACCAATTCAAGATAATCAGCTAAAGCCAGAAAATTACTGCCACCCGTCGCCTCAAGCGTGAAGTCTTTTTACATATACAATTGAGTTGCATGGACAGGGATGCACCAGTCGTGGGCGCCTCCGCGTGCACGCTCCGAGTGGAGCCGCACGATGCGCTGGAATGGCACGACACGTGCCTTGGGCCTCGCCGCGCAATCCAGCGCAAGAAGGAGTCCCGATGTTCCCGAAGAGCGTGCGTGCGCTGTTCCTGGTGGGTGCCCTGTCTGCCTGTGGTACCGAAGCACCGCTCGACGTTCCGGACGCGGACGGCCTCGAGCCGCTCCAGTCGAAGGAGTCCAACGTCATCGTGGGCTCGGTGAACTGGGTGAGCGCCACCTCGCTGTCGGGCACGCAGCGCACGCGCTCGCGCGCGGTGGGCTATCTGTCCATCCCGGCGGTGGGCTCGCGCTGCACGGCCTGGCTGGTGTCACGCGACGTGGTCATCACCAACAACCACTGCATCGGCAGCAGCTCCCAGGCCTCCGGCGCGCGCGTGTCCTTCAACTACGAGGACGGCGTCAGCTCCACCGCCCGCGTCTGGTACAACTGCGGCACGCTCATCCGCACCTGGTCGGGCGACGACATGACGGCGCTGCGCTGCACCGCCACCAACGGGCAGCTCCCCGGTGATGTGTACGGTTGGCTGACGGTGGCCAGCGCCAACGCCGCCACTGGCGCCAGCGTCTACGTGGTCCACCAGAACTGCGACTACTACACGACGAGCGGCTGCACGCCGACGAAGAAGTCCTCGCCGGGCGTGGTGCGCAACGCGAACTACAGCACCACCGACCTGTCCTACGACGCGGACACGTTGGGCGGCTCGTCGGGCTCGCCCGTGCTGTCCTCGTCCTCGCACCAGGTGGTGGGGCTGCACCACATCGGCCTGGGCGGCAACTCGCAGGGGCGTGGCACGGCCAACACCGGCGTGAAGGCCACCCGCGTGAAGGCGCGCCTGGCGGAGATTGGCCTCTGAGGTCAGGCGCCCCCGCCTCAGCCGGGTGATGGCTCACCCGACAGAGGCAGCACCGCCGGGGCCTGTGGTGGGAGCAGCAGTTGCTCCCGTTGCAGGCCCCGCATCGCCATCCGTCCCAGGCTGCGCTTGAGTCCTCGCGGCAGCAGTGGCAGCAGGCGCATCACCCAGCGGTGGCCCAGCCCGGGGTACACCAGGGGCTCACCCCGCTCGAAGCCGGCCAGCGCCTCGCGGGCGCACCGCTCCAAGGACAGGTGGAAGAAGGGCGCCATGACCTCGGCGCTCTCCATGCCCTCGTCCCACAGCGGCCCGGGGGCCGCGCGCGTCACCGTGACGCCCTGCCCCTCCACTTCCAGGCGCAGCGCCTCCGTGAAGCCATCCAGGAAACGCTGCGAGGCCGCGAAGGTCGCCGAGCCCGGCAGGATGAGCTGCGCCGCGCCGGAGCCGATGTTGAGGATGCCGCCCCGGCCCCGCTCCAGCATGGGCTTGAGCAGCCGGTGCGTCAGCAGCGCGGGCACCCAGACGTTGGCGCGCAGCATCGCCTCCACCCGCTCCCAGCCCTCCTGCGCGTAGAGCCCCTGGTCGCCTTCCGCGGCGTTGTTCACCAGCACGTCCACCCGGACGAACTGCGCCTCCAGCGTGGCGAGCAGCGCGTCCACCTGCCGTGGATCACACACGTCGCAGGATTCAACGAGCACGCCCAGCGTCGGATAGTTCAGCAGCAACTCCTCGCGCAGGGGCTCCAGGGCTTGGGCCTGACGGTCCACGAGCACCAACGTCCGGACGCGGCGGGCCAGCAGCCGGGCAAGCTCCCGGCCAATCCCCCGGGCCGCGCCGATGATGAGCACGGTTCCTTGGTCGATGGGGAGAGGACGCATGACGAAATCCTCCGTGAGTTGAGGTGCCCATCCTGCGCACGCCTTGCGCGGGCCGCCGCACCCGCCGCAAGGTTTGCACGCTCGGACGGCAGGCGGCCGAAGCGGCGCTGGGCCGGCACTTCCATCTGGGGCGCGGCATGCCCAGAAAAGAAGGCATGGCCACTGTTTCCCGAATCCTCGTTCCCGTGGACCTCTCGGACGGCTCCCGGGAGGTCATCGACTATGCGGTGAAGCTCGCCCAGCCCTTCAAGGCCTCCGTCGAGGTGGTGCACGCCTGGGAGCCGCCCCAATACGTGGCGCCGGACCTGCTGGTGGCCGCGCCAGGGTGGAACTCCCAGTCCCTGGAGCACGTCGCCGTGGAGACCGCCACCAAGGAGCTGACGGCGCAGGTGAACCAGGGCGGGCCGCCCGGCGTCCCGGTGACTCAGAAAATCGTCGTGGGTGAGGCGGCGTCCACCATCCTCGACCTCGCCGAGCAGGAGAAGTGCGACCTCATCGTCATGGGCACCCATGGACGGCGCGGCCTGCCTCGCCTGCTGCTGGGCAGCGTGGCACAGAAGGTGGTCGCCCGCGCGTCCTGCCCGGTGCTCACCATCCACCTCTCCGAGCAGAAGTAGGCAGGCCTTCACGCAGGCGGCTCACGGCCCGGCGAGGGGCGCCGCCGGGCCCGCCGCGGGCTTCCCTGCCCTTCGCCGTGCGGCCAACACCGTGGGCGCGGCC
>JBKGHI010000408.1:0-5077 GCA_046520405.1 Myxococcus sp. 1LA
GGCGGAGCTGGCACGGGCGGCCGCCTCGGCGAAGGCCCAGGGACACGCGCCCGTCCCGGCGGCCCCAGCGCGCCCCGCCCCCCCGCTGGAGAAGGACGCGCGGCGCAACGGACGGGTGCGGATGCACACGTCCATCGACATGCGCAGCGACTCGAACTTCTTCACCGGCTTCTCGTTGGACATCAGCGAGGGCGGCGTGTTCATCGCCACGGTGGACGCGGTGCCGCGCGGCACGCAGGTGGAGCTGGACTTCACCCTGCCGGGCGGACGGCCCATGAAGGTGACGGGCGTGGTGCGCTGGGTGCGCGAGGCCAATTCCCGCACGCCGGAGCTGATGCCGGGCGTGGGGGTGCAGTTCACCGGGCTGCCGCCGGAGGTGGCCAGCGCCATCTCCTCGTTCGTCACCACCCGCGACCCGATGTTCTTCCCGGACTGAGCCCCGAGACAGACATTTTCGCGACACGCGGGCGCGATGTTTCACGTCATCCGTCGGGTAGTCGACCTCGCGGCCACTCCCGTGCGCTGACAGGCGGGATTATCCTCCGCAGAAGGCAGACACTCCGAATTCGAATTCATGGCGCAAGCCAATGCAGCGGCGCCGCGGAAGGAGATGACACCCGCATGAGCGCGCCTCATCGCAGTCCCACGGGCCTCGCCGGACGCCGTCCGCGCTGGGACTCCCGTCGCCGCGCCGGCACGTCCCGTGCCCTGGAGGGCACCGGCACCACGCCCGCACGTCCGCCCCTGGATGCACCGGCCCCCGAGGTGGACAAGGTCAACCTCGCGCAGAAGCTGGCCCTCTTCTCCGAGCACTGGTCTCCGAAGGTGGTGGGTGAGCTCAACGGCCAGCACGTCCGCCTGGCCCGGCTCCACGGCCCCTTCGTCTGGCACCAGCACGACGCCGAGGACGAGCTGTTCCTCGTGCTCCATGGCCACCTGCGCATGGAGCTGCGCGAGCGTACGGTGGACGTGGGCCCGGGGGAGTTCATCATCATTCCTCGCGGCGTGGAGCACCGGCCCGTGGCGGAGGAGGAGGTCCACGTCCTCCTCTTCGAGCCCGCGACGACGCTCAACACCGGCAACGTCCACGAGGAGCGGACGGCCGAGCACCTCCAGCACCTCTAAGGTGGACGCCCAGGCACCCCGCCGGGCGGGCGAGCCTTCCGCCACCCCGCTCGCGCGGATTCCTCCGGGACGTCACGCGGCGCACCTTTAGCTCCGGACCCGGGCCGCCCGAGCGGCTCCCTGCCGAGGAGCGGAAGCGATGCGCATCCACCACCTGAACTGCACCACCATGTGCCCGCCGGGCGGCCGGCTGGTGGACGGACGGAAGGGCTTCACGGGGCCCGCGGCGCTGACATGCCACTGCCTCCTGGTAGAAGGCCGGCAGGGACTCATCCTGGTGGACACCGGCTTCGGCCTGGAGGACGTGAAGCACCGCCGTCCCCGGCTGGCGCCCCTGTTCCTCGACGTGTTGACGCGGCCGCAGCTCAACGAGGGCTCCACGGCCATCCGGCAGATTGAGCGCATGGGCTTCAAGGCCGAGGACGTGCGGGACATCGTCCTCACGCACCTGGACTTCGACCATGCCGGGGGCCTGGACGACTTCCCACATGCCCGGGTCCACCTGCTGTCGGACGAGTACCAGAGCGCCGTGGCCCAGGCGACGCCGTTGGACAGGCGCCGCTACCGGCCGTTGCAGTGGATTCACGAGACGCAGTGGGTGACGTACCCCTCCGGTGGGGACGGTGAGCGTTGGTTCGGCTTCGAGTGCGTGCGGGATTTGACGGGCCTGCCGCCGGAAATCCTGCTGGTGCCGCTGCCCGGCCACACCCTGGGCCACGCGGGCGTGGCCGTCCAGCATGGCGACGGCTGGCTGCTGCACGCCGGAGACGCGTACTTCTACCACGGGGAGATGGCGCCGGACCGGTACCGTTGCACCCCGGGGCTGCG
This sequence comes from Myxococcus sp. 1LA, assembly GCA_046520405.1. Lineage (GTDB taxonomy): Bacteria > Myxococcota > Myxococcia > Myxococcales > Myxococcaceae > Myxococcus. The sequence continues at coordinate 1,954 of JBKGHI010000408.1, forward strand.
CGCCTACCAGAAGCTGATGCAGAAGGACGGCTACCTGCGCTGGCACAACATGCGCCGGCTGCGCGAGCTGGTACAGCGGCATGGGCGGGACGTCACGGTGTTCTGCGCGCACGACTCGCTGGAGTTCGAGCTGCTCGAGGAGCAGGAGAAGGCACCGCAGCTGTCCTCCCTGCGGTCCTTCGTGGATTCGCAGCCGCCGCTGCACGCGTGAGCCCCGCGGCTCACGAATGCAGGGGGGAGGCCGGAGGCTCACGTATCTCCGAGCCCAGGAGCAGCAGCGGCAGCTCCACGACGAAGGTGGCGCCCTGTCCCAGGGCGCTCTCCACGCGGATGGCGCCGCCATGCGCCTCCACCAGTTGCCGGACGATGTAGAGCCCCAGCCCGAAGCCCGCGTGCTGACCGCCGGACAGCTCCCTTTCGAAGCGCTCGAAGATGCGCCGCTGCGCCTCCGGGGCGATGCCCACGCCGTAATCCCTCACCACCAGCCGGGCCCGCGCCACGCCCGCGTGCTCCACGTGAATCTCCACCGGACGGCCCTTGCCGAACTTCAGCGCGTTGGACAGCAGGTTCGTCACCACCCGGTCCAACCGCAGCCGGTCCCACCGGCCCACCAGTCCCAGTTCAGCGCTGACCTCCAGGCGGGAGCCCGCCTCGGCCGCCTGCTCGGCGAAGCGCTCCACCACCTCCCGCACCAGCTCCGACAGGTCCACCGGCGCCGCGTCCAGCATCAGCTTCCCCGACGAGAGCCGCGACAGGTCCAACAGGTTGTGAAGCAGCTGCGCCAGCCGCTGCGTCTGCTTCAACGCCGCCGCCAGCCCATCTCTCGCCTTCTGCTCCCCCGCGAGCTCCAGCCGCTGGAGCCTCCGCAGCAGCAACTGCAACGTGTTCAACGGATTGCCCAGGTCGTGCGCGGCGACGCCGATGAGCTCCACCGCCTCCTGCGCCTCGCTCCACAGCCGGGCGTTGTCCAACGCGAGCGCGGCCCGCCCCGCCACCTCCTCCACGAAGACCTGGTCCGTCATGGTCAACCGGCGCTCCGGCGCGGACGTCAGCAGCACGAACACCCCGCGCGTCTGCTGCCCGACCCGGAGCGGCACGCCGAGGTAGGAGTGCACGCCCACCTGCTCCACCATTGAGAGGTGCTCAGGGCCTACCAGCCCCTGGGACAAGGTCTCCGGGGACACGTCGCTCTTGAGCTCGGAGCGCCCCGTGCGCAGCACCTGCCAGATGCCCCAGTGCGTGTCTCGCGGCGGCGGGAAGCGCCGCGCCGAGTCCCACAGCACCGCCTCCTTTTCCGGCACCGCGTGCGCAATCGCGCGGGGCCAGAGGTCGCCACTGGCCGTCATCAGGTAGAGCAGGCAGGCGTCCGCCACCTCCGGCACCATGATGCGGGTCAGCTCGGCTACCGTCTGGTCGGGGTCCTGGAACTGGTGGAAGAGGCGCCCTGACTCCGCCAGGAGCTGCTGGGTGCGCTCGGCCCGGCGCCGCTCGGTGATGTCGCGCGTCACCTTGGCGAAGCCACGCGGCTGCCCGCGCGCGTCATGGAGCACGGTGACGTTGGTGTCCGCCAGGTAGCGGGAGCCGTCCTTGCGCACCCGCCAGCCCTCCGTGTGCAGCCGTCCATCCCGCCGGGCCCGCGCCAGGTCCTTCTCTGGAATCCCGGCCGCCACCGCGTCCGGCGGATAGAAGACACTGGAGGGCTGGCCCAGGATTTCCGCCTCGCGGTAGCCCATGATGCGCTCCGCCCCCGGGTTCCAGCTCTCCACCCGGCCCCGCGCGTCCAGCAAGAAGAGGGCGTAGTCGCGCACCCCTTCCACGAGGAGTTGGAAGCGCTCGGCGCTGGCCTCGGCCTCCTGTTGGATGGGGCGCAGCCTGCGCGTCAGCGTCCACGCCAGCATCGTCGCGCCGGCCAGCCCCAGGCTGCCGGCGAGCAGCGAAAGCCCGAGCGCGCTGCGGTCCGTCGTCAGGCTCTCATGGATGCCCTGGGCCAGTTGGGCCTCGGTCTGCTGGTGGAGCGTCCGGAGGCTCTCCAGGGCACGCCGCCGGGTGTCCGCCACGTGGCCGTCGAAAATCTGCTCCAGCCGCTGGCGGGGCGCGCCGTCCTCGCGCTCCATGATGAGCGCCTGCATGGCCTCCTCGTGCTCCAGCTCCGCGTGGGAGACGGCTTCCAACTGCGTGGCCAGGGGCTCCTGGGTGAGGCGGCGCTTCAGGGATTCATAGGTGGCGATGAAGCGCTCACGCGCGACGGACATGTCCTGGGCGAAGAACGCGTCCCCCGACAAGGCGAAGCCCCGGCCGCTGACCATCTTGTCGTTGAAGGTCCGCTCCAGGTGTTTGACGTCCAGCACGTCCCTGGACAGCTCCAGGATGCGGGCCTTGTGGTTGGCCCGCACGGAGAGCAGCGCCACCACGGACGTTCCCGCCAGCACCAGCGCCACCAGCAACGAGACGATGAAGCCGGCGCCCGCGCGCTGCGCGAACGTCCACGGACGTGCCACCTCCCCCCCTCCCCAGACGGTCCACCGCCCATGTCCTCGGGCAGGGTGAAGCGCCCCCCGCGCCGGAGCCAGGGGGCTCGCCGGGTGACGCGAACGTCGGAAACCGGGCGCTCGGGTTGACGGCGTTCGCACGGGTCCGCCGCGGTGTGTGCACCGTCCAACCCACCCTCGTCCCGTGGCTGGGCACCCGCCGGGGTCCGCCCCCACGTTGGGCGCGGGTGGTGTGGCCAGGGCGGGGCGGGAGCGCATGCGCGGAGTGGGGCGACGGGGAGCGTGGTTCTGGGCGTGTTTCCTGGTGCTGTGGACGGCGTGCAGCCACACGCAGCCGGACGAGGACGCGGGCAGCCGCCGGTCGGTGTCCGCGTGCGAGCCCATGACATGCGCCTCCCAGGGCATGGACTGCGGCATCGCCATTGACGGGTGCGGCGGCACGCTCCACTGCGGCACCTGCGGCCCGGATGAGGTGTGCGGCGGCGGGGGCCGGCACAACGTGTGCGGACCCGCGCCCTGCGAGCCCACCACCTGCGAGGCCCTGGGCCACGACTGCGGACAGGTGTCCGACGGCTGCGAGGGCGTGCTCGACTGCGGCACCTGCGGCCCGGCTGAGGTGTGCGGCGGCGGGCACG